>JBNKHC010000273.1:0-17656 GCA_050290145.1 Kiloniellaceae bacterium | reverse complement strand
CCTCTTTTGGTGGTCTTCCCGATGTCTGCGGAGTCGAACCATGGACGGCCTGGCGCCTTATTCGCGTCCTGCGCGGTACCGCACGATCTTCATCTCCGACATCCATCTGGGGACGCGGGGCTGCAAGGCGGACTACCTGCTGGACTTCATCAAGCATACCGACTGCGAGACCATGTACCTGGTCGGCGACATCGTCGATGGCTGGCGCCTGAAGCGCACCTGGTACTGGCCGCAGGCGCACAACGACGTGGTGCAGAAGCTGCTGCGCAAGGTGCGCAAGGGCATGCGCCTCATCTACGTGCCCGGCAACCACGACGAGTTCCTGCGCGACTATCTCGGCGGCCACTTCGGCGGCGTCGAGGTGCAGAAAGACGCGATCCACGAGACCGCCGACGGCAAGCGCCTGCTGGTGATCCACGGTGACGAGTTCGACGGCGTGGTGAAGTACGCGCGCTGGCTGGCGCTGCTGGGCGACTGGGCCTATGTCACCATGCTGCACGTCAACACCTGGTTCAACTACCTGCGCCGCAAGCTGGGCTTCGGCTACTGGTCGCTCTCGGCCTACCTGAAGCACCGGGTGAAGAACGCGGTGCAGTTCATCAGCAACTTCGAGGAGGCGGTGGTGGACGAGGCCAGGCGCCACGGCGTCGACGGTGTGGTCTGCGGCCACATCCACCTGGCCGAGATGCGCCTCATCGACGGCATCCTCTACATCAACGACGGCGACTGGGTGGAGAGCTGCACCGCCCTGGTCGAGCATTTGGACGGCCGGCTGGAAATCCTGCCTTGGGCGGAGCTGCGCGCCTTCCCGATGCTGGAACCGGTCACGGTGGCCGCTTGAAACCCATGAAAATCCTGCTGGCGAGCGACGCCTGGACCCCGCAGATCAACGGCGTGGTGCGGACCCTGAACCGCGTGCGCGAGGAGCTGGAAGCCCGGGGCCACGTCTTCGAGGTCGTCTGCCCCGACCAGTTCCGCACCTTCCCCTGTCCTTCCTACCCGGAGATCCCGCTGGCGATCCTGCCCGGCCTCGGCATGGCCGAACGCATCGCGGCGCTGGGCGCCGACGCCATCCACATCGCCACGGAAGGCCCCATCGGCCTGGCGGTGCGGAACTACTGCGTGAAGCGCGGGCTGCCCTTCACGACCTCGTACCACACCCGTTTTCCGGAGTACCTCAGCGCCCGCGTGCCCGTGCCGGTCTCCTGGGGCTACGGCTTCATGCGCTGGTTCCACCGTCCGTCCAAAGCGATCATGGTGGCCACGCAGTCGATGAAGCGGGAACTGGAGGCCCGGGGCTTCGAGAACCTGGTCGACTGGACCCGCGGCGTCGATACGGCGTTGTTCCGCCCCGACGCGCCCAAGGCGCTGGAAGGCCTCGACCTGCCGCGGCCGATCCACCTCTATGTCGGCCGCGTCGCGGTGGAGAAAAACATCCGCGCATTCCTCGAATTACCGCTGGAGGGCTCCAAGGTGGTGGTGGGTGACGGGCCGCAGCGCGCCGATCTGCAGGCCGAGTTCCCCGAGGTCTATTTCGCCGGCGCCAAGCAGGGCGAGGAACTGGCCGGGCACTACGCCTCCGGCGACGTCTTCGTCTTCCCCAGCAGGACCGACACCTTCGGTCTGGTGATGCTGGAAGCCATGGCAAGCGGCCTGCCGGTCGCCGCCTATCCGGTGCCGGGCCCGCTCGACATTGTCGACGGCGCCGGCGTCGGGGCGCTGAACGAGGACCTGGGCCTGGCGGTGGACGAGGCTATCAGGTTGCCCCGCGAGACCTGCCGCGAACACGCCCTCAAATACTCCTGGACCGCCTGCGCCGAGATGTTCCTGGAAAACCTCAGCCCGCTGCGCGGAGATTGAGTTCAACGGCCGCCGCGATCGCACACCTGCCTGCGCGCCCTCTACTGTCACCCTCGGGCTTGACCCGAGGGTCCATGGTTGGGCTTGGCGCCCGGCCTCTGCCATGGATCCCGGCTCGCGCTCGCTGGCGCTCGCTTGGCCGGGATGACAATCTGGGAAGACCTCAGCCTGGTGCGTTGCGGTTGCGATAGCCGAGACCGCGTTCCTCAATGATAGCCGTGAGTGCGTCCGGCGCGATATCATCGACCATGTAGAGGCGCACAAGGCTCTCGGTTCGTTTTAGGTTCTCGTCTGAGAGCACACAGGAGATGTCGAGGCTGTCGATCTTGGCGAAATCCGGATCGCATAGCTGCAGGCAGCATTCAAGGTATGTTTCCGGCTGAAAGCCGTATCCCTTCATTTCATCGGGATCCCGCAACCAGACCACGATCCCCTTCTTTCGCGCTTCACAGAACTGCGTATAGACAGGCGAGCCGTCATCGTAGCAGCGGGTGCCGTCGTTGCCGGTGGTCGTCATCCACCGGGTCCACATTGGTCCCTGATAGTCTTCGCATTTGATGCGGTCGAAGAGACGCCGTAGAACAGCCTCCGCCTGGAGGTACTCTATCGGATCGTTGAAGACATCTGGGACGAGGACCGGCATCCTCTTGCTTCTAATAGCAGTCGCGGGCCTGCGCCAGAGTGGTTGTCACAGGGTCCAACTTCACCTCCGAGCCGTTCTCCAGGGAGACGCGGTAGACCATCGGCTGGGTGGTCACCGGGTCTTCCTCCGGCAGGGTGGTATGGATCACCAGGTCGACCGGCTCTGACAGGTCTTCCGGCTTGAGCGCGAAGTGGGCGCCGAGGGTCTGTACGCCCTTGGCGGCGGAGGAGAAGCCGAGACGGTTCCAAACGCCTTCTTCCTGCGCGCTGCCGGGCTGCAGAGCGGCGATCTGCGCGGTCTCGCGGCCGCTTTCCGACCAGCCGCCTTCCTTGTGCTCGACGTGCTGGCCGTCGACCCAGCGATCGTAGGTCCACCAGACGGTGAGGGTCCACTCGCGCCAGAGGTCATAGATCTCGTAGCGGTCGGGCGTCATGCGCCGGCCCTTGCCGTCTTCCAGGAAGACAGCCTGGAAGGTGCCGTCCCCGGGGGAGTCTTCGATGTTGGCGCTGACCAGCAGGCCGTCGCTCACCAGCATCGCGCCGGCCTCCAGTTCGGTGTCGCCGACTTCCTGGGCGACCTTGTCGTCGTCGTCGATGGGGTCGTCCTGGGTCTTCGGCTGCTTGCCGCCGCCGGCGCGGTTGGGCACCGGGTTCGACTTCCTGCTGCCGAAGGTGCTGCTGCTGCCGCCGCCGAGCAGACCGCCCACGCCGCCGCCGCCACCCAGCGACTTCTTGATGTCCTGGCCCAGCTGTGCGCGCGAGCCCACCTTGTCGTTTGGCCCTACCGACACCGACTTGTGCGCTGCCGGCTCGGGGCACACCGTGGTCGTGGGGTCGCCGGCGTCGGCGGCCTGCTGCAGGCAGCGGCGCAGGCAGTCGTCGTAGGCCCGCTGAGCGCGCTCCACGCCGCGGCGCTGGTAGACGAGACTGTTCTGAACGCTTTCCAGGTGCGCGCGCGCCGCGTTCTCCGCCGTTGCCGCCTGTTCGACCTCCTCGAGCTTGGCATTCAGCCTGGCGCCGACGATGCCGCGCTGCGTCTGCGCATTCCGCCACTGGCTTTTGCGTGCGGCGCTCCAGTTGCCGTTGTAGGCAACGGAGGTGATCCGCTCCAGGCCGTCGAGTTCGTTCTGCAGCGCGCGCGCCTCGGCCAGCAGTTCCTCGGTTCTGGCCTGCTTCTGCGCCAGGTCCTGCTGCGCCGCTCGTTCGCGCGCTTCGAGGTCGCTCAGCCACTGCTGCTGCTCTTCCAGCCGGTCGAGATAGGGCTGGCAGCGTAGCCGGCAGATCGCATCGGCGACGGTCTCGCCGGGGCGGCGCGGAATGCTATGGTCGACGACCTCCGGCTCCGGCAGCATCTCGTCTTCCTCTTCGGCGCCGCCGCCTGGGGTGGCGCCGCCAGGCGTCTGGCCGATCAGGCCGACGCGGGTGCATTCGCGTTCCAGCTGGTCGGCGAAGCGCTGGGCCTGCTGGATGAGCTGCTGATGCTGGATCTGCGCGTCGCCGCTCAGGTTGCCGTCCTCGATGATCATGTTGCGGATGTGCGTTCGGAAGCTGATGATCCAGGCGTTGCAGATCAGCTCGCCGGAGTTGGTTGCCAGCTCGGCGAGCGCGCCTTCGGCGCCGCGCGTTCCCTTGCCTTTGGTCGCCACGGCGACGAAGGCGTTCTGCAGGGCGTCGCCGGCCTCCTGGACCTGCTTGTTGGCGCCTATTTCCTGCAGGGAGTCGCCGACGAGGCCGGCCTGCGCGGCTGCGGGAACCAGACTGCTGATGAAAAAGCCAAGTAGCAGGCAGGATAGGATCCTCTTCACGGCCGTTCCCCGTCACTTTGGATACCCGAGTCCGGATCGATCGATGGGACCCGCGTCGTCTCTGCCAGTCCGCCGTCAGGCGCTATTTTGGGTTGAATAGGGCCTGGAGTCGATTCCTTTGCTTCAGGCCGCCTCGGCGTTGCCACTTTCTCACGTAAGTCGTTCTACTGATTGGCAGCTAGCGCTACCTTGACTACACTGCCGGAGAAGAACGGGGCGCTGAATGCCCGGCAAGTTTGGGGGAGGAGCGGGGCATGTTCCCGGAATACGATCCGCGCGATCAGCGCTTCAACGACTACATCAACGGCAACTGCCAGCTGGAGAAGCTCTACACGGGCACCCTCTGGGCCGAGGGGCCGGTCTACTTCTGCGACGGGGACTTCCTGCTGTGGAGCGACATCCCCAACAACCACATGCTGAAATGGACGCCGGGCGGCGGTGTCACCGAGTTCCGGCGACCCTCCAACTACGCCAACGGCCATACCCGCGACCGGGAAGGCCGCCTGGTGTCCTGCGAGCACGGCGCGCGCCGCGTGACGCGCACCGAATGGGACGGCTCCATCACCGTGCTGGCCGACAAGTACCGGGGCAAGCGCCTCAACTCTCCCAACGACGTGGTCGTGAAGTCCGACGGCTCGATCTGGTTCACCGATCCGCCCTACGGCATTCTTTCCGACTACGAGGGCCACAAGGGCGAGAGCGAGATCGGCGCCTGCCACGTCTACCGCATCGATCCCCAGTCCGGAAAGCTGGAGATCGTCGCCGACGACTTCGACAAGCCCAACGGCCTGGCCTTCTCGCCCAACGAAAAGATCCTCTACATCGCCGACACCGGCGCTTCCCACGACCCGGAGGGGCCGCACCACATCCGTGCCTTCAAGGTCGGCAAGGACGGCAAGCTGAGCGGCGGCAAGGTCTTCGCGGTCTGCGACAGCGGCCTCTTCGACGGCTTCCGCCTGGACGAGGACGGCAACATCTGGTCCAGCGCCGGCGACGGCGTGCACTGCCTCTCACCCAAGGGGGAGCTGCTGGGCAAGATCAAGGTGCCGGAGGTGGTCTCCAACGTGACCTTCGGCGGGCCTAAGAAGAACCGCCTCTTCATCACCGCGACGACCTCGCTCTACGCGATCTACCTCAACCGTCGCGGCGTGCAGTGGCCGTGAAGAATAACCCTTGTCCCTCGCCACCACTCCATTGTCATGCTCGGGCTTGACCCGGGCATCCATTCTTCCGCACGCATGATCGGTGCAGGCTGGGCCATGGGCCCTCGGGTCAAGCCCGAGGGTGACAGGAGCAGAGGCGGAGAGGGGGCGACACGTTACCGCGCTACCCCAGCACCTTCTGGCCGCGGCCGTAGACCAGCAGCATGCCGACGATGACGCTGCCGTAGATGATCTGGCGGCCGGCCTCGGGCATCTGCATGACCGAGAGGATGGAGGCCAGCAGCGAGATGAGGATCACGCCGGCGATGGTGCCCAGGTAGCTGCCGCGCCCGCCCAGGATGTGGGTGCCGCCCAGCACCACCGCGGCGATGGCGGGCAGCAGATAGGGGTCGCCCATGGCCTGGTAGCCCTTGCTGGAATAACCGGCCAGCAGCACGCCGGCCAGGGCCGAGCACATGCCGGAGATGGCGAAGCAGGTGATGATCACCAGCTTGGTGTTGACGCCTGAGAGGTAGGTGGCGCCCTCCTGGTTGCCGATGGCGTAGATGTAGCGGCCCAGCGGCGTGCGCTTCAGCATCACTACGATGGCGACGCCCAGCAGCGCCCAGATGAAGACCGCGTTGGGAATGCCCAGGACAACGCGTTCCACCGCCAGCCAGTGCATCAGGTCCGTCGCGTGGTCCTGGGGCGCGAAGCCGCCGGTGTGCAGCACCATGATGCCCTGGGCCACGGCGTTGATGCCCAGGGTGAAGATCATCGAGGGCACGCGCAGGATGGCGACGCCCAGGCCGTTGACGATGCCGAAGATGAGGCCGCAGAAGACGCCGAAGGGGATGGCCCACTCCGGCCCCCACCAGCCGGCCGCCGCCGTCGACATCATGCCGCCCACGGTTACCAGCCAGGGGATCGAGAGGTCGATGTGGCCCAGCAGGATCACCAGCATGACGCCGGAAGCGACGAGGCCCAGGAAGGCCGCGACCTGGAGCTGCTGCAGCAGGTAGTTGGCCGAGAGGAAGCTGGACGAGTAGAGGCTGCCGGCCAGCAGCAGCAGGACGATGAAGCCGAAGGCGATGGCGACCGGCTTGTCGACGGATTTCAGGAGCGCTTGCATCAGTTGAAAAGCTCCAGCCGGTTCTTGATGCGGAAGACCCTGGCGGCGCCCAGGCTGACCGCGCCCAGCAGCACCACGCCCTGGAACAGCGGCTGCCACAGGGGCGGCAGGTCGAAGACGAAGAGCAGGTCGTCGATGGTGCGCAGGATGAAAGCGCCGAAGATGGAGCCGATGGCCCCGCCGGCGCCACCGTACAGCGAGGTACCGCCGATCACCACCGCGGCGATGGAGTTGAGGGTGTAGGTGCCGCCGATGGGCGCCGAGGCCTCGCCGGAGAAGGTGACGAAGGTCAGCATCAGCCCGGCGATGCCGGCCAGCAGGCCGGACAGAGTGTAGGCGGCCAGGCGCGAGCGGCCCACGGAAAGCCCCGACATATAGGCCGCGCCCTCGGAGGAACCCACGGCATAGCAGCCGCGCCCGATCACCGAGTTGCGGAAGGGCAGCCAGATGACCAGCACCACCGCCAGCAGCAGCAGCAGGGAGGTCGGGACGGTGTCGAAGACCGTGTAGGTCATGAAGTCGGCCAGGTCCTCGTCGACTTCGCCGCCGGGCACCGGGCGCAGCAGCAGGGCGATGCCGTAGTAGACCGCCCCGGTCGCCAGCGTGGTGATGATCGGCTGCAGGCGCCCGTAGACCACGATGAGTCCGTTGACCAGCCCGGCGAGGGCGCCGGCCAGCAGCACCGCGACAATGCCCAGCGCCACCTCCCAGGGGTTGCCGGTCACGATGGTGGAGGCCAGGCAGTTGGTCATGACGAAAACCATGCCCACCGAAAGGTCGAGCCCGCCGGTCAGCACCGGCAGGGTCTGGGCCATGGCCACCAGGGCCAGCAGCACCGCCTTGTTGGACGCCGTGGTCACCACGGGAACGGTGAGGCCGGCGGGATGGTTGGCGATGTAGAGCGCGAACATCAGCGCGAAGACCGCCACGGCAATCAGAAGGCCCTGGCCCTGGGCGATGCGCAGCTTCAGGTCGGCGGGGTTCATGCGGGCTGCTCCTCCAACGGTTCCGGCTGCTCCAGAGAGACGTTGAGGGCGCTGGAGACGATGTTCTCCTCGTTGATTGCCTCGCCGCGCAGCTCGCGGACGATGCCGCCGTCGTACATGATGGAGACGCGGTCACAGCAGCCGATCAGCTCGTCGTAGTCGGTCGTGTAGAACAGGATCGCCGTGCCCGCTTCGGCCAGCTCGCGCAGCAGCTGGTAGATCTCCTGCTTGGTGCCCACGTCGATGCCGCGGGTCGGGTCGTTCAGCAGGATGATCCGCGCCTCGGTCATCAGCCACTTGGCGATGACCACCTTCTGCTGGTTACCGCCGGAAAGCGTGCCGACCGGGTCCTCGCTGTTGCCGATCTTGATCGAGAGACGCTGGATCATCTCCTCGACGCGGGCGTTCTGGCGCTCGCGGTCGATGAAGATGCCCCCCAGGCCTTGGGTGAAGCGGCCGATGGAGGCCATGGAGATGTTGTCGCGCACCGACATGGGCAGCAGCAGGCCCTCGGACTTGCGGTCCTCGGGGATCAGCGCCATGCGCACGCGCGGCGACTTGGCCTCGCCGGGGCTGGTCAGCTTGGCCGGCTTGCCGTCCACCTCCACCGAACCGGAGACGCCGCGCAGCACCCCGAAAAGGGCGAGCAGCAGCTCCCGCTGCCCCTGGCCGTCCAGACCGCCCAGGCCGACGATCTCGCCCTGGCCGACTGTCAGGGACACGTTCTTCAGGCGGTTGCCCCAGGAAAGGTTCTTCACGGTCAGGGCCGGCGCCGGCGGCGTGGGATGGGCCGGCTTGGGGGGATAGACCTGGGTGTATTCGCGCCCGATCATCAGGCGGATGATCTCGTTGTCGCTGCGTGCGCCCTTGGCGAAGGTCTCGATGTGGCGGCCGTTGCGGAACACCGAGCAGGTGTCGGCCAGTTCCTCGATCTCGTGCATGCGGTGGGAGATGTAGAGAATCGCCAGGCCGTCGCGGCGCAGGTCGCGCAGGATGTCGTAGACCTTGCCGACGTCGGCAGCGGTCAGCGCGGAGGTCGCCTCGTCGAGGATCAGCATGCGCGGCTCGCGCCCCAGGGCCTTGGCGATCTCCACCATCTGGCGGCGCGACAGCGGCAGGTTCTTGACCAGCTCCAGCGGGTTCACGTCCTCGCAGCCGACGCGGGCCAGCAGCTGTTCGGCGCGGCGGCGCTGGGCGCGGTGGTTGATGAAGCCGAAGCGGCCCGGCGGCGACGTCATGCAGATGTTGTCGGCCACCGACAGGTCGGGCATGAGGGAGAGTTCCTGGAAGATGCAGACGATGCCCGCGGCATTGGCCTCCTGGGGCGTGTCGAAAGCGACCTCGCGGCCTTCCAGCGCCAGGCTGCCGTCGCTCGGCGCGACCACGCCGGCGGCGATCTTTATCAGGGTCGACTTGCCGGCGCCGTTCTCGCCCAGGACGGCATGGATTTCCCCGCGCTCGCAGGCGAAGTCAACGTCGTCGAGTGCCAGGATGCCGCCGTAGCGCTTGGTGATGCCGTGCATCTGCCAGAACGGCGGCGCGGCCATGCTGGAGAGGTCCTGGGGGTGATCGGTCATAAGGGCGGGCCCGGCGCCAGAATTTCACGGTAACAGGGTGGCAGCGGCGGTGCCGCACCCCGCCCCCCGAGCAGTCGGGAGTGAGGTGCGGCTCCGCCCCAGGAAGGACTTCCGCGGCCGGCCTACTGGTCGGCTTCGGACTTCGCCATGATTTCCTTGGCCGTGATGTTCACATCACAGGGCGGGAATTCGTTCGGCGTGAAGAAGTTGTCCGTCAGGTCGGGGTAGTAGTTCTCCCCGGCCTTGAAGTTCGGGTGCTCGACCAGCGGGATCGGCACCGAGACGTACTGCGGCAGAACTTCGCCCTGCAGCGCGGTCAGCGCCGCCTTGGCGGCGATGGCCACCAGGCCCGGCGACTGGCCGGCCGAGGAGCAGACCAGGCCCTCGTCGGCGTGCTTGGCGCAGAGCTTGCGGAAGCCGTTCTCCGCCTCGCCGGCGACCGGCACGAAGGGATGGCCGGCATCGATCATGGCGCGCACCGCGCCGGTGGAGCCGCCCTGCACGAAGACGCCGTCGAAGTGGCCGTGCACGGCGATGGCGTCGGCAGTGACCTTCTGGGCCGTGCCGTCGTCCCAGTTGCCGACGACCTCGACAATGTCGTACTTACCGCCGGATTCCATGATCTCGCGGAAGCCGAGGTGGCGGTCACGGTCGACCGAGTTGCCCGGCAGGCCGCGCACTTCCAGGATCTTGCCGGATCCGCCGACATTGTTGACCAGCCAGCGGCCCATGATGCGGCCGATTTCCGACTGGTCCTCGTTGACCTGCAGGATGTCGTCGCTGTCCAGCACGTTGTCGAAGGGCACCAGCACCACGCCCGCCCGGTTGGCGCGGCGGATCACCGGGCCGAAGGCGGTGGGGTTCACGGCGATGGTCAGGATGGCGTCGTAGCCGGCATTGATGAAGTTGTCGATGGCCGCAACCTGGGCGGCTACGTCGGTGCCGGTGGAGACGACCTTCAGCTCCTCGATCAGCGGCTTCACGTCCGGCTGCTCGGCGTAGGCCTTCAAGGTCTTGATCATCTGGATCCGCCAGGTGTTGCCGACGAAGCCGTTCGCCATGGCAATGCGGTAGGGCGGCTCCTTCTTAGCGAACTTGAAGTACTTCGTGTCCTTGCTGAAGGGGGCGAAACAGGACGGGTTGACGCCCGGGCCGCTGACCACCTCAGGGCCGGCGGCCAAGGCCTGCGAGATCGTCCCGGCGGCCAACAGGGCAGCCAGGCTCATTCCGAAAATCGATTTCGTGAGCATACTTTTTTCCTCCCTAGTGCCGGGGCCGGGCCGTGATGCTGCGACCGCCGGCGGCGTTTTCTTATTAGCCTTGGGGCCCTGACGGCGGAGCTTCTACCCGGGAGCCGCGTCAGGTGCCGCTTTTTTTGATAGCGCTACCCTGAACCAGCTTGACGAGGCAGTCAATCGGGTCGTTCGTGCAATGTGCAGGCATATGGCGACGCCGAGTTGCGCGAAAGGGTTGTTCGGCGAGACCCTTGGGTTGTAAGGCAAAATTCGATCACGAGGCAGCGAGCGCTGCTGTTCAAGCCCCCGGTCCTTCGCTACCATCCTTTGGAGAACCGCAACAGATTGGAGCGTGGCAGAGGCATGAAAAACGCGATTCGCAGTCTTGCGCTGGCCCTGACGGCTGTGCCCCTTTCCTTGGCCCTGCTGTCTGCGCCGGCGTTCGCCAGCTGTAGCGATAGCCCGCGCGCCGGGGTCGATTGGACAAAATGCGAAAAGCGGAGGCTGATCCTGCGGGAGCGCGACCTCAGCAAAGGCACCTTCGTGCGCACCGATTTCAGTCGCACCGACCTTGCTGGAGCCAAGCTGATGGGCGCCGACCTGACCGAAGCGAACTTCGAGCATGCGCGCCTGGCCGAGGCCGACTTGACGGAGGCGGTGCTCATCGAGTCCAGCGGCGACCGCGCCGATTTCAGCGGAGCAATCCTGCGGCAGGCCGACATGAGCAAGGCGGAGATGGGGCGTACGGATTTCACCGGCGCCGACTTCGCCGGAGCGAATTTGTCGAAAGCCGAAATGGGACGCGCCATTCTCGCCGACGCCAATCTGGAAGGGGCAAACCTGATGCGCGCCGAGATCGCCCGCGCGGTGTTCACGGGCGCCAAGCTGGCCGGCAGCGACTTCACCGGCGCCTACACCTATCTGACGCACTTTGAAGGCGCTGACCTGTCCCAGGTGAAAGGGCTGACCCAGCGGCAGCTCGACGACGCCTGCGGCGACGGCGACACCAAACTGCCGGAGGGGCTCAGCGCGCCGGACAACTGGCCCTGCGGCCAGGGCTGATTCCTCGGCCTTTTGACTTCCGATACGCCGCTGCGCCCCGCCGGGCGCCGCCGGTGCCGGCGCCCTGCCGCTGCGAGGGCGGAGAGGACGCTCCAGCCGAAATGATGTAATTCCATCATTTCGCTTCTTATGATCACTACAGATGTTAAGAAACCTGCCTGTTGACAGCTCGTGTGCGTACGTCAACTATGACCCGCAAGAATGAAGAGTCGCCTGAACGAACAACCGTGGCGCGCAAGCTGGGTCACGGGGCAACAGGGAGGAAGTGATGAAAGGTTTCATGCGTGGAGTTTCCGCGGCGGTCGTCGCTGCGGGTGTGACGCTGTCGGCGGTTCCCGCCTTGGCGCAGGACCTGGTGGTCGGCGTCAGCTGGTCGAACTTCCAGGAAGAGCGCTGGAAGACCGACGAGGCAGCCATCAAGGCGGAGC
Source organism: Kiloniellaceae bacterium (assembly GCA_050290145.1). Classification (GTDB taxonomy): domain Bacteria; phylum Pseudomonadota; class Alphaproteobacteria; order Kiloniellales; family Kiloniellaceae; genus Pelagibius. The sequence continues at coordinate 5,787 of JBNKHC010000273.1, read as the reverse complement.
TCGACAAGCTGGGGGCGAAGTACATCTCCGCCGACGCCCAGTCCTCCAATGAAAAGCAGATCGCCGACATCGAGGGTCTGATCGCCCGCGGGGCCAATGCGCTGATTGTTCTGGCGCAGGATGCCTCCGCCGTGGTGCCGGCCATCGCCAAGGCCAAGGCCGAGGGCATCCCCGTGGTCGGCTATGATCGCCTGATCGAGGTGCCGGACGTGTTCTATCTCACCTTCGACAACAAGGAAGTCGGGCGCATCCAGGCCCGTGAGGTCTTCAAGCGCCAGCCGGAAGGCAACTACGTTTTCATCAAGGGCTCGTCGGCCGATCCCAATGCGGACTTCCTGCACTCGGGGCAGCTCGAGGTGCTGCAGGCGGCCATTGACGCCGGCAAGATCAAGGTCGTCGGCGAGCAGTACACCGACGGCTGGCTGCCGGAGAACGCCCAGAAGAACATGGAGCAGATCCTCACCGCCAACGACAACAAGATCGACGCCGTGGTCGCCTCCAACGACGGCACCGCCGGCGGCGTAGTGGCGGCGCTGACGGCCCAGGGCCTGGAAGGCCTGCCGGTCTCCGGCCAGGACGGCGACTATGCCGCCCTGAACCGGGTCGCCAAGGGGCTGCAGACGGTCAGCGTCTGGAAGGATGCGCGTGAGCTCGGCAAGGCCGCGGCGGATATCGCCGTCCAGCTTGCCCAGGGCACCGAGCCGACCAAGATCGCCGGCGCCGAGAAGTGGAATGGCGGGCCCAAGGGCGTCGAGATGGACGCCATCTTCCTGAAGCCGATCCCCATCACCAAGGACAACCTTGATCTGGTGATCGAGGCCGGCTGGGTCAGCCAGGACGTGGTTTGCCAGGGTGTCGACGCCGGCATGGCGCCGGGCGCCTGCAAGTAAGGCATTCCTCCCGTAGGGGGCGGAAGGGCCGGGGGCCGCTGCGCGCCCGGCGCTTCCGCCTTCGCCGGGTTCTCGGCGCCTTCAATTTCCGTCGCAGATGTAGGTAGGGCATGGCGAGCAACGTCGAAGCCGAAGAAGTCGAGTCGGAGGCGGCAGCGCCGACGGCCGTACGCCTGGGGCCGGTCGAGCAGTTTTCGCGCCTGACCGGCCTTGATACCCGCCTCCTGGCCATGCTGGGGGCGCTGGTCGTCATCTGGATCGTGCTGGATTTCCTCTCCGGCGGTCTGTTCCTGACGCCGCGCAACCTCTTCAACCTCGCGGTTCAGGGGTCTGCCGTGGGCATCATGGCCACCGGCATGGTGCTGGTGATCGTCGCCCGCCACATCGACCTTTCGGTGGGCTCGGTGCTGGGCTTCATCGGCATGTCCATCGCCTTCCTGCAGGTCGAGGTCTTCCCGCTGGGGGCCGCTTGGAACTGGCCGCTGACCATCGTGGCGGGGCTGGCGCTGGGCGCCCTGGTGGGGTTGTGGCAGGGCGCCTGGGTGGCCTACGGCGGCGTGCCCGCCTTCGTCGTCACCCTGGGGGGGCTGCTCATCTTCCGTGGCGGCGCCTTCGAGATCACCGACGGGCGCACGGTGGCCCCGCTCGACCCGGTCTATCAGCTGCTCGGCGGCGGCGTCGACGGCTCCATCGGGGCGACCGCGAGCTGGGTGCTGGGGCTGATTGCGGTGGCCGCGGTGATCTTCTTCTCGTTGAAGGCCAGGGCCAAGCGCGCCCGCTACGGTTTCCCGGTGAAGCCGCTGTGGGCCGAAATCGCCATGATCTGCGCCTGGTCGGCGCTCATCATCGGCTTCGTCCTGGTGATGAATGCCTACACCAAGCCGCGCAGCGACATTCCGCGCGGCATCCCGGTGCCGGTGCTGATCCTGCTGGCGGTGGTCATCGTCATGACCTTCGCGGCCCGCTTCACCACCTTCGGGCGCTATGTCTTCGCCATGGGCGGCAACCCGGAGGCGGCGGCGCTCTCCGGCATCAACGTGAAGCGCACGACGGTGATGATCTTCGTTGTCATGGGCATGCTCTGCGCCATTGCCGCGGTGGTTACCACGGCGCGCCTCAACGCGGGCACCAACTCCATGGGCACGCTGGCGGAGCTCAACGTCATTGCCGCTGCGGTGATCGGCGGCACCTCGCTGGCCGGCGGGCTGGGCACCATACCCGGCGCCATCCTGGGCGCCGTCATCATGCAGAGCCTCGACAACGGCATGGTGCTGCTCGGCGTCTCCAGCTCGCTGCGCAGCATCGTCATCGGTCTGGTGCTGGTCGCTGCGGTGTGGTTCGACGTCGTCTACAACCGCAACCGGCGCTGAGGAGAGGGATCATGTCCGCACCCACGACATCAACGCCCCTGGTGGAGATGCGTAACATCTCCAAGCGCTTCGGCGGCGTGCACGCCGTCGACGACGTCTCCGTCGATCTCTATCCCGGCGAGGTGGTCGGGCTGCTGGGGCACAACGGGGCGGGCAAGTCGACGCTGATCAAGATGCTGGCCGGCGCCTACCCAGCCGACAGCGGCGAGATCTACATCAACGGCGAGAAGGCGACCATCGAGACGCCGCGCGACGCCCGGCGCTTCGGCATCGAAACCATCTATCAGACCCTGGCGCTGGCCGACAACCTGGATGCCCCGGCCAACCTGTTCCTGGGGCGCGAGCTGCGCACGCCGCTGGGCCTGCTGGACGACGACGCCATGGAGCACGAGGCGCGCGCCGTGCTGCACCGCCTCAACCCCAACTTCAAGAATATCAAGGACCCGGTGAAGAACCTGTCCGGCGGACAGCGACAGTCGGTGGCCATTGCCCGGGCCATTCTCTTCAACGCCAAGATCCTGATCATGGACGAGCCGACGGCGGCCCTGGGGCCGCAGGAGACCGCCATGGTCGCCGAACTGATCAAGCAGCTGAAGAAGGAAGGTATCGGCATCTTCCTCATCAGCCACGATCTGCACGACGTCTTCGACCTCTCCGACCGGGTGTCGGTGATGAAGAACGGCCGCCTGGTCGGCACCCGCGATACGTCCAAGGTGACCAAGGACCAGGTTCTGGGCATGATCATCCTCGGCAAGCTGCCCGAGGAGGAGACGCCTGAGGAACTCGCCGAGCTGCATTGAGCCGCTTCCGCCGGGCCGCTTATTTCCCCAGCATCGATATTTCAGAAGGGTTCTCCAGATATGACCGCCACCGCCAGCTATCCCAGCCTGAAAGACCGGGTCGTCTTCATTACCGGAGGCGGCAGCGGGATCGGTGCTTCCATCGTCGAGCACTTCTGCCAGCAGGGTGCCAAGGTCGGCTTCGTCGACATCGACGACGCGGCCTCCGGCGAACTGGTTGAGGCCATGGCCGCCGCCGGGCACCACAAGCCGGTCTACGTGAACTGCGACCTGCGCGATATCGAGGCGCTGCGCAGCGCTATCGGCACGGTGCGTGCGGCGCTGGGGCCCATCACGGTGCTGATCAACAATGCCGCCAACGACCAGCGCCATACCATCGACGAGGTGACGCCGGAGTACTGGGACGACCGGGTCGCGGTGAACCTGAAGCACCAGTTCTTCGCGGCTCAGGCGATCTACCCCGACATGGAGGCCGCCGGCGGCGGCGCCATCGTCAATTTGGGCTCGGTCTCCTGGATCATCGGGCAGGGCGGCATGCCGTGCTACACCACCTCGAAGTCGGCGGTGGCCGGGCTCACCCGCTCCCTGGCGCGCGACCTGGGGCCGAAGAACATCCGCGTGAACTGCGTGGTGCCCGGCTGGATCATGACCCAGCGCCAGATCGACCTCTGGCTGACGCCGGAGGGCGAAGCAGAGCTGATGGAGCGCCAGTGCCTCAAACGAAAACTCGTTCCGGCGGACATCGCCCGGGCGGTGCTGTTCTTCGCGGCGGAGGATTCCGGCGGCTGCACCAACCAGAGTTACATCGTCGATGGCGGTTGGGTTTAGGCCAAGGAAACGGGGGGCGGGGCGCCCGCCGGAAGGGCTCTCCCGGTGGGAAAGAAGTGGCCACCGCCCTTGGCGCCGCTCTGCCGCGGGCGGCGGCCACTTCACCTGAAGGCAGGGGTAGGGTCCGCTGCTTCAGCCTCTTGTCGGGCGGTCTCCATCCAAAAGACCGCCCTTTGCCGGCGCCGCTGAGCGAAGCCGCCGAGGGCCGGCTGTTTATACCTACGGGCGCAAGCCGCGATTCGTTTCATCTCCGCGGTGATTTTTCCCCTAGCGGAAGAAGCCGGGCCGAATCGCCGCTCCTGCACCCTTGACTCCCAAAATTGAGAAGGCCCTGGACTAACGAGAAGGCCGGTGAGGCACTTTGTGTATCCAAGTGCCAACAATTTATGGGGCCAGGGGCTGAATCGCCCGGGATTCCTGTTATCTTCGCCGAGGCAATTAGTTAGAAGCGCCGACCAGGCGTTCGACTATGCTGTCGTACCGAAGACCGGTCGTGGACCCGGCTCGGCGACCCCCTGCTGTGGCGGCGGCAGGGCGCCGGAGTGTTGGGCGGGTTTAATGAAAGAACCGCGGCAGCCTATCGGCCAGGGACGAACCGGGCCGGGCGGGACTGGGAGGATCGATGGTCAGGAGCGTGTTGGATACCGGGCAGGAAACCGTCAATACCTGTCCGGAAGTCGCCGACGAGATCAAGCAAACCACCTGCTACATGTGTGCCTGCCGTTGCGGCATCAACGTCTATCTGAAGGACGGCAAGGTCCGCTATCTGGAAGGCAATCCCGACCACCCGGTGAACAAGGGAGTGCTCTGCGCCAAGGGGTCGGCGGGCATCATGCAGCACTATTCGCCGGCGCGCCTGTCCAAGCCCCTGCTGCGCACGGGCGAGCGCGGCAGCGGCGAGTTCAAGGAAATCGAGTGGGACGAGGCCCTGGCCCTGGCCACGGAATGGCTGGGCGAGGTGCGCAGCAGCGATCCCCGGCGCTTCGCCTTTTTCACCGGCCGTGACCAGAGCCAGTCCCTGACCGGCTGGTGGGCGGCACAGTACGGCACGCCCAACTTCGCCGCCCACGGCGGCTTCTGCTCGGTCAACATGGCGGCGGCGGGGCTCTATTCGATCGGCGGTTCCTTCTGGGAGTTCGGCGAGCCGGATTGGGACCACACCCGCTACTTCATGCTGTTCGGCGTCGCCGAGGACCACGATTCCAATCCCATCAAGGCCGGCCTCGGTCGCATGAAGACGAGGGGGCAGGCCAAGTTCGTCTCGGTCAATCCGGTGAAGACCGGCTACTCGGCGGTCGCCGACGAATGGATCGGCCTGCGCCCCGGCACCGACGGCCTCTTCGTCCTGGCCCTGGTGCACGAGCTTTTGAAGGCGGAGAAGATCGACTGGGATTTCCTTGGCCGCTACACCAACGCCACCTGGCTGGTGATCGACGATCCCGGTGGCGCGGAGGACGGCCTTTTCGTACGCAATCCGGAAGGCGCGACGCTGTGCTGGGATACGGTCTCCGGGGCGCCGGCGCCGACCGCCGATGTCACCGCCAAGGCCGCCGTGGTCGGGCGCTATACGCTGCCTGACGGCCGCGCGGCGGTGCCGGTCTTCGAGATCCTGGCCAAGCGCTACCTCGATCCGGCCTATGCGCCCGAGGCGGTGGCCGATCAGGTCGGCATCTCCGCGGCCACCATCAAGCGCCTCGCCGCCGAGCTGGCCGAGGCCGCCTTCGAAAAGGAAGTGGTGCTGGACGTCGCCTGGACCGACTGGGCCGGGCGCAGGCACGACAAGATGGTTGGCCGCCCGGTCTCCATGCACGCCATGCGCGGCATTTCCGCCCATTCCAACGGCTTCCACACTTGCCGGGCCATCCACCTGCTGCAGATGCTGCTGGGCTCCATCGACTG
>JBNKHC010000272.1:0-10159 GCA_050290145.1 Kiloniellaceae bacterium | reverse complement strand
CTGCCCATAATGTTTAATTGGAACAAAGACTTCCACGTAGAGTGGGTTGATCTCCGCGATGCGGGCGATGGAAGCCTGCTCGTGCGCGTACTCGCCGGGAGTCATGGCCACATCCATGACGACACCGGCCACCGGCGTGTGCACCGTGCGCCGCGCCAGGCGCGCCTCCGCCTGCTTCATCTCCACCATCGCCATCTCGTGGTCGAGCTCCGCCGATTCCAGAGCATAGCCTGCGAGGTCGCGTTCAATCAGAACCTCATCGCGGTTCTTGGTGGAGACGATCTTCTTGCTGTGCAGACGCGAAACCCGCTCCATCTCGCTCTTTCGGAACTCCAGCTTTGCCTCGCTCGACCTGATCTCGGCATCGCTGCTCGCCCTGAGCTTCATCAGCTTTACCTGGAGGCTTTCGAGCACCGAGTCCAGCTTGGCCACCTCGTCGCCGACCGCGACGACATCGCCCCGCTTGACCAGGACTTCGGTAACAATTCCCTCTTCCGCAGTGCCTAGTTCGACGATCGACTTCGGGTCGATCACGCAATCCAGCGCCTCATCGATGCCCGCCTGCGGAGAGCCGGCGGCAACCACGAGTGCGGCGAGAAAAGCGAAGCTGCCGGAGCAGGTCCGGAGTGCCCTGGTGATTGGCTCCTGCATATTCCTTACTCCTTGGTTGCCGAGTAGGCGAGCATGTCGCTTGTTGACTGATCAACACTCAGCAGGTCACGTCGGATCGATGAATGAAGCTTTTCGGCGCGCAGCTGTGCTTGCCGGAAGGCTTTTTCGCCCTGGAAGCGGTTCAGGCGCCCGCCCCCAAAGACCTTTATCAGGGAATCTTCCCAGGAAATGATCTCTTCGTAGCTGCCGGGATCTCCCTGCCGCCCGCAGCGGCCGAAGAGCTGCCGATCGATGCGTCCGGCGTCGTGCCGCTCGGTGAGGATAACGTGCAGTCCTCCCCTCTCGGCCACGCCCTCGCCAAGCCGGATGTCGACCCCGCGGCCGGCCATGTTCGTCGCCACCGTCACGCGGCCCGCCTGGCCGGCGGCGGCGATGATCTCGGCCTCGTCCCGATCCTGCGCGGCGTTCAGAACCTTGTGCTCTATGCCGCAGTCTTCAAGCCTTGCGCTCAGTTCCTCCGAAGCCCGTACCGAGCGGGTCCCGACGAGCACCGGACGGCCCCGCGCCACCTCGCGCGAAATGCTCTCCGCAACCACCGACCACTTCTCGCCGGCATCGCGGCAGATCCGGTAGCCGCAATTGCGCCGCCTGACCGGCCGGTTGGTCGGAACCACCACGGTGGGCAAGCGGTAGACCTGCCACAGCTCATCGCTCACCTCGCGGGCGGTGCCGGTCATGCCGCAAAGGTGACCATAGCGCCGGAAGAAGCGCTGATAGGTCATCCGCGAACGCACGAAGCGGCGGCCTGTCGCCCTGCAGTCTTCCTTGACCTCGATCAGCTGGTGCAGGCCCTCACTCCAGGTTCTGTCGGGCATCACGCGGCCGGTGTATTCGTCGATGATCTCGATCTTGCCCTCGCGCACGAGGTACTCCTCGCCCGGCCTGTAGACGTGCAGCGCCGCAAGCGCTTTCTCCACGGAATCCTCGCGCCTGATGCGGCTTTTCCAGATACCGCCGGTCTCCTCGCCCAGGTCGCGCAGGAGGCGCCGGCCGGGCTCAGTCAGCTTGACGGACTTTTCACGCTCCACCACACGGTAGTGGCGGCCTTCGGTCAGGCGCCGGGCCAGTTCCAGCGCAGTCTCCGCCCAAAGCTGCTCATCCTGCGGGTCGGTTTCTCCGGATATGATCAGCGGTGTCCGGGACTCGTCGACAAGGATCGAGTCAGCCTCGTCGACGATGGCGAAGCGGAGCCCCCGCAGAAGAAGCTCCTCGACCCTGGACTTATCCTTGTAGAGCCGTTCCATTTTAAGGTGCAGGTTGTTTGCATGGCTGCCGAGCATCAGCCGGTCTCGCATGAAGTCGAAGGCCACCTCCTTATTGGAGCAGTAGGTGACATCGGCAAGATATGCTCTCTTCCGCGACTGGACGGTCTGCCCCGTCACCGCGACGCCAACCGAAAGGCCGCAAGCGGCGTAGAATGGCGTCAGTGCCTCTGCGTCACGGCCGGCGAGATAGTCGTTGGCGGTGATGACGTGTACCTGATGGCCGGCCAGACCCGCCACAGCAGCCGCAAGCCCCGCCGTCAGCGTTTTACCCTCGCCGGTCTCCATTTCCGCCAGCCGTCCCGACAGCAGCACCGAGGCGCCCATGACCTGCACATCATAGGGATGTTGGCCGAGGTGCCGTCTGGCCAGCTCCCGCACCAGCGCCAGGGCCTCCAACAGGCCCCGCCCCCGCAGCCCGGTGACCCGAAGCGGCCCTCGCAGCGACCGCAAGGCCTCGTCCAGCTGTTCGTCATCCAGGGCGGCCGCCCAGCCCTCCAACGCCGCCACACGGCGGGTCACGCGCGCATGGGCCGTCCGGCGCAGGGCGGTGGCAGCGCGCACGAAGGGAGTGCTGACCGTGTTTTCGAGCTTGACCCGCCAGTCTATACGCTGGTCGCCGGCGGTCGGATACAAGGTCGCCTCCGGCAGCTTCCACAGCTTGTTCCCTGCCAGGTCAGACATTGAACTTCTCCAGCAGCAGCTGGCGCAGCGCCCTGTACATCCGATTTGCGAGAGGCTGCGGCTCATGATCGAAGCGCACCAGCACCCGCCCACCGAGGTCGGTAATCTCCAGGTCCTCCAGCGGGCTAATCTCGATCTGGAGCAGCCCTTCGATGACCTTGCCTTCTGTGGCCTTCTCCGGATCGAGGACGAACGAGCCGCCGCCTTCGGTGCTGAGCGCGAGACTGGGAAGCGAATTGGAGATTGCCGGCAATTCCCGAACCACCACCGCGGGGACCACCCTGTCCAGGTCACCCATTCGCCTGATCTCGACGCCTCTCAGGTTGTTGCGCACGAGATCGGCGTCAACATCGCGCACTACTGTCAGGATGCTGCTGATCTCCGGATCGATGACGAAGCCGATCAGGGACCCCTTGGCCAGGAAACGGCCCGGCATGTCGACCGCGGTAGGCATGAGGAACACCCCGTCTCTGGGGCTGGTAACCTGCAACTGCTCCCTGCGCTCGGTCAGCTGAAGCAGTTCCTTCTCCGCCCGGCGCAGCCGTTCCTTGTGGATCTTCGCGCCGATGCGGTCGTTAACGAGGGCCGCCTCGTAGCGCAGGCGATACTCCTTGACCTCGGCTTGGACGACGCGCACGCGCGATTCCAGAAGGGGATCTTCCAAGTGGGCCAGGGTCTGTCCCCGCTTCACCTCGGAGATGGCAGGGACCTGGACGTCCTTGATCTTACCGGTCGCCCCGGCATAAATCGCCGCGCCGCGCGCCGGCATGACGATTCCCTCTGCGACCGTGCGGTAAGGCACGGGAAAGAAAAGCAAAGGAACGGCGAGCAGGGCCAAGAAAAGCAGGCAGATCGCCTGGGCGCGGAAGCGCACCCCTTTCAGCGCCGGGTTGGTGAAAAGATATCTCAGCCCCTTGTAGAGCGGCAGTCCCAGCATCAGGATCACGCCCCAAGCGGCCAGCACGACACCGATGAAGAAGAACTTCGTCGCCACGAACATGACGATCGCGGTCATGATGAAGATGCGGTAGATGAACGAGGCGACTGCATAGACGAAAAGCCACTTGCGCTCGCTGGAGACCGTTGCCGGCGTCTCGCAGTCGCGCACGCCGAAGGCGTACTTCTGGACCAGATAGCCGAGGTAGCGGGTGGAGCGCTGGCCAAGGTTGGGAATCTCAATCAGGTCGGAAAGGACGTAGTAGCCGTCGAAGCGCAACAGCGGATTGCCGTTGAACAGCAGGGTGGAGACACCGCCGATCAGCATGACGTTGAAGGCGAAGGCGCGAACCAGGCCCGGCTCGACGCTGATCCAGACGAAAAGCGCCAGCGCGGCCAGGAAGCTCTCCACCAGTATGCCGGCCGCTCCGACGAGCGCGCGCCGCCACTTGCTGCGGAAGGCCGTCGCCGCGGAAGCTTCGACGTAGGGCACCGGCACGAAGACCAGAAACATCAGGCCCAGCTCGTGCACCTCACCGCCCCAACGCTTGACGACATAGCCGTGCCCCAGCTCGTGAATCGCTTTCACGAAGGGGTAGGTCAGCGCCAGCACCACCAGGCTTTGCGTCGCCAGAACGCGGTCGAGTATGTCGGCGCTCAGCGCCTGCCAATGCACCGCTGCCTGCACTACGGCAGCGCCGACTACCAGGACGTAGACCAGGGCGCCGAACCAGCTGATGAAGGGGCGTGCCAGGAAAAGCGTTTCCGAAAGAAAAGTATCGGGATCCAGGATCGGAATGCGCACGGCGAGAGGATTGAGCATGCTCATCAGCAGCTTGCGGCCCTCGACCTTGTCAGCCCGCCGCACCACCTCCTCGATGTCAGGCAGGTCGTCGACCTGCAGCAGGTCGGCGGCGTGGAGCTGCGCCAACAGCCGCAACATCTCGTTCTGGGTCAGCAGGTCGCCTTCCAGCTCGGTCGAGGCGAGGTCCCAGATTTCCTGAACATTGCGGCGGCCGTCCATCAGGTTCATGACCAGATAGGCGGCCGGCGAGAAGCGGTGGAAGCGCCCGGACAGCGGGTCCTGAAGCACGAACCAGGTCTCGCCGCGGAACTGCTGGCGGATGATCTTGGCATGGCTTCTGATGCGCGGCTTGAGCTTCGCCGCGCGATACCAGGAACTGCTGTAATAGCTGTTGCTCATGGCCGGCTCACGGCAGCCAGCGCCACGCGAAGAGCGTCAGCCAGTCCACCAGATGCGCGGACCATATGCTGATCAGCAGTCGCTCTTCGACGTCGACCTTGGCCACACCCTCCATGCCGGGGCGCAGTCTTGGGCTGACGTCGGTCAACTCGGCCTCGACGCGATAGAAGTTGAGGCCTTCCTTGGCCTCGACCGTCGGGATCACCGATCTTACCTCGAAGGGGTAAGGCTCATCGGGCAAGGAGGCGAGCAGGATCTGGCCGCCCTGACCGGTGCTGATGTTGCGCACGTCTCCCTCGGCCACCTCCAGCACCACGCGGTATGAGGAAAGCGGCGCGATCTCAAACAGCTGGTCGCCGCGCTTGACCGCGGCCCCGACCGACTGGCTGAGGTCGCCGGTCACCACGATGCCATCGAAGGGCGCGCGCAGGTCGATCCGGGCAAGCTGAGCATCCAAGAGCGCCACCTGAGCTTGCGCCTGCTCGATCTGCGCCTGCACGATCAGCGCCTCGGAGCGTTCCCGCTCCGCCAGTGCGCGATCGTACTCCGTGAGATGCTGCAGGCGCCGCGTTTCCCACTTGAGGCGCTCGATCGCCAGTTCCTCGTCGTCCAGGCTCGCCAGAATTTCGCCCTCGCTGACGATCTGGCCGGCGCGGGCGCCCTGGCTGGCAATGTAGCCGTCGAAGGGCGCGGTGATCGCGCGCAGCACGGCGCCCTCAAGCCGGGCGTTCGCCGAAACACGGTATTCGCCGGTGGCGGTGGCGAAAAAGGCGACAAGTGCGCCCAGGGCCAGGACGACGAGCTTGCGGCCAGGATAACGCGGCCCGATCAGGCGCACCGTTTGCCGCCATAGCGATTCGATAATCTTGGTGACGATCCAGCGGTCGTTATGCCGCTTCTCGCGCAGGATCGGCCCTACCATCTCCGCCACGCTGTCACAGACTTCGATGGTCCCGGCATCGAAAGGATGATTTGCGGCGCGTTCGAAGGTGATGGCGCCGAAGAAGGAGTCTTTGTCATGGAAAGGCACCGTCAGAAGGTGCCCGGTCTCATGCCGCCTCGCCAGCTCGGCATGGGCGCGATCCGCACGGTAGTCCTGCCCCTCGATCGGCGGATAGGCAACGACCGCGCCTTGGTCGATGGCCTCGTCCATGGCGTTGCCGAGGTCACGCACCAGGTTCATGCGGCGGCCGAATTGCGCTGCGTAGGAGAGCGCAGCCACCACGGTTCGCCCGCGCCTGCGAAAGCCGATGCTGACCTGGTCGCACTCCAGGCGCCTGGCCAGGTCGCTCGCCGCCGCGTTGCTTGCCGCCCGGAACCTGCCGTGTTCAAGGACCGTTGCCGCCAGGTCGAGTACGGCCGCGCTGCGCTCGCGCAGCACCTCGTCATCACGGTGCTGCTCGCGGCGCAGCATCGCGAGGATCCAGCCCGTGCCCCATTGCAGCTGACGCATCGCGTCGCGCAGGTCGTCGCCCAGCGTCTGGCGCAACTCGATCGCGACTACGCCGCGCGCGACGCTGTCCAGCATGAAGGGATAGGCGAGATAGCGGCTGCCCTGCGACTCGCCCTCCCCTTTGTGAACGACGCCGCTCTTTTCGGCTATCGCCAGTTCGGCGGCCGCCGCGAGACCGCCGAGCTCTTGCGTCTCCTCTGGGAAGAAGGCGACCGGGACCATTGGCCTGCCGTCGCCGCCGCCCAACACCACGACGCCCCGGGTAGCGCCCGGAATGAACCTGCATTGAAGCGCAAGCCAGGGCGCCGCGAAGTCGATCGCGCTTTCGGACTCCGAAAAGCGCTTCCACAGCGCCTGCTCTAAGAACGAGACGCGCCCTTCGCCTGGCGGAGCGCCGCTTCCAGGGCGCCCCGCCGAGGGCCCGCCGTCAACGCCGGTCATGCCCTATGAAGCAAAAGACCTGGTCCGGGATCGGAGCCAAGCCTTTGCTCTCCAGCTTAGTTGGCGCCCGAACCGGCGCCGGCGCCCGATCCGTTGGGGCCGCCCTGAGCGGCCGCCGCGGCGGAAAGGCCTTCGATCCGCAGGTCGCCGAAACGGTTCTCATACTCTTTCAGAACCGCGCCCAGCAGGACCCAGAGCCGCTTGGCGGCATAGGGGTTGAGCACGACGCGGTCATGGAGTTTGACGTTGAACTGCCGCGCATCGTTGGGGTTCCAGGTCAGATTTGTGCCGAAGAAGAGAGTCACTTCTTCCCGGGTGCTGGCGGCGTTCACCACGTTGGCATAGGACGTCTTCATCTCGGAATCGTCCCAGTTGACCGCCGGTGCCGCCGGCTGGCCCATGGAGGACGCTTCGCTGTCTTCGGACTTCTTCTTCTTCGTATCTTCAGCCATATCGGTCTCCCTGATGAGGGTTCGCTACTTTAACGCGAATCGCTCTGCTCTCTGTCAAACGGTAAGGATGTCTTTTTTCCTTTTGCTTTCCAATAGTATAGACCCATTTTGCCGAAGGTGGAACAACGATCCGCAAGCGGGCGATTATGGCTGTAAAAATACATTTATCAGGTGTGTCTCACGGTCTCCTATGAGCGGTTCCGGGCCGACTGGGAGTGCCAATCGATCAGCTGCGATCCCATCTGGGATTCCAGGTCACCCTCACTGGCCAGCCACCCCCCGGGCAGCTCCTTCGCGCCTTCGGACACCTCTGGGACATCGTCGTGGACATCGTCATGGACATCGTCGTTCAGCGGCGGCGTGGCCTCCTGGCCGAGCTGCGGCCGCGGCAGCTCGTTGTCGTCGTCGCCGATGAACAACCAGGGCAGCGGCGAGCCGTCGTCCTGATCACTCACGAAGTCGAAGGAGTGCAGCGCGTTGTAGAGGCGCAGCAGTGCAGCCTCACGCTGCTCCACGAAGGCATCACGCGCTTCGTTGAACACCGCCGCCTTGCTGGCCGCCGCGGCACTCGGCGACGGCTCGGCGGTCGCGGTCCGATGGGAATTCAACAACTCGTTGGCCATGAAGGCGAGGTCAGCGTTGAGCGCGCTGTTGTGGTCGAGCCCGGCTTCGTGACCCAGCTCGTGCATCAGGGCACTCAGCAAGTCCATCTTGCCGAAGGCATCGGACTGTGGGGCAGCCCGGCCGCCGACCGGCGCCGGCAGAGTGAACTCGGCGTCGTCGCCCGGCGTCGGATCGACGAACCAGCCGTGGCCCGCGGCATCGATGTCAAGGATGATCCGATTCTCGTCTGCGAGGCCGAGCAGCTTACCCGGCAAATCCTGAAGCTCGATGCTTATCTGTCCCAGAAAATCGACAGTTGCCTGATCGAGACCAAGCCGCTGCGCCAGGCGCTCGATCGCCTCGACCGCAATGGCGTCCACGTCACCTTCACTCAACAGCACGATGTCGCCCGGGCTCTGCATTCCCAGCGTCTTGGCTGACAGGGCCGGTGAAACGCTGTCGGCATAGAGCTCGCGGCGCTGGATCTCGCGTGACCCCTGCTTGTTGCCCGGCTGCGGATCGCTCGGCGCGCCGCTCTGATCCTGCCAGTCGAGGATGTCGGACCGTTCGACCAGACCCAGCTCGCCGTAAGGCTCGTAGTTGCGCGCCGGGTCCGGATCGTCGACGCGCGAGTCAATGTTCTTCTGCTCCACCCAGAGCTGGGCGTCCGGCACCCCGCCGCCCAGCGGCGAGGTCGGCACGTCGGCGCCGAGAGCCGCGGAAAGGTCGTAGAGGAACTCGCGGATCTGCGGGGTAGTCGCCCGCGTGATGTGGAACTCGCCGAAGGGCGAGAAGGGTGCGATGAAGGAGTTGAAGTCGCCGAGCCAGTCGATCATGCGATCGGCACCGGTGTTGAGGATCAGCACGTCGCGCCCGGCCCCGCCGAAGCCGATGTCGGAGTAGGCCTGAGCCTCGTCCGGCGTGTCGTTCTCGATGGGGTCGCTGCCGTCGGCGTGGCGATCGTGGTTGTCGTCCATGTTCAGCAGGTCGTCGCCGCGCCCGCCGAAGGCATCGTCACGCCCGGTGCCTCCGACCAGCCAGTCGTCGCCCAGATCGCCGAAGATCACGTCGTCGCCATCGGAGACCAGGTTGATCGGCGAGTCGACGTCGTCCTGGAAGCGATTGTCCGCAGTGCCCTCATAGGGGTCGAAGTTCAGGATGAAGTCCAGGGCCGTGCCAGCGAAGCCGTTCAGCGCGTCGAGCACGATGAGGCCGTTGCCGCCGTCGAAGGAGTTCTCGTAGTCGAAGAGAATCTTGCGGCGCGGATTGTTCTCGTCATACAGCGCGAAGTCGCCCGGCTCGTTGTCGCCCTCGTGGCGCAGGACGTCGCCTGGGTTGTAGGGCGCGAAGGCGAACCAGAAGGGATTGTCGGCCAGGTCCGGATCGCCCATCACGTCGATGTCGATGTAGTCGGGATCGTTCTGCAGGTTCTGCAGGAAGGTGTTGAGGTCCTGGAAGCCGATGGTCCCGCCGCTGTAGTAGGTCGGCAGAGCCTCGGCCCCGGAAACCGCGTCATCGCCGTCGCCGGCGTGGATGAAGTCGCCGGCCAGGCCGGAGACGTTGAGGTCGTGGGCTGCGGCAAGGAAATCGCCGCCACCCAGGCCGCCAAAAATGATGTCGTTCGAGCGGTAGGCTTCACCGAACAGGCCGCTGACGCCTTCCAGGTCATCCGTGCGGTAGGAGATCAGTTCCACGTCCTTCTGAAGGGCGTGCTGGATGTCGATGGTGGCGCGCTGGATGTTACCCGGCGTCGAGAGCTCATCATTGACCGCGTCAAGCTTGTCGACGCCATAGAAAGGCTCGGCCAGATCGTCATCGCTGTTGTTCAGCACCTCGGTGTTGCGGCTCGTCAGGATCAGGCCGTCATCGCCCAGGATGCCGTCGCGGCCCTTGCCGCCGGAGATCCAGTCATTGCCGATCTCGCCGTAGAGATCGTCGTCCCCGTCGTTGCCGAAGATCACGTCGTCGCCGAACATGCCGTGGGCGATGTCGTCTCCATCCTCGCCGAACATCAGGTCGCCGGCGCCGATGAGCGCCCCCGCCGCCGAATTGGCATGGAAGGTCAGCGTGTGCTGCAGCGGATCGGCGCCCTCCAGGTACTCGAACTGGTAGTCCAGCAGGTCGACGGCGCGCGGAATCACGGTCTCGCCGCCGGCGGTCACATAGCCATCCTCCAGGGTGGCATCGGCATAGTTGAAGCTCGCATAGCTGCCCGGAGCGTCGTTGTCGAGGATGCGGAAGATACGGCCGTTGTCGCCAAGCATCACGTCGGCGTCGCGCACGTGGCCGCCTTCCTCGATGTCGTCGGAACTCGTAACGTCGCGGCCCTGCGCGTCGGCGGCGCCGCCAAACATCATATCGGCACCGTCCGGGCGCATGCCGGTCACCACCTGGATCTCGTCCTGGGCCCCGGTCGTATTGAACTCGATCTGCAGGTGCGTCGGGTCGAGCT
>JBNKHC010000271.1:0-17237 GCA_050290145.1 Kiloniellaceae bacterium | reverse complement strand
GTCGCTCTCCGCCGGCTCGAGGCCCAGCACATAGGCGTGCGGGCGGCGGCCCAGGAAGAGCGCCCGGCGCCCGGTCGCGGGATCCTGGCGCACCAGCGGGTGGCGCGCGCCCGGCGTCTGGCGCGGGTCGCCGGTCTCCTCGTAGCCCTTGCGCAGCATGCCGGCGCTGTTGTGCGCGGCGTCGTGAATGGCCTGCCGTCCTTCGATGGCGGCCTTGAGGTCGGCGGGCAGGTCCTCGTAGGCCGCCACCATGTTGGCGAAGTAGGTGTCCCCCTGCCCCACCGGGACCTCCAGCGCATAGAGGATCGCCGCCTTGGGCGGGGTTTCGATGTAGGTCATGTCGGCGTGCCACACCGCCTCGCCGGCGCCCAGGTTGCCGATGGGGCGGTTGTCGGCGTCCTTCACGTTGGAGATCACGTTGATCTCCGGAAACTCGGGCAGGAAGGTGACGCCGTAGGGGTTGGGGCCCGGCGGGTCGAGCTCGCCGAAATTGCGGCTGAAGGCCAGCAGGTCCGGATCGCTCATCTGCTGGCCGTGGAAGACCAGGACGAGATGCGCATCCCAGGCCGCCTTGATCGCGTCGACCGTCGCGGCGTCCAGAGGCGCCGCCAGATCGATGTCCTGCACTTCCGCCGCCAGGGCCGCGCCCGAGGGAACAACCTTCATCTTGTCTTCCTTCCTCACTGTCACGTCACGCCAGCGCGCCGATGCTGGGCGGCGCAAACCGCTGTGTCTCCAGGCTGCGGCTGCGCAGCTTGACGCGGTCCATTTCCGGCCACCAGCCGGCGGGCAGGATGATCTCGCCCGCTTCGAAGGGCAGCGGCTCGGCCAGCAGGCGTGCCTCCGGGCGGATCTTCACGAAGCCGTTGAACTCGCCGGCGTTGTCGATCAGGCCGTCGGCGACGCGCGCCTCCATCCAGCAGTTGATCTCGGCGCCCAGGCCGTCGCCCAGGACCGCGCCCAGCCCCTTGGCCTGGAGATAGCGGATCGCCTGCTCCAGGCCCGCCAGGGAACCGAAGCGCTTCAGCTTCACCTTGCAGAGGCCGACACCGTCGATGGCGGCGGCGCGGTCGATGTCGGTCAGGGTGCAGATTGGCTCGTCCAGCATCAGCGGCACCTGCGACACGGCGGCCACCGCCGCGTTGGCCTGCCAGTCCTCGGCGGCGCAGGGCTGCTCGAAGAGCTCGACCCCCGCCGGGTCGATGGCGGCGGCGAAGCAGCAGCCCGCTTCGCGGCTGTAGGCGCGGTTGGCGTCGACGCGCAAGGTCGCGCGGCCGGCGACGCAGTGCTGAATCCAGACCAGGCGCTTGATGTCTTCCGCCAGGTCCTTGCCGACCTTAATCTTGAAGGTGCGGAATCCCTGCTCCAGGCGCTGCTCCACCTCCTCCGCGATGGCGCCGCGCTCGGTGGCGTTGAAGGCGGTGAGCAGGCGGAAGCGACGCTCGGCCTTGTTGGCCAGCCGCTCGGCCCCTTCGAGCATTTCGATGGCGGTGACCAGCGCCGTGGCCGCGACCTTGCTTTCTTCCGAGCGGGCGAGGATGCGCTTCTTGGCCTCTGCCGCCTCCATGCCGAGGACCTGCTCGGCCATCTCCCGCGCGAAGGCCCAGCCGCCCTCGCGGGTTTCGGCGCTGGAGCCCGGCGAGATGTGCTGCTCGCCCCAGCCGACCGCCCCGCCCTCGTCGCGCAGCTCGACAAGCAGGGGCTCGAAGCTCTCGAAGGTGCGGTAGGACAGGCGGTAGGGCGTCGTCAGCGGCAGATCGACGCGGTGGAGATTGATTTCGCGCAGGCGCATGTCCCCGGTCACCCTTCCTCGGCGGCCAGCCAGGGCAGTCGCGCGCGGTGCGCCTGCTCGAAGGCGTCGATCTCGGCGGCGAATTCCAGCGACAGGTCGATCTCGTTCAGGCCGTTCAACAGGCAGTGCTTCTGGAAAGGCTCCGCCTGGAAGGCCAGGGTCTCCCCGGAGGGCCGCGTGATCCGCTCCTCCTCCAGGCTCACCGTCAGCCGGGGTTCCGCAGCGGCGGCGATCTCGTCACGCAGGCCCGCCACCGTCGCCTCCGGCAGGGGGATGGTCAAGAGGCCGTTCTTCAGGCAGTTGGCCGCGAAGATGTCGCCGAAGCTGGGGGCGATGATGACCCGGAAGCCGGAGTCGAGCAGCGTGTAGACCGCGCCCTCGCGCGAGGAGCCGCAGCCGAAGTTGACCCCGGCGACGAGAATCTGGGCGTCACGGTACTTCTCCTGGTTCAGGGGGAAGTCGTCGCGCAACTTGCCGGCGTCGTCGCGGCGGATGTCATGGAAGGTGAACTGGGCATAGCCCACCGCGCGCGGCTTCTTGATCATGCGCGCCGGGAAGATCTGGTCGGTGTTGACGTTGGCCTGCTCCAGCGGCACGGCCACGGCGGTCAGGGTTTCGAAAGGATCCATCGCCGTCAGCCCTCCGCCAGCAGGTCGCGCACGTCGCTCAGGTGGCCGGTCACGGCCGCCGCCGCCGCCATGGCCGGGCTCATCAGGTGGGTGCGCCCGCCGCGGCCCTGGCGGCCCTCGAAGTTGCGGTTCGAGGTGGAGGCGCAGCGCTCACCGGGCTGCAGGTTGTCGCCGTTGATGCCCACGCACATGGAACAGCCGGGCTCGCGCCACTCGAAGCCCGCGCCCAGGAAGATCTCGTGCAGGCCTTCCTCTTCCGCCTGGCGCTTGATGAGGCCGGAGCCGGGCACCACCATGGCCGGCACGCGGGCCTGCCGCCCCTTGGCGACGGCCGCGGCGGCGCGCAGATCCTCGATGCGGCTGTTGGTGCAGGAGCCGATGAAGACCCGGTCGACGGCGATGGAACGCAGGTCCTGGCCCGGCCGCAGGTCCATATAGGTAAGCGCCCGCTCCATGCGTCGGCGCTTGTCGGCGTCGCCCTCGGCCGCCGGGTCCGGCACCTGCCCGGTCACCGCCAGGGCCTGGTCCGGGCTGGTGCCCCAGGTGACCATGGGCGCGATTTCCTGCGCCGTGATCTCGACCCGCCGGTCGTAGGCCGCGCCCGGGGCGCTCGGCAGGCTGCGCCAGTAGGCCAGCGCCCGCTCCCAGTCCTCGCCGCGCGGCGCGTAGGGGCGGCCCTTCACGTAGTCGAAGACCTTGTCGTCGGGCGAGACCAGGCCGGCGCGGGCCCCGGCCTCGATGGACATGTTGCAGACCGTCATGCGTTCTTCCACCGACAGGCCGGTGATACCGGGCCCGGCGTATTCGATGACATGGCCGACGGCGCCGCCCGCGCCGATGCGCGCGATAATGGCGAGGATCAGGTCCTTGGCGGTGGTGCCGGGCGGCAGGGGCTCGGCCACGTCGACCAGCATGGTCTTCGGCCGCGGCCGCCACAGCCCCTGCACCGCCAGCACGTGCGCCACCTCGGAAGAGCCGATGCCGAAGGCATAGGCGCCCAGCGCCCCGTGGGTCGCGGTATGGGAATCGGCGCCGGCGATCACCAGGCCGGGCTGGGTGATGCCCTGCTCGGGACCGACCACGTGCAGGATGCCCTGGCGGATGTCGCCCAGCCCGAAGAGCGTGATGTCGTAGGCGCGGGTGTCGGCCTCGATCAGTTCGACCATGTTGCGGATTTCCGGGTCGGCGATGGCGTCGAGCCCCAGCGCCCGGTTCCGGGTCGGCACGTAGTGGTCGGCAAAGGCGAAGGCCTGAGCAGGGTTGCGGACCCGGCGGTTTTCCCGGCGGATCTTGTCGAAGGCGTGGAAGGAGTTTTCCTGCAGCAGCAGGCGGTCGATATAGATCAGACTTTCCCCGTCGTCGCGCCGGGTGATGACGTGACTCTCCCAGATCTTGTCAAAGATCGTCTTGGGCGTCTTCGCTCCCATGGTCCTCCCGCTCCGCCGGTAATCCCGGCTTTCTTTGTCTGTCCACAAATTGTAGACAATTCGCGCGGGATTGAAAACTCCGTCACGGTCGGTCAAAAATGGTTTTCTGAAAACACCCTGGACACCTGGGGACATCCACGCCGCCCCACTGCGTCCGGCCGGATGATTGTCGACAAAAAGGGGAAGCTTTGTTGGAGCTGGACCTGGTAACCGTCCTGCTGGTGATCGCGGCGGCCTTCGGGACGGCGGTATTCCACTCGGTCGGCGGCTTCGCCGGCGGCCTGCTGCTGGCCATCTGCCTGGCGCCGATCCTGGGCGTGAAGGAGACCGTACCGGTAACGGCGACGGCAATGATCGTCTCCAACATGACGCGGGTCTGGGTGTTCCGCCACTCGGTCAACTGGAAGGCCTTCACCGCGATCTTCGGCGCCGCGGTGCCCTTCATCGTGCTGAGCGCGGTGATCTACATCTCGCTGCCGGTGGCCGCCGTCGCCCTGCTGCTCGGGACCTTCCTGCTCATCTCCGTGCCGCTGCGCCGCTACATGGAGAAGCACGACTTCAAGGTCGGCGTGAAGGGGCTGGCCCTGGCCGCGGTGCCCTACGGCCTGATCTCCGGCTCGACCTTCGGCGCCGGCATGATGCTGGCGCCCTTCCTGCTCGGCTTCGGCCTGGCCGGCGAATACCTGGTCGGCACCGTGGCGGCGCTGGGCTTCGGGCTCAATCTCACCAAGTCGCTGGTCTTCGGCTTCTCGCCCCTGCTCGGCGCGCCCCTGCTGGCCAAGGGTGTGCTGATCGGCCTCTGCACCGTGCCCGGCGCCTATGTCGGCCGCTGGATCGTGCGCAACACCTCGCTGCGGGTGCACAAGCTCTTCATGGAAGCCTTCATCCTCTGTGGCGCCGCCTATTTCCTGTGGAAGTTCGCCGAGGGGATCTGACCCCGGCGCCGCATGGGGCTAGTCCGCCAGGTGGAACCGGCCGTAGCGGAGGACGAAGAGGCCGAAGGCCGCGATCCACACCAGGCCGGAGGTCCAGAGCAGCGTCACGTAAGCCGCGTCGGCCAGAGGCGCGCCTGCCCGCAGCGCCGCCGAGGCCGCGACGCCCAGATAGATCGCCGCCGTCCAGCGGTCCGCCGTCAGTGGCCGGCCGCTGTGCCCCAGGGTGGCGCGGGTCATCACCGCCACCGTCGTGCCGCCGATGGCCCCGGCGGTCAGCGCGTGCAGGCCGGCGGTCGGCGGCAGGGCCTCCGGCAGCAGCACACCCAGACCGAGCAGTGCGAGACCGAGCGGGACCCAGGCGAAGCCGAGATGCAGGCTCCACACCAGCGGCTCGCCCAGCGTGCGCTGCCCCCGCCAGCGCGCCAGGCGGGCCAGGTTCAGCGCGCCTGCGGCGAGCAGCACCCCTCCGGTGAGCGGGTGTTCCGGCAGAAAGGCCCAGAGGCCGAGCCCCGCCGCCGTCATCAGCAGGCAGAGCCGGTCGAAAGCGTCGAAGCCCGCGGGCAGCGCCGCCGCATTCTGACCGGCAAGCCAGTTGCGGGTGAAGTTGGGGATGACCCGCCCGCCGATCAGGCAGATGAGCAGCACCACGACGCCGATACCCAGCCGCTCGCCCAGGGGGCCCGTCTCCGCCAGACCGCCGGCCCCGAGGTGTATCAGCACATTGGCGGCGAAAAGCAGGACCAGCGCCAGCGGCATCGGCAGGTTGCGCCAGTTGCGCCCCGCCAGAATCTCGCGCAGGGCGACCGCGAACAGCAGCACCAGAAAGGCAAGGTCGAGCACGGCGGCGGCCAGCGGCCCGGTGAGCGCCGAGCCGGCGACGGCGGCGCGCCCGGCGATCCAGGCACCGAACAGCAGCGCCAGGGGCAGGCCCTGCAGCATCGGGCGCCCGGTCCAGTTGGGGATCGCCGTCAGCAGGAAGCCGGCGATCACCGCGGCGGCGTAGCCGAAGATCATCTCGTGGGCATGCCAGGCGGTATAGCCGAAAGCGGTCGGCAGCGTGACGGCGCCCTGGAAGACGAAGAGCCACAGCGCAACCGCCGCCACCGCCCAGACACCCGCGGCCAGGAAGAAGGCGCGGAAGCCGGCGCGCAGCAGCGCGGGGGTGCGGGCGGGCGGAAGCGGCTCGGCTGTCTTCGTCATCCGCCTTCCCGCACCGGCTCCGAGGGGCGGCGCGCCCGCATGCGCGCGGCCATGGTCTCAAGATCCTCGGACCGGAGGCGCCGGCGCGCCAGCGCCAGGACCACCGAATTCTCCAGCGCCAGATGGCGCCGCTCGTTGCGGGCGAAGTCGACCATCGCCTCGCGCAAACCGGCCTGCGCCGCAAGAGGCTGGCCTTCGCGCAGCGCCGTCTCCAGGCCGCGGCTTATCAGCTCGGCGAGGCGATGGCCGTCTGCATGCTCTGCGGTCAGCGCGGTGAACACCTGCTCGATCTCGTCTTGCGGCGGACAGCGCCGGCACATCAGGGGGTAGAGGTCCTCTTCCTCGTCCTGGACGTGCAGCACCAGGTCATGGCGCAGAAAGGCAAGGATCTCCACCGCCAGGAGCCGGTCCAGGCGATCGCTTCCGGCCATCTCCTCCAGCAGGTTGCACAGCTTGCGCTGCCGGAAATGCTCGGCGAAGAAGAAGTCGAGCGGATCGCCGAGCAGCGCCAGCGCGCTCGGCTCGATCCGGCACCCTTCAGGCTGCGGCGCACCTCTGTGCCTGGCACACATGGCAACCATCCTCCCTCTCAGTTTCCCGGCGGCGGCGCGCGCATCCTCCTCGATCTCTTCCCCACCGCCCGCGCCGTCAGGCCGCGCGGCGCCCGGTCCGGGCCGCCAGCGCCGCCGCGACGATCGCCGCGACCCCGTCATGCCGGCCGATTGCGTCGAGCAGCGGACCGTCGAAGCCGGCCGCGGCGAGAGCCTGCGGGATATCGCTCTCGACATGACCGGCGCGCCCGGCGAAGAACGGCAGGCAGATCGCCGGGCCGTCGATGCGCGCCGCCTGCGCCAGGAACGGCGCCTCGTCGATGAAGCCGGGGCGCGCCGCGCGGAAGGCCCCCGCCCCGGCGATGACTCGCAATGCTGCGGCGACCGCCTCGCGCGGGCTGGAATCGCTCGGCGAACCGTGCGCAGCAAGCAGCAGGGTGGTCCGCGCGGGGGACAGCCCCGCGGCCCGCGCGCCCTCCAGCGCATAGTCCAGACAGAGACGGTGCAGGGCCGGATCGAGCCCCAGCGGCCGCAGCAGTTCGAAGGACTCGCCGCAGACCCGGCCGACCCGCTGCGGCAGCTTCTCGCGCACGAACCAGCCGCCGGACATGAAGACCGGGAAGATCAGCGGCGCCGTGCCCGGCAGGGCGGCCAGCGCCGTCTCCAGCGCAGCGGGTGCAGCCAGGGTGGCGCCGCCGACCATCACGCCGGGCAGCAGGCTCGCCACCTTGTCCGCCAGGGCGCGGATCGCCCGTTCCGGCCCGTCCGGCGCGGAGGGCGCGCCGTGGGCCACCAGCAGGGCGGCCCGCCGCTCAGTGGCTGGTGCCGTCCGAGAAGGTGATCTTGTTCCAGACATTGTACTTCCCCGAAGGCTTGCGCATCGGCAGGCGTTTCACTTCTTCCAGGCTCGCGGCGTCGTAGACGATCACCGCGCCGTCGTCCTCCCAGACGCTGACCAGCGCGTGGCGGCCGTCGCGGTCGAACTCCACGTGGGCGACGGTGGCGCCGGGAACGGGACGCAGGGTCTTCACGATCTTCAGGCTCTGCTTGTCGATGACGTGCATGACGTCGCGGTTGGGGCCGAAGAAGACGTCGGACCAGACGTAGGGCGAGTTCTCGTGGCTGCGCAGGAAGAAGCCGGGCCCCAGCGTCTCGATGGTGTCCACCACCTGCCAGCTCTCGATGTCGATGACGGTCAGGCGCGGCTCCTTCAGGTGCGGCGTCGCCATGACCCGGCGGCCGTCGCGCAGCCAGGAGATGCCGGAGCCCAGATGCGGCAGGCCCGGCAGCGGCAGCTCGGCGATCTCGCGCCCGACGGTCAGGTTGACGACGACGCCGCGCGCACCGTCGCGCGAGGCGCCGATGAGGTTGCGGTAGTCGGGCGTGAAGAAGAAGTCGTCGATGGGCTCGGCCACCTCGATGCGGCGCAGGGCAAAGAGACCTTCCGAAGACGGCAGCGCCTCGACCATGCCCATCTCGTAGCTGTGGACGTAGCCTTCGTAGACCGCGCCGGCCTTGGGATCGGTGGCGACCTCCCAGACCTCCGGCGCATCCTTCAGGGCCAGGATGAAGCTGTCGCGCTGCGGCGCCTGATAGACCGCCGAGACCCGCGAGGTGACGCCGTCCTTGGAGGCCACGTCGAAAATCCGCTCGACCGCGAGATCCCCGGTCGAAAGGATCGTCAGGGTGCGCGGCAGATAGTTGGCCACCGCCAGGTGACGCCCGTCCTTGGAGATCGCGATGTTGCGGCTGTTGAGGCCGGCGCGCACCCGGCCGACCTCCGCCAGGCTCCAGAGGTCGTACTTCTGCACCCAGCCGTCGCGCGACATGATGAAGACGAAGCGGCCGTCGGGCGTGAACTTCGGCCCGCCGTGCACGGCAAAGGGCGTCGGGAAGCGGTCCATCACCGTAAAGCGGTCGCCGTCCAGCACGCTGACGTGATGGTCGCCGGTCTCCACCACCAGGAAGAGGTTCAGCGGATCGGCCTCGAAGACCGGGGCCTCGGCCGGCGTATAGTCCGGCGCGAAGGCCCGGCTGGCCATGATCTGCTCCACGCCCCAGGCGGGCACCTCCGCCAGGGGGACGCGCACGAAGGCGGCCAGGGCGGCGATTTCCTCCTCGGAGAGCGTCCCGGCGAAGGCCGGCATCTGGGTCGCCGCGCGCCCTCCGGCGATGATGGTCGAGAGCTTGGCGCCGCGCAGGCGGCTGAGCGCCTCGGGGATGAGGGCCGGGCCCGTGCCGCCCAGCCGGTCGGCCCCGTGGCAGGCCGCGCAGTGCTCTTCATAGAGCGCCGCGCCCGAGGGCTCGGCGACCGTCGGGCCAGCCAGTCCGCAGCCGACAGCCGCGGCGAGCAGACTAGAGAAAACGATGCGCCGGATCATGGCTCTTCCCGCGGAACGGCGTGACGGTCAGGCGTTGCTCGGACTCGACGCCGATCTCCGCGTCGGCCATGTAGCAGGCGGGGTCCTCGGCCCAGGGATCGCCGGTCAGCTGCAGCGCCCGGATGCGGGTGTTGCCGCCGCAGACGTCCTGGTAGGCACAGGCCCCGCAGCGTCCCTTGAGCGGACGCGGGCGCAGGCGGAGCTGGGCCAGCATGGGATCGCTTCCCGTCCACAGCTCGGAGAACTTGTGCTCCTTCACGTTGCCGATGGTGTAATCCGACCAGTAGGTGTCGGGGTGGACCTTGCCCTGCGGGTCGATGTTGGCCACGCCGACGCCGGAGGAGTTGCCGCCCCAGGCCGCCAGGTGCGCGCGCAGGTGGGCGATCCTGTCGGCCGGGAAGCGCCGCGCCGCCCACTGCAGGAAGTAGACGGCATCGGCGTCGTTGTTGCCGGTCACAATCTCCAGCGGGTCGCCGGCCTCGGCCGCGGCCCAGGCCTTCTCGAGCAACAGGTCCATGGCGTCGCGCGAGCGCCGCCAGCTCGCGTCGGCGCCGCGGTGCTTGTCGCCGCGCCCGGCATAGACCAGGTGCGAGAGGTAGAACTTGTCGACGCCCTCGGCTTCGGTCAGCGCCAGCAGCTCGGGCAGCTGGGCGGCGTTGTCTTCGGTCAGCGTGAAGCGCAGGCCGACCTTCACCCCGCGTTCCTTGCAGGCGCGCACGCCTGCGAGGCCCTGCTCGAAGGCGCCCTCCTGGCCGCGGAACCAGTCGTTGGTGGCGCCGATGCCGTCCAGGCTGATGCCGACGTAGTCGAAGCCGATCTCGGCGACCCGGTCGGCGGCCTCCCCGACGATGCGGGTGCCGTTGCTGGAGAGCGCCAGGTAGAGCTTCATGTCGCGCGCCCGCGCCGCGATGTCGAAAAGGTCCTTGCGGGCCAGCGGCTCGCCGCCGGAGAGGATCAGCGCCGGAATGCCGAAGGCGCCGAGGTCCTCCAGCACGCCCATGGCCTGTTCGTGGCTGAGCTCACCAGGGAAATCGACGTCGGCGGAAACCGAATAGCAGTGGCGGCAGCGCAGGTTGCAGCGCCGGGTGAGGTTCCAGATGACCACCGGCTTGACCGGCCCCTTGCGGCGGCGCGGCGGCGTCGGCGCCACGAGTTGGCGCATGTAGTGCGACAGGCGAAACATCAGCCGTTTCCTTGCCGGCCGATCCTGAGGCCGGTCTTCTTGAGTATCCGGGTCGAGTAGAGAATGTCGCTTTGCCGGCAGGCCGCGCCGAGCAGGGCGGCGACTTCCTGGCGCTTCTCCTCGACCTCCTCGCGGCTCCTGCCATGGACCATGGCGAAGAGGTTGTAGGGCCACCGCGGCAGGGCGCGCGGCCGCAGGTAGCAGTGAGAGACGAAGTCCAGGTTGCCGACCCGCGCGCCGAGCTCGCTGGCGGCGCCGTCCTCGACGTCCCAGACCGACATGCCGTTGGCCACCATGCCCAGGGCGTAGTGGTTGGGCGCGATGCCGATGCGGCGGATGACCCCGCGCGCCTGCAGGGCCGCCAGGCGCTCGATGACTTCGCGCTCCTCGAGCCCGAGCTGCGCCGCCACCGCAGCATAAGGCGCCGGTGACAGCGGCAACCCCGCCTGGGTTGCCTGGACGATCCGCCTTTCGGTCGCATCCAGCGTCATGCCGTCACCCTGAAACCGATGAAGAACTCCTCCAGCTTGGGAAAACGCAGAACCTGGAGACCGGTGACGGCTTCGATGGCGGCGGCCGCCTGCTCGATCTGCTGCGGCCGCTCCGTCGCCAGCACAAACCACATGTTGAGCGGATGCTGGCGCTCGTAGTTGTGGGCCACTTCGGCAAAGGCGTTGACCTGTCCGGCCACCTCGTCGAAGCGCGCTTCGGGCACCGCCATGGCGCAGAGGCAGAAAGCCCCGCCCATGGCCGCGGCATCGATGAAGGGGCCGAAGCGGGTGATGGCGCCGCGCCGGCGCAGGTTCTCCAAACGGGAGATCAGCTCTTCTTCTTCCAGCCCGAGCTGCGCCGCCGCCTCGGCGAAGGGGCGCGGCGACAGCGGAAAGCCTTCCTGCAGGCTGTTGATGATGCGGCGGTCCACCGCATCGGGGTGGTAGAGCGGTCGGGTCATGCGGCGGCTCCGGCCGAGGGCGCCACCATGGCGCCGGTCTGCTTGAAGCAGCGCAGGCTGAAGAGCACCTGGTGCGGCACGCCGGCCAGGCCGGTTTCCTCGCAGGCGCGGTCGAGCACGGACATGGCCTCCTGCCGGGAGCGCGCATGGATCATGCAGTAGAGCGTGTAGGGCCAGACGCGGGCGGCCGGACGGCGCTGGTAGCACAGCGTCACCCCCGGCACCGCCGCCAGTGCGGGCCCGATCCGCTCGGCCTCCTGCGGCGGCAGGTCCCATACCACCATGGCGTTGGAGCGCCAGCCGAGCGCCCGGTGCCGCAGGATCACGCCGATGCGCGACAGCACCCCCGCCGCCGCCAGCGCAGCGATCCGCGCCAGCACCTCCTCCTCCGGCCGGCCCAGGTCGCGCGCGAACTCCGCAAAGGGCCGGGCCGCGATGGGCAGGCCGCTGGACAGGCCCTGCATGATTTCCCGGTCCCCCGGCAGCAGCACGCCCGCGTCGACGTCCTCGCGCGCCGGCGGCAGGCGCCCCGGCCCGTCGAGGGCAAAGGCGAGGCTGATATTGAAGGGGCGCACCAGGGGCAGGTCCAGCACCTCCAGCCCCGTGCGGCGGTGAATGCGGGCCAGCGTCGCCTCGACATGGTCGCGGTCGGGCCCGGTCGCCACGAACCAGATGTTCCAGTCGTTCTCACGCAGGTAGGAGTGGTTGACGCCCGGCTCGGCGCCGATGATCTCCGCGATCTCGTCGATGCGGAACTCCGGGGCCGCTACCGCCGCCAGCGTGCTGGCCCCGGCGGTGTTGGGCCGGCAGGTCGCGCCGATGCGGCTGATCGCCCCTGCCTCGGAGAGGCGGCGCAGACGTTTCAGCACTTCCGTTTCCGGAATGTCGAGCCGGCGGCCGATCTCGGCGAAGGGACGCGACACCAGGGGGAAGTCGCGTTGCCAGCCGTCCAACAGGGCGCGGTCGAGGGAATCGAGGATCGGGCTCATCACCTAGAGCCCCGTCCGGTGCGCGCGCGCGGTGAAGAAGATGCCCGAGGGGCTCTGCGCCGCGATCTCGCCCAGCTTCTCGAAGCTGCGCGTATCGTAGATGTCAACCCGCCCGGCGTCGCGCACCGAGACCCAGACCTCATGCCCGCGCGGGGTGAATTCCATGTGCAGCACCGCCGGGCCCGGCGTCAGCCGGTGGATGACTTCGCCGGAGGGCGTGTCGATTATCTCGATGGTGTCGTTCAGGGGATGGGCGAAGTTCACCCAGACCTGCTGGCCGTCCGGGCGCGCGACGGCGAAGACCGGCTGGCCGTGGGTCTTGGTGCGGCCGACCTCCTCCAGGCTGCGCGAGTCGACCCAAAGCACCTCGTGGCGGCCGACGGCAGGAAGCACGAAGCGCTCGCCCGCCAGGGCCCAGCCTTCCAGGTGCGGCATCTTGTAGACCGGCAGGGGTTCCTCGCCGCGGCCGTAGCCGGAGAGGATGCGGCGCGGAATCGGCGGCTGCTGCCAGAGGTCGAGAGCGGTCAGGCCGTCCTCGCCGAACAGGCCGGCAATGTAATGCCGCCCATCGCCGGTGATCAGCGCGTCGTAGGGGTTGCGGCCGATGCCCGCGACACGGGTGATCGCCGGTTCGCCCTTCGAGAAGTCGGCGATCCAGGTCTCGCCCGCGTCCCAGAGGGTAAAGACGAAGCGCCGTCCCGGCGCATCCACCAGCCCGATGGTCTTCGACCCGGTCGGAATGTCCGCCACCATCTCCAGGGTCTCTGCATCGAAGACGCGCACGCCGCCGGGCTCGTAGTTCGACACGGCGACCAGGCGACCGTCGTCGGAGATCGCCCCGCCGATGGCGTTGCCCGACTGCAGCACGCGGGCGGCAAGGCTCTGGGTCAGCAGATCGACCTTGCTGAGGCCGCCGTCGCGGCCGAAGACGTAGGCGAAGCGCTCGTCCGACGAGAAGACGACCGAGGCATGGGACAGGTCGCCCAGCCCCTCGACCCGGGCGATCGCCGCATGCTCCGACTGGTCGATGATGAGCAGCGATCCGCTCGCCCGCTCCACCACCACCCCCAGGTCGCCGGTGGCGCGCAGCGTATCGGCCTGCGCCCCCCAGGGCAGGAGCGCCAAAGCCAGGCAGAGAACAGCCATGAAGCGGGTCATCTGACGCCTCCGTTCAGCAGATAGCGGGCGATCCAGCGCGCCTCCTCCTCGCTGAGGAGCGGGCGCCAGGGCGGCATCGGCGTTCCCGGCACGCCGTCCAGGACGATCGCGGTCAAGACATCGACCGGCTTGCCCGCCAGCGTCTCCGGCCGCAGGTCGGACCCGAGTCCGCCCTTCAGCGTCATGCCGTGGCAGGAGCCGCAGTCCTGCAGCACCAGCCGCTCCAGCTCCGCCGCCCGGCCGGGCGGCAGCTCGGCCGCCACCGCCGGCCCCGCGGCCAGGCCGCAGAGCAGCAGGAGCGCAAGAACCTCACGCATAGACGGCGTCCTGCGGCGGGCTGGTGGCGAGCAGCGCCAGCACGGTCTCGGGACAGCTGCGGTAGAGGGAGACGACCTCGCCGATCACGAAGAGCACCGGTCCGTACAGAGAGGCCCGGGCCGCGTCTTCGGCGATCTTACCGAGGCAGGAAACCAGGCGGCGCTCCTGTGGCGTCGTCGCGCTGGCGACCGCCATGACCGGGTGCGCGGCGGGCAGGCCTTCTTCCAGCAGCCGCCCGGCGATCTCGGCGATGGCGCCTGCGCCCATGTAGACGACCAGCGTCGTCTGCGGGTCGGCCAGGCCCGCCCAGTCGAGGTCGAGCGGGCGATCTTCCCGGCAATGGCCGGTGACGTAGCGGATGCCGCTCGCAAGGCCGCGATGGGTGAGGGGCACGCCGGTCGCCGCCGCCGCGCCCTGCGCCGCGGTGATGCCGGGCACGATCTCGAAAGGAACGCCGGCGGCGCTGAGAGCCGCCGCCTCTTCCGAGCCGCGGCCGAAGATCATCGGGTCGCCGCCTTTCAGGCGCACCACCGTCAGGCCGTCGAAGGCCAGTTCGACCAGGATTTCGTTGATCCGCTCCTGCGGCACGGGGTGGGACTTCGGCGCCTTGCCCACCGCAATGAGGCGCGCCAGCGGCGGGGTCAGCGCCAGCACCTCCTCCGACACCAGCCGGTCGTAGACCACGGCCTGCGCCCGGCCGAGAATTCGCGCGGCCTTCAGAGTGAGAAGCTCCGGGTCCCCCGGCCCGGCGCCCACGAGAAACACCTGACCCGGCTTCCTCATCGCCTTCTCCCTACCTAGCCCCACCGCCTTGAAGGGGAGCGGCCTCACCGCGATGGCCGCTCCCCGGGAGGCGGGTCAGTACACGTCCTGACGCGTATTGAAGACGTTGAACTTGCCGGTCGGCGTGACCAGCCGCGAGTCCTTGATCACATGCTTCAGCTCAAGCGTCTTGTCGTTGACGATGACGATCGCCGATTCCAGGTCGCGGCCGTTCCACACCGAGAACCAGATCTCGTCACCACCCTTGTTGAACTCACCCTGCACCACGCGGGGCTGACCCTCGGCGATGCCGGCCCACTCCACGATCGGCAGGACCGTGTATTCCGGCTCTTCCTTGGTCAGGTCGTCGACGTTGAAGACCGCGATGGAGCCGGAAACCTCGGCCTCCGGATTGAGCGGCGCGTCGACGTAGAGGTGCTTCGAGCTGGGGTGCGACTTCACGAAGAGCGAACCGCCGCCCAGGGCATAGAGCTGCTGCACCACCTTCCAGGCCTGGTCGGGATGGCCTTCCGGATCGGTACCGATCAGCGCCACCGTCTCGTCGCCCAGGTGGGAGGTCGCCCAGACAGGTCCGTAGGTCGGATGCGACAGGTTGGCGCCGCGACCCGGGTGCGGCGTGGTGCCGCCGCTTTCCAGCAGCGCGGTCAGCGAGCCTTCCTTGGTGTCGATGACGGCGATCTTGCCGCGCGCGTTGGCCGCCGTCAGGAAGTAGCGCTTGGTCGAGTCGAAGCCGCCGTCATGCAGGAAGCGCTCGGCCTCGATCTCGGTGACCTTCAGGTTCTTGATGTCCGAGTAGTCGACCAGCAGGATCTTGCCGGTCTCCTTCACGTTCACGATGAACTCCGGCCGGTAGTGCGACGACACGATCGCGGCGACGCGCGGTTCCGGGTGGAACTCCTGGGTGTCGTAGATCATGCCGCGGGTCGAGACGATCTTCTTCGGCTCCAGGGTGTCGCCGTCCATGATCACGTACTGCGGCGGCCAGTAGCTGCCGGCGATGGCGTACTTATCCTCCCAGCCCTTCATCTTCGAGGTCTCGACCGACCGCGCCTCGGCGCCGATCTTGATCTGGGCCACCGTCGCCGGCGGATCCATCCAGAGGTCGATCATGTTGACCAGCGCGTCGCGGCCAATGACGTAGAGATAGCGGCCCGAGGCGGAGATGCGCGAGATATGGACCGCATAGCCCGTGTCGATGACCGTGTGGATCTTGTAGGTCGCGCCGTCGATCAGGGCGATCTGGCCAGCATCGCGCAGGGTGACCGAGAAGAGGTTGTCGATGTCGATGTCGTTCATCTTCTTGGTCGGGCGCTTTTCGGGCGGCACCACGACCTTCCAGGTCGCACGCATCTCGGGCATGCCGAATTCCGGCGGCGAGGGCGGCTCGATCAGCAGGTAGCGCGCCATGATGTCGACCTGCTCCTCGGTCAGCTCGCCGGAGGTGCCCCAGTTCGGCATGCCGGCGGGCGAGCCGTAGGTGATGAAGTCGCTGAGGTGCTGGTAGCCCAGCTCTCGCGTGATTTCGGTGGTCAGCGGCTTTCCGGTCGCCCCCTTGCGCAGCACGCCGTGGCAGCCGGCGCAGCGCTCGAAGTAGATGGTGGAGGCCGTCTGGAACTCCGAGGGCGTGATCACCGGATCGCCGGGTTTGCGTCCCGGGATCTCGACATTGATCTGACCCAGGGTCGTCATACTGGGCTCATAGGCCGCAGCCGGCGTGTCGCCGTGCTCCTTCGGCTTGTCCTGCGCCGAAGCGGTGGAAGCTGAAAAAGCCAGCGGCAGCAGGACGCCGGCGAGAAGCGCGATTTTCCGTGTTTCGCAAGGGATGTGCATGCCCGTCTCTCCATTGCACCGGTGGGGCTGGAACGAGAATAGGCAGGGGGCCTCCACCGCTGCCTTGACTTTCGTTAAGGCAGCACGCGCAAGCTCCCCGCAAATTTGCAGAACAGACGTGGAGTAACCGATGCGGCTTTTCCGGGCCTTCCTGGTGGCGTGCGTAGCCCTTGGCGTCCCCACCTTGACCGGTGCCGCGCCGGCCACCGGTGATCTGCTGCGGACGGACGCCCCGGCGCAGGCGGTGCCGGACCCGGCTCTCGCCGCGCGCCTCTTCGCCAGCGATGCGACCCTGCGCGTGGTGCGTGAGGAGGACGGCGTGCCCGGATGGTCCGTCAGTTCGCCCGACGGCCCGGTCGGCTACATCGCCTCGACCTGGGAAATCTCCCGCTCGGTCGGCTATTCCGGGCGGCCGATCGACATCCTGGTGGCGGTGACCCAGGCAGGACGGATCGCCGGGGCGCAGCTGGTGCGCCACAATGAGCCGATCCTGACGCTCGGCATCTCGACCGCCGACATCGCGCGTTATATCGACGGCTTTGCCGGCATTGACCTGACCCTTCCGCCCGGCGAGGCCGGCGGCGCGACGCCGCCGGACGTCATCTCCCGCGCCACCGTCTCCAGCGGCGTCATCCGGGATTCCATCCTGCGCACGGCGCGCACCGTCGCGCTGGCGCGCAGCGCGCAAGGCGGCGCCACGATCGACCGCCTGCACTTCGCGCCGAAGACCTGGGCGGAGTTACAGGCGATGGGCGCGCTGGCCCATACCACCGTCACCCTCGACCAGGCGCGTGCCGCCCTCAGCGGCGCCAAGGTCCCGCCGCCGCCGGGCGAAGCGCCCTTCCTCGACCTCTGGGCGGCGCTGCTCGATCCGCCGACGATCGGCCGCAACCTGCTGGGCCAGCAGGCCTTCTCACGTGCGGTGGCGGCACTGGGCGCGCAGGAGGTGGCGCTTTTCGTCGCCTCCGGCGGCCTGCACTCGCACCGCGGCACGGCCTGGCGCCGCAGCGGCGTCTTCGAGCGGCTGCGCGTGGTCCAGGACGGTCGGCCCCTGGAGATCCGCGCCGAGAGCTACGTCCGCCTCGATCGCCTGGCCGCCGAAGACGCCC
>JBNKHC010000270.1:0-2586 GCA_050290145.1 Kiloniellaceae bacterium | reverse complement strand
GGTCTGCACCCCGGGCATGCCCGAGGGCGAGCGCGGATAGGGCGCGGCCTTTTCCTCGCGGGTGTGCGGCGCGTGGTCGGAGCCGACCACGTCGACGATGCCCAGGCGCACCGCCTCCCACAGCGCCTCGCGGTGGCGCGCCTCGCGGATCGGCGGGTTCATCTGCGCGAAGCTGCCGATCTCTTCGTAGCAGTAGGGCGCCGCAAGGGTCAGGTGCTGCGGCGTTACCTCCATGGTCGCGATGTCCTTGGCGGCGGCCAGGATCGGCACCTCCTCCGCCGTGGTCACATGCAGCACATGGATGCGCTTGCCGGCCTCGCGCGCCAGGCGCAGCAGACGCTTGGTCGAGCGCACGGCGGTTTCCACGTCGCGCCATTCCGGGTGCTGGGAGACCTTGCCGCCCTCGCGGATCAGGTCGAAGCGCTCGCGCAGCCGTTCCTCGTCCTCGGAGTGCACGGCGACGCGGCGGTTGACGTGCTTCAGCACCCGGCGCAGGTGCTCGTCCTCGTGCACCAGCAGCGAGCCGGTGGAGGAGCCCATGAAGATCTTGACTCCGCAGACGCCGGGCAGGCGCTCCAGCGCGCCCAGGCGCTCGGCGTTTTCCGCCGCCGCGCCGGCGAAGAAGGCGTGGTCGCACCAGGCGCGGCCCTCGGCGCGGGTCAGCTTGTCGTTGATCGCCGCTTCGTCGATGGTGGCGGGCGAGGTGTTCGGCATCTCGAAGACCGCGGTGACGCCGCCCATCACCGCTGCGCGGGTGCCGCTTTCCAGGTCCTCCTTGTGCTCGAGGCCCGGCTCACGGAAGTGCACCTGGGTGTCGATGACGCCGGGCAGCACCGTCAGGCCCTTGGCGTCGAAGACCTCGTCGGCGCGCGCGGGATCGAGGGCCCCGATGTCGGCGATGCGCCCCCCGGCCACCGCCACGTCGGCGGCAACCAGGCCGGAGGGCGTGAAGACGTCGCCGCCGGTGATGATGAGGTCCCAGTCCTTGGCCATGACTTAGCCTTCCTTGATCATGCTCATGACGCCGCCGCGGCCGGCCGTTCGGCCAGCAGGCGATCGAAAAGATCCAGATAGCGCCGCACGGCCACCGCCTCCGTAAAGTCTTTCTCGAAGCGCGAACGACCGGCCTGGGCCAGGCGTTCTGCCGTCTGCGGATCGTCGATCAGGCCTTGCAGGGCCGCCGCCATGGCCGCCGCATCATCGATGGGCACCAGCAGGCCGTCCTCCCCGTCCTTGATCATCCAGGACGGTCCTTGACTGGCCGCGGAGACCATGGGCAGACGGTGCATCCAGCCCTCCAGCACCACGCTGCCCAGGGGCTCGTGGCGCGAGGGCACGACGTAGAGGTCGGCGGCGGCGAAATAGGGTGCGGCATCGTGCTGCCAGCCAAGAAAGCGCACCCGCCCCTCGATGCCCAGGTCGCCGGCCTGGCGCTGCAGCTTGTCGCGCAGCGGCCCCTCGCCCGCCAGCCAGAGGTAGGCGCGCGGCAGGCGCGCCATGGCCTGCAGCAGGATGTCGAAGGCCTTGTTCTCGTGCAACCGGCCCAGCGCGAAGATCAGCGGCACGTCGGCGGGCGTATCCAGGGCCGCGCGGTCGGCCGGCGCAGTCGCGCCTTTGTCCTCGACGAAGTTGGGGATGACGTGCACGCGCTCCTCGGGAAAGCCGTGCTCCACGCAGTGCGCCTTGATGTCCGGCGTGATGCAGACCAGGTGATCGCAGTTGCGGTAGTACTTCATGTTGTAGTAGCCGCCCAGCCGCGCCAGGTGCAGGAAGTCGCCCTTCGGCATGGCCGCCGAGGCGCGGTTCATGTAGGTCAGCGCCAGGTCGGGGCGGAAGTCGGCGATTTCGCGGCGCAGGATCTTGCCGGTCTGCCAGTCGAAGACGCCGCCGAAGGGCGCCGTCACCGGCTCGATGCCGCCTGCGCGCAACACCTCCAGACTCTTCGGGTGCGGGCGGATGACCACGCGCTGCTCCACCCCGGCCCGCTTCAAGGCCAGGCAGAGACGCAGGAAATGCATCTCGGCGCCGCCTTGCGCGGCGCCCGCCAGGGCTTGCAGCAGGCGCGGCATGGAACCGGTGGAACTCCCTTGGATTGAACCCGGCGGCGAAGCACGGGAGCGGCGGCCTAGGGGCGCGCCGGCAGCCCCGCCGCACGCCGGGCCAGCAGCCGATTGCGGAACACGATCAGATAGAAAAGGATGAAGAGGTAGATGTAAAGCTCCTGCACCTCGCTGGCCTGGTAGAAGATCACCCAGTCCCACAGGCCGAGGGAATGCAGGCGTTCCCAGATCTTGCCGACCTCGGCGATGAGCGCGGTCGGCAGGCAGACCAGCGGCGGCAGGAAGATCGCGAAACGCCCCTCGCGGATTGAGGGCCGCTTCAGCGCCAGCAGCGGGATGATGATACCGCCGACGATGACCCCGATCTCCAGCAGGGTGCGCGGCTTCTGGTCGAGCCAGGCCGAGGTGTTGTGCAGGTTGGTCTCACCCTGGTCGTTGACCGCCTGCCAGCCCTCCGGCGTCAGCCAGCCGATGTAGTGCTGGCCCCAGCTCGCCTCCTCCCCGGCCATATAGACGCAGCCCAGCA
>JBNKHC010000269.1:0-7340 GCA_050290145.1 Kiloniellaceae bacterium | reverse complement strand
GCTGGAGTCCTTCGCGGAGTTGGCGCGGCAAGGCGGCTGGCGCAGCGAGGCGCAGTGGCTGGACCCCGAAGGCCTCTTCAGCCTGCACGGCCTCGTCGCGGCTTAGGGGAAGACAGGGCCATCGCGGCGGGGCGGCCGGTTGTGTCCCGCCGGCCCGCTGCAGCCGTCATATGTGGCGCGCTCGCTCGCCGATGTCGCTTGACCGCGTCTTGTTCGACCTTTCCGCGATGGCGGCGGAATTGCCGCCTGCTTCCGGCAGCTGCCCCTTCGTGGAGCGATGCGGCTCAGGCAAGATGACGCTGAACGATCCGCTGAAGACGGATCGCAATCATCTTTGGGGAGTGAGCTTTATGTCGCGGAACGAGAACATCGTGAATGTGAACGACCTGGCGTGGGAATCCGATGGCAATGGGGAGCGTTTCGCATTCCAGCGCAAGTGGTTCAGCCCGCACACCGGGGCGAAGAAACTGGGGTGTTCGATCTATCGCGTCCCGCCCGGCAAGACGGCCTTCCCCTTCCACAAACACTTCACCAACGAAGAGGCGATCTATGTTCTGGCGGGCAGCGGAACCATGCGCCTGGACGACGAGGAGGTTCCGGTCGGGCCCGGCGACTTCATCGCGCTGCCGCCCGAAGGCCCGAACCATCAGCTGATCAACAGCGGCAGCGAAGACCTCGAGTATCTCTGCATCTCGACCATGATCGACCCGGACATCACGCTGTTTCCGGATTCCGACAAGGTCATCGCCTTCGCCGGCTCCGGACCGGGCGGCGACAAGAAGGCGCGTTCCTTCAACGGCATCTACAAGGTCAGCTCGGCGGTGGGCTACTACGACGGCGAGTAGGCGACATTGAAGTGCCAGTGGCTGGGCGGGCGGCCCATGAAGGGGCTGCTGAAGCAGGCGATGCCGTCGCCCAGCAGCGAGCCGAGGTAGCCGGTGCGCAGGTCGGGGCCCGCGAAGGCGAGGCTGGAGATGTTGCGCAGCTTTTCGCCGCTGGCCTCGTCGAAGGCGGCGCGGGTCAGTTCGCCCGCCTGGTAGGCGGCCTCCACGGCGGCCAGGTGATCCGGGTCGCTGTCTTCCAGGATCAGAGTCTGGGCGCCGTCGGGGGCGACGCGGATCACCCGGTTGGACACCGGCGAGGTGACCCAGAGGTGCTCCTCCACGTCCATGGCCAGACCGTCGGGGAAGGTGCCGGCGCCGAACTCCGTCACCACCGTCGGCTCGCTCAGTTCGCCGAAGCGGTTGATGCGGAAACGCGTCAGGCAGCGCGCGAAGGTCTCGTTCACATAGAGGGACTCGCCGCGGCGGTCGAGCTGTAGCTCGTTGGCGTAGCCGACCTTGTCGGCGACGATGCGCGCGCCCTTGCCGTCGATCAGCACCACGAAGCCGTCGGCGACGCCCTTGCGGAAGGCCTGGTCGCGCGGGCTTTGCCGGGTGGAGACCGTCACCCAGACGCGCCCGCGGTCGTCGACCAGCACGAAGTTGGTGGCCGGCAGGTCGACGCCGTCCACCCGGCGCAGCACCTCGCTCAGCCTGCCGTCGCGGTCGAGCCGGAAGATGCCGCCGGCCTCGTTCAGGTTGGTGAGCAGGAAGGAGCCGTCGCGCTGCAGGGCGATGCCGTTGGGCAGGATGGCCTCGCTGCCCGCCGCGGCCCGGACCAGCTCGCGCCGGCCGTCCTCCCGGCTCAGCGCCACGCCGCCGCGCCCGTCCGAGCTGTAGATGTCGCCGTTGGAGGTGCAGAGGACGCACTCCGGGCGCTGGAGGTCGTCGCCCAGGAAAGTGACGTCTGAGAGGGACAGCAGCGGCGAGGTATCGGACAAGACGGGCTCCCGGAAAACGGCTGGGCTGGCAGGCAGCGGGGTGAAGAGATTATAGTCCGCCCTTCGACGTGACGCGAATAAAGTGGGGAGCCGCATGGTCGAATTCCGCATCGCCGTCCTGCCGGGCGACGGCATCGGGGCCGAGGTGATCGCGCCCAGCCTGGAGGTGCTGGACGCCGCCTGCGCCGCCGTCGGCGGGATCTCGCTCAGCTACGAGCAGCTGGCCGCCGGCGCCGGGGTCTACCGGGAGCGCGGCGTCGCCATGACCGACGCGGCCGTGCAGGCGGCCGAGGCCGCCGACGCCATCCTGCTGGGCGCCATGGGCCTGCCGGAGGTGCGCTATCCCGACGGCCGCGAGATCGCCCCGCAGGTGGACCTGCGCGAGCTGTGGCAGCTCTTCGCCGGGGTGCGCCCGGTGCGCGCCATCCCCGGCGCGCCGCTGCCGCTGGCCGACCCGCGGGCGGCGCAGATCGACTTCATCCTGGTGCGCGAGCAGACCGAGGGCCTTTTTGCCGCGCGCGGCAAGACCGAGCAGAGCGAGACCGAGGCCCGCGACGTGCAGGTCGTCACCCGCGCCGCCTCGGAGCGCCTCTTCGACTTCTGCTTCAAGCTGGCGGGGCGGCGCAAGGCGCGCGGCCACCCCGGGGTGCTGACCTGCGTCGACAAGGCCAACGTGCTGGGCAGCATGGTCTTCTTCCGCAAGATCTTCGACGAGCGCGCCA
Organism: Kiloniellaceae bacterium; assembly: GCA_050290145.1. Taxonomy (GTDB): domain Bacteria; phylum Pseudomonadota; class Alphaproteobacteria; order Kiloniellales; family Kiloniellaceae; genus Pelagibius. The sequence goes on along the minus strand of JBNKHC010000269.1, from coordinate 4,796 downwards.
GGCTGTTTCCGGATATCGAGGCCCGCCACCGCTACGTCGACGCCATGGCTCTCGACCTCATCAAGCATCCCTGGAGCTTCGACGTCATGGTCACCGAGAACATGTACGGCGACATCCTCTCCGACCTGGCGGCGGGGCTCATGGGCGGGCTCGGCATGGCGCCCTCCGGCGACATCGGCCTGGAGCGCGCGGTGTTCCAGCCCTGTCACGGCAGCGCCCCGGACATTGCCGGGCAGGGACGGGCCAATCCCACGGCGGCCATTCTCTCGGCGGCCATGATGCTCGACTGGCTGGGCGAGCGCCACGGCGAGCCCAAGGCCGAGGCGGCGGCGCAGCACATCCAGGCGGCGGTCGACCGGGCCTATGCCGGCGGCGGCCTCCGCCCCCAGGAGTTCGGCGGCCCCGACGGCACGGCGGCGGTGACGCGCCGGGTGCTCGAGTCTCTGAAGCTGGCGGCATGATGGGAGCCTGGTGGGGGCGATGGAAGAGGTCCTGACATTCTGGTTTGCCGAGGGGCGCAAGGCGCAGTGGTTCGAGGCCAGCGAGGCTTTCGACGGCGAGTGCCGCCGCGTCCTGCTGCCCCATCACGAGGCGGCGCTGGCCGGCAAGTACACGGACTGGTGGCGCAGCCCACGCGGCTGTCTGGCGCTGGTCCTGCTGCTCGACCAGCTGCCGCGCAACCTCTACCGCGGTTCGCCGCGCGCCTTCGCCTGCGACGCCACGGCGCGGGAGGTCACCCGCCACGCCCTGAAGATGGGCTTCGACGCGGCCCTCAACGACGTCGAGCGGGTTTTCCTCTACCTGCCGCTGGAGCACAGCGAGGACCTGAAAGACCAGCAGGACTGCGTGCGCCTGGTGGCGGCCCTGAAGGAGGGCGGCGAGTTCCTGCCCTACGCCGAGCGCCACCTGGAGATCATCGCCCGCTTCGGACGCTTCCCCCACCGCAACGCCGTCCTGGGCCGTGAAAGCACGGAAGCGGAGCTCGCGTTCCTGAAGGAACCGAACTCGTCGTTTTGAGAGGTCCGGGAATCTCGTACCGGCGCCCCGACATGCGCCTTTTACCGGCTACGGATCGGCTTTCACGAAGTCATCCGCAGTCCAGGCCAGGAAGCGGTCGGATGCCTGCCACACGCCTTTCCGGTTGTTCATGCCCCAGCGCGCGATCGCCTGTAGCACCGGCAGGAGTTCTGCGCCGGAGCGCGTGAGGAAGTACTCATAGCGGTCCGGCCGCCTCTGGTAGCGCTCGCGCCGGATAAGACCGGTCGATTCCAGGCGCTTCAGCCGATCGGTCAGGATGCTGCGCTTCATCGGCTCGGGAGATTCGAGAAAGTCCGAGAAGCGCTTCTTGCCCGCGAACATGTCGCGCAGGACGATCAGCGTCCACTTGTCGCCGACGATGTCGAGCGTTGTCGCGATAGGGCAGCGCGATCGTGGAAAAGCGGTCTCGTCAGACATCCGAAGCTCCGGTTTCTGCCGCTGAAATCAGCTCCCGACGAAGCTAGGAATTTGTGAGTTGTAATTCAAGACTTACTGGATTATGAAGTAAGTCGTTTTTCGCGACTCACAAAAGGAAAACTCGGCCAATGAAGGAATTAGGACATGCAGTCGCCCGCAGGGTGGGCCTATGCGTGCTTGCCGTATTCGTCACGATGTCGCTCGCGCCGCCGGGGCAGGCCGGTGACCGGGTGGCGGCGCAGCCGCTGAAGCCGCTGGAGTTCTTTCTCGGAAACTGGACCTGTGACGGGATCAACCACGCCACGGCGAAGATGCCGGAACATCGCTTCATCGGCCGATTCGACGTTGCGCCGGCCTTGGACGGTCGCTGGATCAAGGTCGCCTACGATGAGGACACCTCGGAATCCCATCCTGCGGCCCGCCGCAATACGGAGTTCTGGGGCCCAACGGCGGATGGCAGCGGCTTCGTCAGCACTTTCTTCAACAATGCAGGCTTGTCCGGCAGGCTTGCGAGCGGCGGCTGGTCCGAAGCCAGCCTGTCTTGGGAGGGGGAGGTGACCATGCCGGCCGGGCCGGCACCGTTCCGCGCGGTTATCGAGAAAACAGGGCCTGATGCCTTCACCCTGTCACCGTCGCTCCAGGTACCGGACGGCACCTGGCAGGCGATCGCGACACTCGACTGCCACCTCGACGGCTGAACTGCAAGGAAAGGGCCCTGCGCGATGCCTGCATTGATGTACACAAATCCGATTTCTACGAACGCCAAGCGTGTGGTGGCGATTGCCAGTGAGCTGGGGCTTCCGCTCGACCAACGCACGATCGACTTCGCCAAAGGCGAAAACAGGACAGAGGCGTTCCTGACGAAGAATCCGAACGGCAAGCTGCCGGTGCTCGAGATCGATGGCCGCACATGCTGGGAATCGCCGGCAATCCTATACGAACTGGCTTGCCGGCACGCCGAGGCCAGGCTACTGCCCTCCGACACGGCCGCCCGCGCGGATGTGCTGCGATGGATGTTCTGGAACGCCAGTCATTTCGAGCCGGCCATTTTCGCTATCGCCTTCGAGCGGCTTTTCCGCAAGCCAATGACCGGACAGGAGCCGGACGAGGCCAAGGTGGGCGAGCACCTTGCGTCCTTTGAGCGGTTCGCAGCCGTTCTCGACGGGCATCTGTCGGACCGGGACTGGCTTGCGGATGACCGCTATACGATCGCCGATATTGCGCTGGCAACGTCGCTTGAGATGGCAGGCCCGACCGGTATCGATCTAGCGCCGTACGACGGGATTTCGGCGTGGTTTGAACGGGTGACGTCTCGGCCCAGTTGGCCGAAGACCTAGAGCAGATCAGGGTCAGATGGAATCGCCGAAGGCGATCCATCGACCCTGCACATCTGCACTATGCTTTTGAGCTGGATCGTATTCACACATTCAGACGGAACCACGGTGTGGTCCCGTGCGAATGTGATCCGATCTAGGGTGACTCAGCGTCCTCGGTCCCGAACTCCGCGGGGGAGGTGATTTCGATCAGCTCCATGTCGTCGGAGTGGCGCACCTCGCGGTGGCGGATGCCCGCCGGCTGCAGCACGCAGGAGCCTTCGCGCAGGATTTGCTCGCCCCGGCCTTCGTACTCGAAGACCACCCAGCCCTTCGTCACGTAGACCATCTGGAAATCCAGCTCGTGCCTGTGCCAGGCGGCGGGGCTTTCCATGCCAGGGACGGCGCGGATCACGTGGGCGCCGAACTTGCCATGGGTGGCGCCGGCGATGCCCAGGTCGCGGTATTCGAAGAAGGCGCGCAGGCCTTCGCCCTCGAAGGCGCTGCTGTCGGCATGGGAAACGCTGAAGGCCTGTCCTTTCCACATTCCGGACATGGGATGCCTCCGTCTTCTATTGCTTCAGGGGACCAGCCAGCTCGTCTGCAGCTGACCGTCGTCGTTCCAGGTAAAGTTGGCGCGGCGGTGGCCGTAGGGCGTGAGGAACAGCCAGTCGATCTGGCGCACGCGGCAGACGACGACGGCGAAGTTCAGCCGCCCGGCCTCGCTCTCCGCCTCGTTGGGGTCGCGGCCCTCGAACTCCGACGGCAGGCCGGAGGTGGCCCAGGCCCAGGGCAGGCCGCGCGGGCCGGAGACCAGGTAGTCGCGCCGCCGCCGCGGGCAAAGCTCCTTCCAGGCGGCCTCGGCCAGGGAGTCGCGGTGGTGGATGACGGCCTCGGCCTGCACGCGGATCTGGGTGTCGTCGCTCACCGAGTTGAACAGCAGGGCGATGCGCGGGTCCTGCTGGATCTCGCCGATCTTGCGGCTGCGCAGGTCGGTGTAGAAGGCCAGCTCGCGGGCTTCCGGGTTCACCTTGCGCAGCACCACGGTGCGCAGGGTGCAACCGAGACCGGCATGGGTCGTGGCCAGGGCTGTGGTATGGAAATCGTGCTGCGGTTCGGCGGCGCCGTCGGCCAGCAGGTGCCAGCATTCGGACAGCACGGCGCCGAGGCGTGGCTCGTCTTCCGAGTGCCAGATGTCCAAATGCACAGGAACCAAGAACATTTCCCCTGACAGGCTTGTTATTGGCTACACAGTCTAGAGCGATGACGGCGCGGCGCAAAATCGTTTCAGGCCCTGTTATCGCTGTCCAGGGGCAGGATATCTTGCGACAGGTCATTCGGGCGCGAGCGACCGTCGGCTAAGCTGCCAGAAAACAAGGGATTGCCGGGAAGCATTATGCGCATTGCCACTTTCAACCTGGAGAACCTGGACCTCGCGCCGGGCGACGAGGCGGCCTTCGAGCGGCGCGCCGCGGTGCTGCGCCCACAACTGGAGGCCTTGCGGGCGGACATTCTTTGTTTGCAGGAGGTCAATGGCCAGCACGTCACCGGGCAAAAGGCGCGGGAGCTGACGGCGCTGACGCGGCTGCTGGCCGAGACCGCCTACGACGACTACGACCTGGTCGCCGCCCCGGCCAACACGGCGAACCATGGGGCCTCCGACGTCCACAACCTGGTGATCCTCGGCCGGCGTCCGGCGCACCGCAGCGAAGCGCTGCGCCACCGCCTGGTGCCGCCGCCGGGCTACCGCTCGGTGACCGCCGAGCCGGAGACGGCGCGGGACATGACCCTTGAGTGGGACCGCCCCCTGCTGCACGCGGTCTACGAGACCGAAAGCGGCCGCGACCTGCACGTCATCAACCTGCACCTGCGCAGCCCGCTGGCCGCGCCCATTCCTGGCCAGAAGCTCTCGGCGCAGCGCTGGGCCTCGCTCGCCGGCTGGGCGGAGGGCTACTTCACCGCCACTGTGAAGCGCAGCGGCCAGGCCCTGGAGGCGCGCCTGCTGGTGGAGCGGATCTTCGATGCCGA
>JBNKHC010000268.1:0-7384 GCA_050290145.1 Kiloniellaceae bacterium | reverse complement strand
GGCCTGCTGCCACAAGGGAATCTGCTCGGGATGGGCGAAGACCTCCGCCATGTGGTGGCAGGGGCCGAAGCCCAACTGCTCCAGCGCGCCTTTCAGCGACAGCGTGCCGGTGCGCCCGAAGCCGGCGCCGATGACCGATAGCCCCATGGTCTTTCCCTTCGTGTCGGTGATTCCCAGGCAGGCGTTCAGGATCGCCAATCGTGGCCGGGCGCGCAACTGACCACAGGTTGCCGCCGGCGGCTGGCGCGGAGACTGACCTAGTTTCCCGCGCCCTTCAGATGCTGGGCGCCCTGGTTGAACAGCAGGGAGTTGCTCTGGGCGGTGTGCTGGCCGCGGTTCTGGCGGTCCTTGAAGAGGTCGATGGCGCGGCGCACGGCCGGGCGCTCCTTGATGCGCGCGCGCCAGTCCGCGACATTCGGAAATTCGTCGAGCGAGGAGCCCAGCGGCTTGGCGATGAAGACCCAGGGAAAGGCGATCATGTCGGCGATGGTGTAGGCCTCGCCCAGGATCCAGTCGCGGCTTTCGAGGCGCCGTTCCAGCACCGCCAGGTTGCGCTCGTACTCCCCGAGGTAGCGCTTGAAGCCGTAGTCCTGGCCTTCCGGCGCGTAGTTCTTGAAGTGGCTGAGCTGGCCGGCCATGGGCCCCTGGTTGCCGACCTGCCAGAACATCCATTCCAGCAGTTCCTTGCGGGCCAGCGGCCCTTCGGGCAGGAAGCGGCCGGTCTTTTCGGCCAGGTAGAGCATGATGGCGCCGCTCTCGAAGACGCTGACCGGTTCACCCTCGACGTCGTGGTCGAGGATGGCCGGCATCTTGGCGTTGGGGCTGATGGCCAGGAACTCGGGCTTGAACTGGTCGCCCTCGGCCAGCTTCAGCAGGTGCGTGGTATAGGGCAGGCCCAGCTCCTCAAGCAGGATGGCGACCTTCCAGCCGTTGGGCGTCGGGGCGTAGTAGAAGTCGATCATGCGGCGTCCTCTCCGGCGCGCGGCGGTTCGGCGGCGGCGCCGCTGTCGATCAGGGCGTCGATCTCGGCGGGGCTGTAGCCGGCCTCGGCCAGGATCTCCCGGGTGTGGCCGCCCAGCGCCGGGGCGCCGAAGCGGTGCTCGCTGGGTGTGGCGGAGAACTGCGCGGGATTGCGCGCCTGGCGCAGGCGCCCGGCGGCGGGGTGATCGTTCTCGAAGACGATGCCATTGGCCTGGACCTGCGGATGGCGGATCGCCTCGCGCCGGGTCAGCACCGGGGCGCAGGGCACGCCGGCGGCCTCCAGGCGCTCGATCCACTCCGCCGTCGTGCGCTCGCGCAGCACTTCCTGGGTCAGCTCCAGGCGCGCATGCTTGTGCTTGTCGAGGCCCTCGGAGTTCTGGAAGCGCGGGTCCCGGGTCCATTCCGGCCGTTCCGCGGCCTGCGCCAGGCCGACCCACTCCTTGTGGCGCATGACGGCGACGGAGATGTAGCCGTCCTTGGTCTCGTAGATCAGGTCGATCCAGCTCTGCGCCGCCTCCTTTTCCATCTCGTCGCCGACGAAGGTATGGCCGCCCATGTCGGAGCCCCAGAGAAAGGCGAGGACCGTGTCCAGCATCGACAGGCGCACGTGCTGGCCCTCGCCGCTGCGGCTGCGCGCCAGGAGGGCGGCGCAGACCGCCTGGGACATGGCGAAGCCGGTCAGCTTGTCGGGCAGGATGGTGCGCACCAGGCGCGGGCGTTCCTCGTCGGAGCCGGCCTGCACGGTGGTCAGGCCGCTCAACGACTGGATCAGAGGGTCGAAGACCGGCCTGTCGGCGAAGGGCCCCTCGAAGCCGAAGCCGGCGATGGAGACGTAGACCAGGCGCGGGTTGATCTCCTTCAGCGCCGCGTAGCCGAGGCCGAGGCGCTCGGTCACGCCGGGGCGGAAGTTCTGCAGGAAGACGTCGGCATCGCGCACCAGGCGTTTCACGGCCTCGAGGCCTTCCGGCGTCTTGAGGTCCAGGGCGATGGAGCGCTTATTGCGGTTGTTGTTGAGGAAGGAGGCCGAATAGCCGTTGCGGCGCGTGGCCACCTGGCGGGTGTGGTCGCCGCCCCTGGGCACCTCCACCTTCACCACGTCGGCGCCCTGGTCGGCCAGGATCATGCTGCCCAGCGGTCCCGACACCATGGTGGTCAGATCGACGACCCTGAAGCCTTCCAGCGGTCCCGGCATGAATTCTCCCCTCCCGGCAGGTCTCTTCCAGCAAATTGCCCCTCTATATAGGGGCTGGGTGGCCCGAGCGCCAAATCTACACGGAATTGTGCGGCGCGGGGCCGCCCGGCGGAAAGTCGAACACCCTTTGATTTGTAGCGGGAGAGTCGCATAGTTTTCCACTATGCCGATCTGCGAAGCCGATCCCTGGCGGCTGCAATACTTCGAGGGAATAGACTGTCCGGACGATGTGCGCGTGCCGACCGAGGACGGCGACGCCTGGGCCTGGTATCCCGAGTACAAGTGGGTCTACAACAAGCTCGCGGTGGCCGAGAGCCAGGGCTTTGACTGTGGCCCGCATGGGCTCATGCCGCCCGGCTTTCCGGTCTTCTCCAAGCCGGTCTTCAACATGCGCGGCATGGGCATCGGCAGCCGCGTGCTGCGCACGCCCGGCGAATACCGCGCTCACCAGCGCCCCGGCCACATCTGGATGCCGCTCCTGGACGGCGAGCACATCTCCAGCGACGTCGCCGTGGTGAAGGGCGAAGCCAAGTGGTGGCGCCACACCTACGGCCTGCCGCTGGAAGGCGGCATGTTCGACCACTGGGTAGTGCTGGCCGAGGCCAAGCCGGAGATCGAGGCCTATTGCGGCGAGTGGCTGGCGCGCAACCTGGCCGGCTACACCGGCATGGTGAACTTCGAGACCATCGGCGCCAGGATCATCGAGACGCACCTGCGCTTCGCCGACCAGTGGCCGGACCTCTACGGCGGCAGGCCCTGGGTCGAGGCCCTGGTGCGGCTGTACCGCGACGGCGTCTGGGACTTCGACGATTCCGGCCGGCGCGAGGGCTACAGCGTCGTGCTCTTCGGCGGCCACGGCCTGCAGTACCATCACCCGCCGAGGGAACTGGTCGAGGAGGTGCGGGCGCTGCCGGAGGTGAGCTCGGTGCAGATCACCTTCCACGAAGACCGGCCGCCGGCCCAGCACGCCATGCCGCCGGGTGGCTTCCGCCTGGCCATCGTCAACTGCTGGGACCTGGAGACCGGGCGGCGGGCGCGCGAGAAGCTGGCGCTCAGCTTCTGGTCGACCCAGCAGCTGACCCGGGGCCGCCGGCGCAAGGCGGCCGTGCCCGCTGCGGGGGCCGATGACTGAGGTTGCCGATCTCACCGATCTCAGCGCCATCGAGGAAATCGAGAACGCCTGGATCCCCATGCCGGACGGCGCGCGGCTGGCGGCCCGCCTGTGGCTGCCGAAAAGCGCCCACGCCGAGCCCGTGCCGGCGATCCTGGAGTTCATCCCCTACCGCAAGCGCGACTTCATGCGCGCCCGCGACGAGCCCATGCACCGCTTCTATGCCCTGCACGGCTATGCCTCGGTGCGCGTCGACGTGCGCGGCAGCGGCGATTCCGACGGCGTGCTGGACGACGAATACTCGCCGCAGGAACTCGACGACGCCCAGGCCATCATCGCCTGGCTGGCCGAACAGCCCTGGTGCAGCGGCGCCGTCGGCATGACCGGCATCTCCTGGGGCGGCTTCAACGCCCTGCAGGTGGCGGCGCTGGATCCGCCGGCCTTGAAGGCCATCATCACGCTGTGCGCCGCCGACGACCGCTATGCCGATGACGCCCACTACAAGGGCGGCTGCCTGCTGAACGAGAACATGCAGTGGGGTTCGATCCTGACGCTCTACAATGCCCTGCCGCCCGACCCCAAAATCGCCGGCGAGGGTTGGCGCGATATGTGGCGCGAGCGCATCGAGAAGAACGCGGCCTACCCGGCGGTGTGGATGCGCCACCCCTGGCGCGACGACTTCTGGAAGCACGGCTCGGTCAGCGAGGATTATGCCGCCATACGCTGCCCGGTCTATGCCATCGGCGGCTGGGCGGACGGCTACACCAACGCGGTGCCGCGCCTCATGGCGCACCTGACGGTGCCGCGCAAGGGGCTGATCGGTCCCTGGGCCCACAACTTTCCACACGACGCCGTGCCCGGCCCGGAGATCGGCTACCTGCAGGAGGCGCTGCGCTGGTGGGACCACTGGCTGAAGGGCGTCGACACGGGGATCATGGAGGAACCGCTGCTGCGCGTCTGGCTGCAGGACAGCGTCGCGCCGCAGCCGCAGTACGAGACGCGGCCCGGCCGCTGGGTGGCGGAAGAGGCCTGGCCCTCGCCGCGCATCGAAAGCCGCCGCCTGCATCTCGACTGGGGCTCGCTGGCCGAGGAAAGCCCGGCGGTCCACCACGAGGTGGCCTTCTCCTCGCCGCAGACCCTGGGCGTGCGCGGCGGCGAGTGGTGCGGCTTCGGCGCCGACGGGGAGGCGCCGCGCGACCAGCGCGCCGACGACGGCGGCTCCCTGGTGTTCGACAGCGATGCGCTGGAGCAACCCCTGGAACTGCTCGGCGCGCCGTTGCTGGAGTTGGACGTGAAAGCTGACAAGCCGGTCGCTTTCCTGGTGGCGCGGCTTTGCGACGTGCATCCCGACGGCAAGTCTTCGCGCATCTCCTACGGTGTCCTCAACCTCTGCCACCGCGACGGCCACGAGGCGCCGGAGCCGCTGGAGCCCGGCGCGTGGTACCGGGTGGCACTGAAACTCGACGACCTGGGCCAGGTGATCCCCGCCGGCCACCGCCTGCGCCTCGGGCTTTCCACCGGCTACTGGCCGATGATCTGGCCGACGCCGGAGGCGGTGACCCTGACCCTGCGCACAGGCACCGGACATCTCGACCTGCCGGTGCGGCCGCCGCGCGCCGAGGACGCGGAACTGCCGGACTTCCCGCCGCCGCGCGCCGCACCCGGCACGAAGCACCGCAAGCTGCAGTTCCTGGACATGACGCGCCGCATCGAGATCGACCTGACGACGAACGAGATGATCTACACGCTGGAGACCGGCGAGTTCCCCGGCGCCGCATTGGCGCGCCTCGAGGAGATCGACCTGGACATCGGCTACACCCAGATGAAGCGCTACCGGATCCTGGAGGACGATCCGCTGTCGGCCCAGACCGAGCTGGCGCAGAGCGCGGTGTTGCGCCGCGGCGCCTGGTCGGTGCGCCTCGACTGCCGCACCCGCCTGACCGCCACGGCGGAAGCCTTCCAGTTCACCGGCGATCTGGAAGCCTTCGAGAACGACGCGCCCTTCGCTCAGCGCCGCTGGACCGTTTCGATTCCGCGCAAGCTGCTGTGATAGACTTGCCGTCATGAGCGCCAACTGCTGCAACTCCCAAGGCGATACGCAGACGCCGCCCGACGCGCGCTATCGCCGCGTGCTCTGGGCGGCGCTGGGGATCAACCTGGTGATGTTCCTGGTGGAGATCGTCGCCGGCCTGCTCGCCGGTTCCGCCTCTCTGCAGGCCGACGCCCTGGATTTCCTCGGCGATGCCGGGAACTACGCGGTCAGCCTGGCGGTGGTGGGCATGGCCTTGAAGTACCGTGCCCGCGTTGCCCTGGCCAAGGGCGCAACCATGGGGCTCTTCGGCCTCTGGGTCGTCGGCTCGACGGCCTGGCACGCAATTCACGGCACGCTGCCCAGCGCGGCGACCATGGGGGTTGTCGGTTTCCTGGCCCTGGCGGCCAATGCCACGGTGCTGGTGCTGCTCTGGTCCTACCGCGCCGGCGACAGCAACATGCGCTCGGTGTGGCTCTGCTCGCGCAACGACGTGATCGCCAACTGCGCGGTCCTGCTGGCCGCGCTCGGCGTCTTCGGCACCGGCAGCAACTGGCCGGACATCGCCGTGGCCGCCGTCATCGCCGTGCTGGCGCTGCAGGGCAGCTGGCTGGTGCTGCGCCATGCGGTCGCGGAGCTGCGCGAGGTCCGGACCCAGGCAGCGGAATAGGCTCTAGCCGCCGATCCGCTTGATTGCCGCGTCGATCACCATCTCCAGCATCTTCGGATAGGCGATGCCGGCGAAGCCGGCCATGAAGGCCAGCTTGCCGTCGTTGGCCCAGGCCGGGTTGGGGTTGCACTCCATCAGCTTGGGCCGGCCGTCGACGGCGCAGCGGAAGTCGAAGCGGCCGTAGTCCTGCAGGCCGAAGCGGCGGAACAGCTTCTTGGCCGCGTCTTCCATGCGCTTCAGCGTCACCGGGTCGAGCCCGGCCTCCCGGAACTTGATCTCGGTCCAGTAGGGCGAGTCCGGGTCGGCCTTGGATTCGAAGGAGAGGATCGGGTTGGCGCCCTTCGGCAGGCCGGAGAAGTCGACTTCCAAGGGCGGCAGGACCGTGAAATCCCCGTCCGGCGTGCCGTCCGGGTTGCCGATGAGACCGAGGCCGTATTCCGGGCCCGGCAGATACTCCTGCCACAGGATATCGCGGTCGGGCAGCTCATGGTCCAGGAAGGCCAGGTAGTCGCGTGCCTCGGTCTCGTTGCGCACCACCGCGTCCTTGGTGATGCCGACGCTGCCGTCGGCGGCATTGGGCTTCAGCAGCGCCGGATAGAACACCGGCAGCTTGTCGCGGGGCGCGCCGGCGGGCAGAAAGCGCTCGCCCGGCACCTCGATACCCAGCGCCTCGGCGGTCAGGCGCACGATCTGCTTGTCGAAGCAGATCACCATGGCCTGCGGTGTGGCGCCGGTATAGGGGATGTCGTGGAGTTCCAGCCAGGCCGGCAGGTTCAGCTCGCGGGTCGGGCGGTTGTTGACGCCGGTGTCGCAGAAGTTCACCACCAGGTCCGGCCGCTCGGCGGCCAACCGCTCGAAGAGCCGGCTGTGGTCGTTGTAGACCGTGATGTCGAAGCGCCCCAGGCCATCGATGGCCGCGACCATGGCGTCGTGCGCCTTCAAGTCTTCCGGGCCGTAGGCGGCGCCCTTCTTGGTCGGGTCCTGGGCCTTGTGGTCGCCGGTGATGATGGCGAGGCGCTTGATGGACGGCTTGGGCATGGGGTCAGTTGTCCGCGAAGCCGGCGATCTTGTCCTTGAGGGACTGGATCAGGGCCTCGATACCCAGCTTCCTGATGATGTTGCTGTATTCCCTGCGCCGCGCCGCCAGTTCCGAGGCGGTGCCGCCCAGGATGGTATCGACGATGCGCCAGCTGCCGTCGTCCTGGGGCTGCGCGAGGTAGTTGATTTCCACCGCCTCACTATCGCTTTTTACGATCTGGTTGCGCACCAGAACCGTGCCGCGCCGGGCTTCCTGCTCGCCCAGGATCTCGAACCGCTCGCCGCTGAAGCCGTCGAAGCGGTGGGCGAAGACGGCGACGCTGTAGTCGGCGAAGGCCTGGGTGAAGGCCGCCTGCTGGGCGT
>JBNKHC010000267.1:0-2664 GCA_050290145.1 Kiloniellaceae bacterium | reverse complement strand
GTATCGGCTTCCTGCGGCAGCTCTTCTCGAACCTCGGGAATTTCAATCCGGCCGAGCTTCTGGGCGGCGACGAATAGGCGCTTGTCCCGGCTCAGTCGCCTTCGGGCTGAAACTCCAGCGCCACGCCATTGATGCAATAGCGCAGACCCGTCGGGTTCGGGCCGTCCGGAAAGACGTGCCCAAGATGTCCGTCACAGCGGTTGCAGTGCACCTCGGTGCGGCGCATGAAGAAGCTGCGGTCTTCTTCCTCGGCGATGTTTTCTTCGTCAACCGGCTCCCAGAAGCTAGGCCAGCCGGTGCCGGAGTCGTACTTGGTGGTCGAGGAGAACAGCGGCTCGCCGCAGACCACGCAGTGGTAGATGCCCGGCGTCGAGCAGTTGTGGTAGCGCCCGGTGAAGGCGCGCTCGGTGCCCGCCTCCTGGGTGACGTAGAACTCTTCACGGCTGAGGGTCCGGAGCAGTTCTTCGCGGCTCTTCTTCACCTTGGTGGTCATGACGTCTGGAGTCCTCCGGCCGGCGGCGGCCTTCTCGGCGCCCGGCCTCGTTGGGGTTGCTGTCCTTCTACATCTCGGTCGGCGCCCCGCCTTTGACAAGCCGAGGCCGCCGCGGGGGCTGCCCGTTAAGGCCATTTTTAACCTTCTTCGGCAGATTTATAGTCAGATTGATTAGCGTTATGGTTGCTGAATGCCGGAGCCCGGTCGCAGGGGTTGCGGCGCCGGGGGCCGGTCCCGCGCAGCCCGGCGCAGGAGTGAAGTCGCTTTGGGGGAAGCCGTTGTTTGAGGACCTGTTGACCAATGCTCTCGACGCCATCTGGGTGATCGACGAAGAGGGCATCATCCGTTTCGTGAACCCGGCCGCCGAGGCGCTCAGCGGCTACGACCGCCGCGAGCTGGTGGGCCAGCCGCTGGCCAAGATCCTGCCGCCGGCCATCGCCGCCGTGCACAGCGACTACCTGAAGCGCTACCTGGAGGCCGGGCCGCAGTTCCACATCATGGGCGCGGTGCGCGAGTTCTCGATCGTCGCGCGCGACGGCGAGGAGATCCCCGTCGGCCTGCGCGCCTTCGAGATTCCGCCGCCGGACGACAAGCGCTGCTTCGGCGCCATCATGCAGGACTACCGCCCGCGCAAGAAGCTGGAGGCCGAGCGCGACGCCCTGCTGGCGCGGCTTTCGGCCCAGGCGCTTTCCGACGAGCTGACCGGGCTGCCCAACCGCCGCGCCTTCATGGACGAGCTGGACCGGGTGCAGGCGGCCATGCGCCGCAGCGCCGCGCCGGCCTCCATCGCGGTGATCGACATCGACCACTTCAAGCACGTGAACGATACCTACGGGCACGGCGCCGGCGACGTGACGCTGCGCGCCCTGGCCGAGGTGCTGCGCGAGACGCTGCGCGGCGACGATTTCCTGGCGCGCATCGGCGGCGAGGAGTTCGCCCTGGTGCTGCGCGGCGCCGACCTGCCCATCGCCGGGCGCATCGCCGAGCGCATGCGCGAGCGGGTCGCGCGGACGCCCGTCGAACTGCCCGAGGGGCAGACGATCCACATCACCATCAGTATCGGCGTGTCGCCCTTTTCTCCCGACTGCCGGGACCAGGCCTGCCTCAAGGCCGCCGACAAGGCGCTCTACAAGGCCAAGAACGGCGGCCGCAACAAGGTCTGCATCGCCTGCCAGGGCCAGGCGGCGACCTGCGCCGCGGCGGCCGTGCTCTAACGCCCCTGCCTTTTCAGCTTCTCAAGGGTCTCATGCAGGGCCGAGAGGAAGGCCGAGCGGTCGCGCTGTGAGAAGGGCCTGGGCCCGCCGGTGACCTGACCCGCCTCGCGCAGCTCGGCCATGAGGTTGCGGCTGGCCAGCGCCATACCGATGGAGCGGTCGGAAAAGCCCTTGCCGTTGGGCGCCAGCACGGCGGCCCCCGCCTTCACGCAGCGCGCGGCCAGGGGCACGTCGGCGGTGATCACCACGTCGCCCGGCCCGGCGCGCTCGGCGATCCAGTCGTCGGCGGCGTCGAAGCCGTCGCCCACCACCACCCGCTTGATGAGCGGATGGACGGGCAGGGCGATGATGCCGTTGGCGACGACCTGCACGGTCCAGCCGTGGCGCTCGGCGACCTTGTAGATCTCCTGCTTCACCGGGCAGGCGTCGGCGTCGACGTAAATCTGGCCGGAAGTTTCCTGTAACGCGCTCAAGACGCCTCGCTCAGCGCCTCTTGCCGCGGTACTTGCCCTTGCGGGACTTGCTGGCGGCGCCGGCCTGGGCGATGCGGTCGGCGAAGCCGCCCTCGCCTGAGGGCATGCCGGGCTTGTCGAGGCCCAGCTCGTGGTCCTGCAGGCGCTTGATCTCGTCGCGCAGGCGCGCGGCCTCTTCGAACTCCAGGTCGGCGGCGGCCTCGCGCATGCGCTTTTCCAGGTCGGCGATGTAGCTCTGCAGGTTGTGGCCGACCAGGTTCATGGCCTCGGCGTCACCGGTCTTCACCGTCACGTGGTCGCGCTCGTAGACGCTCTCCAGGATGTCGGCGATCTGCTTCTTGATGGATTCCGGCGTGATGCCGTTCGCGGCGTTGTAGGCCTGCTGCTTCTCGCGGCGGCGGTTGGTCTCCTCCAGCGCCGCCATCAGGCTGTCGGTCATCCTGTCGGCGTAGAGCACCACGCGGCCGTCGACGTTGCGCGCGGC
>JBNKHC010000266.1:0-11800 GCA_050290145.1 Kiloniellaceae bacterium | reverse complement strand
AGCGGCGGTCCCGACAGCGACCCCGGCACCCGCTACTTCGGGCTGTTGGACTACGGCATTACGCTGGATACGGGCAAGCTCGGCCTCTGGTCCGGCGGTCTGATCATCGCGAACGCCCAGACCAGCTGGGGGAACTCGCTGCTCGGCGCCTCCGGCAACCTGGCGCCGGTCAACTTTCTTTCGATCTATCCGGATGGCACTGGCGAGAACGACACGGTCCTGATGGAGTACTACCTGGTGCAGGCCTTGCCGCTGGACCTCACTCTCATTGCGGGTCGCCTGAACCCGGCGAACCTGCTCGACCGCAATAGCTTTGCCAACGACCCCCGCAAGCAGTTCATGAATATCGGGTTCAATAACGATGTGCTGCTCGGCGGTTTTGTGAGTTTTTCGACCTATGGCGGTATCCTGAACTGGAAGGCCAATGAGAATCTTGGCATCAGCCTTGCCGCCTTTGATCCAAACGATCAGCCCGGTGACTACGGTTCGACCGGCGGCTTTTTCGACGAACTCGGGCTCGGCAGCGAAATCGAAGTCAGCTGGGAAATCGACGGACTGGACGGTGCCGTCCGCCCCCTCTTTGTCTATAAGACAGAGAACGTGATCGATTTCAGCAATACGCGGCTTCTCGTCGAACGGATTCTCACGGGACAGGCCCTGCCGGAGAGGACCGACAACTGGATGGCCGGCGTCAATTTCGAGCAGTACTTCTGGAAGCCGGAAACGGCCGGGGACGAGGCGCCGCGCACCGCCGACGACGCCTTGCAGGAGCGTGGCATCGGGGTATTTGGCCGCTTCGGCTATTCGCCGGAGGACCGCAACCCTTACAACGTCTTTGCCAGCGGCGGTATCGGCGGGCGGGGCGTCTTCGACAGCCGTCCGCACGACCGCTTCGGCGTCGGCGTCTACTGGATGCAGGAATCCGGCGATGTCGACGACCTGGTTGGCGGCCTGCTGCAAGACGAAGTCGGGGTCGAGGCCTACTACAACCTCGCCATCACGCCCTGGCTGAACCTCTCGGCCGATGCGCAGTGGATCGACCCGGGCATCAGCAATACCGACGAAGAGCTCATCCTGGGCCTGCGCCTCAATGCGCGTTTCTGAGAAAGAGAACACGGAACCGCCGCGTAGGGTCTCAATCGGGAGTATTGACTGCTTTGCTACGGGTCGGATGATTGATGGGGGGAGAATATGGTTCGAGCCAAGGGCACAAATTGGGTGGGTATGGTTGCGGCGTTGCTGTCGCTTCTTGCTACCACCTCCTGCGGCCTGCAGGCGGAAATTATCCAGGCGCGCCACTGGGACCTCAACGAGACAATCCGTGATACCACCGACGAGCAGCTCTTGCTGAATCTGGTGCGCCTTCGATATGACGAAACACCCTACTTTTTGCAGGTTGCGAGTATCACGACGAACTTCTCGGCTTCGGCTTCGGCCGGCGTGAGCGGCACGATCCCGGAGGGAGCAGGCAACAACGTTCTCGGTCTCAATGGAGGAGTCAGTTATTCGGAGAGCCCCTCCGTGACTTGGTCGATCCCGGACTCGCGGGACTTCCTGGGGCGTTTCTACGCCCCTGTCGGTGCGGACCAGCTGACGGTCCTGACCCAGGCGGGCTTCGATACGGCGGACATCTTCAGGGTCGGGACCGCAAAGATGAACCTGCTCCGCAACAAGGAATTTGAGATCAAAGACGGGGAGTACGTACCCGACAACTACGATGAATTCATCGAGGCGCTGCAACTCATCAAGGTGCTGCGCCGCGAAGGTTTCGTCGATTTGGCTTATTCTCTGATGACCAATTACGGTGGTGTCGAGGTCCCGATCAGTCAGATCGACACACGTGGCGTCGCCGAGGGTGTGCCTCAATCACTGTACTACCTGGAGCGCAACCCCGGGAAGGCGACGCCGTACAGGCTTCTGCGGCCACTGTATCTTCGTTTCACCAAGCAGTCGGACCAGGATCCGAGGGCCCTGCGCCTGCGTGAGCTCTTGAAGCTGCGTGATGATCTCTATCAGTTCCCTATCACCGATACGGCGAGCGTCTCGCCGGAGGGCATTCTGGCGGTCGATGGCAGACTCCCCAAGATATTTGATCCTGATGCAAAGGTCGCCCACATCGCTCTCAACAATCGCTCGGTCATCGAGATTCTTCGCTTCGCCGCAGCCTGGGTCGAGGTGCCTCAGGCGGACATCGATCGCGGACTCACCCGCAAGCGCGATATTCAGGGTACTCAGGATGTCCACATTCGTTTTTCCGCGAGCGAACCCGGCGATGTATGGCTCAAGATTCAGTACAGGAGAAACTGGTTCTACATCGCCGCCGACGATCTCAACAGCCGAGCTTCGTTCACGCTGCTGAGTGCCCTCTTTGCGTCGGTGGTCGGGCAGGTGCCCGGAAGTGCTCCTTTGCTGACCCTGCCGGTCAAGTGACGTGCCGGCACCTGGCACTGGTTTCCCTCACACTTGGTGGAACCGCGCCGACTGGTGCGTTGCTGCATCCGGGCGCCATCCGGTTCGGGGGTGGCAGGCCCCCATTTTCAGGTGGAAGCCGGACGGCACTTGGTGTGAGATGGGGGTATCGTTATCGCGGGCTATGGGGTGAGGGAAGAACGGCGGATGGTGGTTTCCGAGACTGTTGAGGGGAACCCAGCCGGGAAGGATGGGTCCTTTTCCCTGGTGCAGAAGTCATCCGGGCAATCCGTCCTGATCTTGTCCGGCGCCTGGTGCATCGGCCGGCATTTCCCGTCCTATGACGATCTCTGCGCCGCCATCGAAGTGCAGCCGGAGGTGCGCAAGATCGGCTTTGAGGCCGGTGGGCTGTCCGGCTGGGACAGCAGCTTTCTGACGTTTCTCCTGAAGCTCATCGAACATGGCAAGCAGACCGGAATCGAAATCGATCCGGATGGGCTGCCACAGGGGGTGCAGCGGCTGATCAATCTCGCCACCGCGGTGCCCGAGCGCCAGGGCGCGCGGCGGGTCGCGGAGCAGGAGTCCTTCCTCACCCGGGTGGGCAAGGAGACACTCGCTACCTGCCGCTCGGCCAGCGAGATGATCACCTTTCTCGGCGAAGCCTGCATCGCCTTCGCCCGGCTGCTGCGCGGCAAGGCGCGCTTTCGCCTCGTCGACCTGACTCTGATCGTGCAGGAATGCGGCGCCAACGCCCTGCCGATCGTCACCCTGATATCCGTCCTCATCGGCCTCATCCTGGCTTTTGTCGGCGCCATCCAGCTGCGCCAGTTCGGTGCGCAGATCTACGTCGCCGACCTGGTCGGCATCGCCATGGCGCGCGAGATGGGCGCCATCATGACCGCCATCATCATGGCTGGGCGCACCGGCGCCGCCTTCGCCGCGCAGCTCGGCACCATGCAGGTCAACGAGGAGATCGACGCCTTCAAGACCCTCGGCTTCTCGCCGATGGAGTTCCTCGTGCTGCCGCGCATGCTGGCGCTGATACTGATGATGCCCCTGCTATGCATCTATTCGGACATCCTGGGCATCCTGGGCGGCGCTATCGTCGGCGTCGGCATGCTCGATCTCACGATAACCGAGTACTACATCGAGACGATCAACGGCGTGGCCCTGAGCGACTTCGCCATCGGCATCTTCAAGAGCGCGGTATTCGGGGTCATCGTGGCGATCTCCGGCTGCCTCAAGGGCATCCAGTCGGGGCGCAGCGCCTCGGCGGTCGGCGAGGCGGCGACCTCGGCGGTGGTGATGGCGATTGTCCTGATCATCGTGCTCGATGGTATCTTTGCCGTCGTTACCGACGTGCTGGGGATCTGAGACATGGCCGAGGCAGCGAGCAAAGAGCCGCACATTATCGTCAGCGACCTGGATCTCGCCTACGGCAGCTTCGTGATCCAGAAGGAGCTGAACTTCACCGTCAACCGGGGCGATATCTTCATCATCATGGGCGGCAGCGGCTGCGGTAAGAGCACGGTACTGAAGTGCCTCATCGGCCTCAAGCCGCCGGCCAAGGGGGAGGTCCACTACGAGGACACGGACTTCTGGCATGCGGAGCAGGAGGACCGTGAGCTGATGATGCGCCGCTTCGGCGTGCTCTACCAGAGCGGCGCGCTGTGGAGCTCGATGACCCTGGCGGAGAACGTCGGCCTGCCGCTGGGCGAGTACACCTCCCTTGGCCAGGCCGAGATCCGCGAACTCGCGTCGCTGAAGCTGTCGCTGGTCGGCCTCGCCGGCTTCGAGGACTTCTACCCCTCGGAGATCAGCGGCGGCATGCAGAAGCGCGCCGGCATCGCGCGGGCCATGGCGCTGGATCCGGAAATCCTGTTCTTTGATGAGCCCTCCGCCGGCCTCGATCCGATCAGCTCCAAGCTGCTCGACGACCTGATCCTGGAGCTTCGTGACAGCCTGGGCACGACCATCGTCATCGTGACCCATGAACTCGCCAGCATCTTTGCCATCGGCAACAACTCTGTGTTCCTGGATCCCGTTACCAAGACCATGATCGCCCAGGGCGATCCCCGGGAGCTGCGTGACTCCAGCCCCGACAAGCGGGTCCGGGAGTTCCTCCTGCGAGGCGAGATGGCGGAGACCTAGGGCGACATGGCTACCTATCCACAACACGAGCCGAATGGGGCAGCACCATGAGTAAGAAGGCCGACCCAAAGAAGATCGGCGCTTTTGTCGTCGGCGCCGTCGTCCTGGCCGTGGTCGGGCTTCTGGTGTTCGGCTCGGGGCAGTTCTTCAAGACAACCCGATCCTACGTCGTGGTCTTCCAAGGATCCGTCGGCGGCCTTCAGGTTGGTGCACCGGTTAACTTCCGCGGCGTACGCCTCGGCCAGGTCACGGACATCCGGATCACCTACAACCAGGCGTCCAAATCGCTCGTGATTCCGGTTTTCATCGAAGTCGAGCCGGATCGCATTGCCGGCATCAGGCCGGAGAACATACGTACGCCGAAGGAACTGATCGATGAAGGCCTGCGTGCGGAGCTCGGCATGCAGTCCTTCGTGACCGGCCAGTTAAGTGTTGAGCTGGATTTCAGACCGGGAACGGAGGTGGATCTCACGGGCATCGACTTTGGCGTTCCGGAGTTCCCGACCTTGCCGTCGGACATGGCGAAGCTGAAGGCGAGCATCCAGCAGGTGGCGGAGAAGATCGCGACGATCCCCATTGACAAGATCGTCGACCAGATCACCGATGCGATATCTGCGGTCCATGAGACAATCACCGATGTTCGCGACTCCGTGAAACAGGTCACCGTTAAGATCGGCCCGATTGCCGACAACATCGCCACGGCGTCCGCGGACCTTCAGCAGACGATGCAGGAGGCCCGGGAACGCCTTTCCATGCGCGAAGGTGAGGTCCTCTACACCGCAAATCAGACATTGAACGACATATCCGATCTCACAGAGCGTCTCGATCGTCAGGTCGATCCCTTGGCAGCGGATTTACGGCAGACCTTGGAAAAGGCGACGGCATCGCTAAATGAAGTAGATGCGACCCTCGCCGATGCGCGGAAACTCATGGGCACCGTGGACGCGCAAGTCGGGCCGCTGTCGAGCGAGGCCCAGGTGACGCTGAACGCCGCGACGACGGCCCTCAACGAGGCCAAGGTGGCGCTGGAGGACGTGCGCACCCTGGTGGCCAACGTCGATGCGCAGGTCGGACCGATCTCCTCGCAGGCCCAGGAAGCGCTGGTTGCGGCCAAAGCGGTTGAGACTGACGCGCGTGCCCTGATTGGAAATCTCAATCAGCAGGTCGGGACGCTATCGACCGGCGCCCAGGAAACCATGACCGCGGCCACGGCCGCGGCCAACGACGCGCGCGGCCTGATCGACAACGCGAACACGCAGCTGAACACGCTGTCGGCCTCCGGGCAGGAGACCCTCGCGTCGGCAGACGCCGCAGTGAACGACGCGCGCGGCCTGATCGACAACGTTAACCGGCAGGTGGAGCCGTTGTCTTCCGGCGCCCAGGAAACCATGGCGACGGCGACGGACACGCTGAACGAGGCCCGGGGAACCCTGCAAACGGTGAACGAGCAGGCCGCTCCACTGATCGCCGATGCGCGCAAGGCGCTACAGACGGCTGACGTCACCCTGGAGAATGCACGAAGTGCCTTGGAGTCCGTTGGGAACCTAGCGACCAGTCTGGATGCCCAGGTTGACCCGCTCTCCGCCGATGCGCAGCAAACCATGCAGGCGGCGGTGGACACCATGGGCGACGCGCGCCGCGCGCTGAGCGACGTCAGCACCCTGCTGCAGAACGTCGACGCCCAGGTCCAGCCTCTGGCCGACCAGGCCAACGAACTGCTCAGAGGCGCAAATCTGGCGATGGACGATGCCCGTGCCGCCATTGCCGGTGTGCGCAGCGTCATCGCTGCCGACTCGCCTGTCGTGTTCCAGATCAACGCCACCCTTCAGGAGATCAGGGCCGCGGCGACCACGATCCGCCAGCTGGCCGATTACCTGGAGAGAAATCCGAGTGCCCTGATTACGGGCAAGCAATGAAGACGGGAAATGCACATGAGATCGATGCCGCTTAGGTCTATTCCCTACGTCCTTGCGCTCGGCCTGTTGAGCGCCGGATGTGCGCAGGAGAGCCAGCCATCCAGCTTCTATCTGTTGTCCTATTCGTCGCCCGGAACCGGCGATGCATCAGAGCTGACTATGCGGGAGGGGATCGATCTGGGGATCGGCCCGGTCGATCTGCCCCCCTACCTGGATCGCCCGCAGATCGTCACCAGAGGCACCGGTAACAGTCTCCAGCTGGATGAGTTCGAGCGGTGGGGCGGGCGGCTCAATGAAAACTTTACGACGGTGCTTGCCGAAGTCCTCTCCTCCGAGCTGGCGACGGACCGGATCTCCGTCTATCCCTGGACGGGGCCGGCCCGGATCCGATACCAGGTCATCGTTCATGTAACCGCCTTCGAAACCGACGTCGATGGCCGGAGTGTCCTCGATGCCCGCTGGAGCATCGTCGACCATCGCCGTCAGGAGGTTCTGGCGATGGCCCGATCGAAGCTGCGCGATGAACTCGCAGCCGGCGATGTCTCGTCAGAGGAGGGCGCGGACTACGATGCAGTGGCGGCGGCAATGAGCCGCAATGTTGCCGCCCTCGGTCGTGATATCGCTGCTGAAATCAAGTCGCTTGCGGCCGAGTGAGAGATCGCTGGGTCAATGGGGCGCGTCGCAGTCCAGAGGAGCGGCGGCGTCCAGGCCTATTGAGCGGCGCTTTCATCCGGGCTGGAGAGTCTATAGCGGAGAGCATCCCAGAAGACGATGCCGACAGATTCACGGTGAATCTCTGTGCCGTCCCGGCCGACTTCGAGCCTGTGCAGGCCACTGCGGAAGGTCATATTGCCGCCGCCGCTGACGCCGCTGAGGCGTCCCAAGCCGCCAGTCAATTCAAGCTGCCCGTCGCAGCCGATCATGGCAAAGCCTTCACAGCTCCACCGACCGAAAGCCGTCCATTCGCCGTTCTTGTCGGTGATAGAGCAACGCCCGCGTGCTTTCTGGGCACCACTATCCGTCTCGATGTCCAGCATGCCGGCACAGGTGAGAACACCTGATAGCACCGGGCCTTTCTCTGTTTCGATGAAGAAGGGGCCGCTGAGACGACCGACAAAGGTGGAGAGGTTCTCGCCGCTCTGCGTCACGATGCCATCGGCCCTCCAGACGGAGAAGGCCTCGACCTCTTTTTCAATGACCTCAACTTCCGTTTGAGCCACGCTGGCGGACGATGAGAAGGCCGCAAGGGCGACGGCGGTCAAAAAAGCTATGCTGGGACTTCTCATAAATGTCGCTCCTCGTGGCTTCCAACCATCGAATCACAGAATCTTGGGTTGCAGCCTCGCGCGGCGGCCCATCGGTTGCCGTCAGTCAAGGTCTATGTAGATGGCGTCTCCGCCCAGCGCCAGGGCCAGACCCTTGCGCTTGGCATCCAGGCCTATGACAACGCCCTTGGTATTTTCCAGCCACAGTTGCCCTGTGCTTCGGTCGACAAAGGCGATTCCATAGCGCACCTGGCCATAAGCTCCCTCGAAATCAGACAGTTTATTGAGATTGTAGACCTTTCCCGTGGCGGTGATCTTCGACGCGCCGATACCCCCGATGCCCAGGCCGCCGATGTCGAAGCTGTATGTCTTTTCCTCATAAGTGAGCTTTCCGCCCCCCAGATTGCCGCTGAAGAGCCAGGCGACTTGATACTGTTCAATTGTAAGTGTTGCTGACGGCTGTTTTTCGGAGGCTGCCCCGTTCTCGACGGCTTTCTCCTTCTGTGTCTGTGCCGTCGCGGAACCCACTGACAGAAGCACGGTCAGAAGCACGGTGAAGAGAGTGCCCCGGAAAGCCAGCAGCCGGCCGTCTATCGATCCTGTCACCGTATGATCCTTCCACGTCAAGGCGGTTGCCGTTGGCTCCCTGCTTCGGGATAACGGCCCCAATGCGCATAGTGTAGGCAGTACCTAGTCCGCCAGCTTGCCGCCGACGATCGTACCGAGTACAGCACCGGCGCCTGTGGCGACGACCTTGCCGGTCCCGCCGCTAAAGAGGGAACCAACGGCAGCACCTGTGGCGCCACCGATGATCTGGCCGCGCAGCTTCTTGTCCTCCGGCGAAGAGCTGCAACCGCTTAAGCTGGGCGCCAAAAGAGTCACGAGAATCAACAATACGCCAGCCGTAGCGAGCTTTCTCATCGCGTTGCTCCTTTAGGATCCGCTCTTCTTTTGTTCGTAGGCCAATAGCTCTTCGAAGGAAAAGACGCCGTTCAGGTTCGTGTCGATCGCGAAATAGTCGATCATTTTCTCGGCGACGCCTTCCCCCAGGGAGATGCGTCCATCGCCGTCACGATCGATGCGCGCGAACCGCTCGGCTGGAGTCTTCGGAATGTCGGTCGGCATGAGGTAGCCGTCGCGATCCTTATCCAGTCCGGCGAAGGCGCGGACCATGTAGGCGACGTACTCGTCCACGTCGACGTAGCCGTCGGCGTTATTGTCGGCTTCCGCAAAGGCTGCCGCGAGCTTTTCATGGTCGGCAACCTGGGCATTGGCTGTTGCGGCGCCTGTCAGGACCAGGCCGACAATCCAATCAGAACTGCAGCTTGGCAAAATTTGCCGCTCATCGCACCTCTCGCATGCTGGCAGGACGGTCAAGCTCTGCTTGTCATCGAGCACTAATTATTTCCAAAAGCGGTGGCCCCTTTGGGAAAAATCGACATGCAAATACTCCGGTTTGGGACCATGGCTAAGGACATCGTACGCACCTGGAGCATGCTCTTGCCCGGCCATCTGCGGCGGCAATTCGCCTTGCGGGCAACGTGATATCCGAGCCCCTCATGCGCGGTGGTCCCAGACTAGCTGATCCGGCCACTGCGTGGCAGCTTCTTGCGCACCGATCGGAATAGTAGAATTACGGAGATATCGACTCTACCTGAACAGCAGATGGAACGTTTGAGAGGGAATGAGGCAGCTGAAGTGGCAATCGCTTGGCGGAATGGGCACGAAGCTGACGTTGGGAGGAGGGCAGAGCGTATCCGGTCTGCCCCAGGAAGCAGACGTCGACCTTTTCGGCTGTGGCGCTTGAGGGACAGATTGGGCCAACTAAGCAGCGCAGGATGTCTGGCTCACCGCGACCGCCAAGGACTGGAGGTGAGACGGAAAATCCCAGCGGACCTGGTATCTTGCGTAGTCGCCTTCGCCTTGCGGGCCTCGGCAATCGTTTTCGATATATACATGGGGCCGCCGGGCGAGTTTATTCGAGCCGGCAAATCCGGGGGCAATTGACCTGGGCTTTCCTGACCCCTCGCCGGGCCTGGCACTGACAGTTCTAGCCGGTCGGCATCCCGGCAAGTCCGGGCAACAAGCCCTTCAGGCCGCTGGTAAGCATGCCTGCGGCAATCGCCAGCAGTAATATGCCCATGAGCTTGGTGACAACGTCCATCCCCTGGATTCCGAGAAGGCGCTTAATGGGGCTGGCCGTCGAAAAACCGACAAAGAGAACGGCGGCCAGGACCGCACATACCGCCGACATCTCCAGGTTAGCCACGAGGCCCTTGCTCTGATGGGTGGTCACGATCACGGTGACGATCGATCCGGGCCCCGCAATCATTGGCATGGCAAGCGGGACGATCGCGATATCCTGCCCGGCCGCTGGCGCTGTTGTATCGTCCTTCGTGTCATGTATGGCGCTCTGACTGCTTTGCAGCATCGACAGGCTGATCAGCGCGATCACGACGCCGCCCGCTACCTGGAGGCCCGGGATCCCAACCCCGAAGAGCCCCAGCACGAACTCCCCGGCCCACACGGTGGCGACGAGGATCACGGCGACGGCGATACAACACCGGATGGCGACAGACCGGCGATCAGCGGCCGCGCGACTGGAGACCATCTGCGTGAAGATCGCAATGCTCCCGACTGGATTTAGGATCGCGAGCATGGCGGTGGCAAAGGTGGCGAGTTCATCGAAGCTCATCACGGCGTTCTCAGGTTCCAAGGACCGCCCTTGTGGTTAGTACCAATCGTTAACCTATACTGTAATTGTAGTACTGCAAGTGGCGATCTGCCCGGAGCCTCCAGGCGCTGAAGCGGCCGCGGCTCTCCTGCCTGCGCTTCATCGCCAACGCCGTGCGCCTCCACCTGAACGCGCTGGCCTACAACCTCGCCAACTTCCTGCGCACGCTGGCCAGGCTCGAGGGGATGGAGACGTGGTCGCTGACCTCGCTCCGAGAACGGCTCATCAAGACCGGCGCCCGGCTCGTCCGGCATGCCCGTCACGCCATCTT
This sequence comes from Kiloniellaceae bacterium, assembly GCA_050290145.1. Lineage (GTDB taxonomy): Bacteria > Pseudomonadota > Alphaproteobacteria > Kiloniellales > Kiloniellaceae > Pelagibius. The sequence continues at coordinate 1,054 of JBNKHC010000266.1, read as the reverse complement.
CCAGATGGCCGAGGCCGCGTTGTCCCGGTCGGTCTTCGCGGGCTTCACGTCGGCTAACAGACGCGGCGCACGGAGAGACTTTTGCTTGCCCGGCACCATGAACGGCAGCAAAGTTATCGGAGAAGATCGAAATGGGGATTCCCGGATGAAGACAGCGGTGAAAGTTGCCGATGCCGCCGCCATGATCAGCGGGAACTCTGTCCTGCACATCGGCGGGTTCATGGGCGTCGGCTCGCCCCACCGACTTCTCGCGGCGCTGGCGGAGCGCCGCGTCGGTGGTTTCACGGTCGTCGCGAACGATTGCGGTTTCCCGGATTATGGGATCGGCAAGCTGATCTCGGCGGGCCTCGTCGCGAAGGCCATTGTCTCGCATATCGGCCTTAACCCGGAGGCGCAGCAGAAGATGATCGCGGGCGAGATGGAGATCGAACTCGTTCCGCAGGGCACCCTGGTGGAGCGCATCCGGGCGGCCGGCGTGGGCCTCGGCGGTGTCCTGACCGCAACGGGCCTCGGTACCGAGGTCGAGCAGGGCAAGCAAGTGATCGAGGTTGAGGGTAAACGCTATCTCCTGGAGTCACCGATCCGCGCCGATTTCGCCCTGATCGCGGCCAAGAGCGCCGACTACAAAGGCAACCTCGAATACAAGCTTACCGCCCATAACTTCAACCCGATCATGGCGTTGGCGGCTGATGTCGTGATTGCCGAAGCGCGGGACATCCTGCCGGTCGGGGCGATCCCTCCCGACGCCGTGAAGACGCCGGGCGTGCTTGTCGACTACCTGCTGGAGAGGGCGGCATGATGGGCCCCAAGGAGATGATTGCGCGCCGCGTGGCGCTCGAGGTGCAGCCGGGCACGCTGGTCAACCTCGGCATTGGCCTGCCGTCGATGGTGGCCAATTACCTGCCCGAAGGCCTGGACGTGTTCTTTCAGGCCGAGAACGGTGTGATCGGCCTCGGCGCGCGCCCGCCCGAGGGGATGGAGGAGGTAGACCTGACCGACGCGGGCGGCGGCTTCATCACCGCGGTACCCGGGGCCGCCTCCATCGATTCGGCGA
>JBNKHC010000265.1:0-3114 GCA_050290145.1 Kiloniellaceae bacterium | reverse complement strand
ACCACAGGCGAGCGCTGGCCGTCGCCTGCGCGCGCGCTGGCGACGGTCTGCGCTCGTCCTCGGTCGACCCGAAGGGTCGGCCGAGTGAATCGATGAGAGACCTTAGGTTTGTAGACGGCGAAGCGCCGCCCGACTCCCCTTTGCGTCCCTCGCGCGACATCTCCATGATGCGCGCGCGGGGACCGTGAAGCAAGAATAGCCGGGTGGTGTCCCGCGTGGCCCTCAGCCGGGGACTAAGCCTGCGGTTGCCTGCGGCGGTCATTGAATAGCGCCGGACCGGGTTCGCCTGCACCTCGAGGATCTCGTCCCGACGCCGCAGCGTATCGACGACGGCGGCAACCTCGCCGGCCGCGGGGCGCTCAAGGTCCAGGGGCAGGTCCTCGGAGCGCGCGGCCTCGTGCAGCAGGTCCAGCACGCAGAACACCTCCTCGGCGGAGGCCGGCTGCAGAATGCCCAGCATCGTGAGCACGACGTCTTCGCTGGTCAGGTCGGCGCTGCGGTGGGAAAGACCGAGCGTGCCGAGCGCCGCGCCGCCCGCTGCGCCGTACAGAAGAGCGCGCAGCAGTGTGCGCCGGTTGACGCTGGGAAAGGGCCAAGCTGTCGGTTCGTCGGTCCGCATCGATCCAGCGCTCTCAGTTGCATGGATGCGCCGGAACCCGGCTCTCGACATCGAGCCTACACGTGGCGGCTTCGTCCCGCCACTTTCCCGGGGTTGAGAGACCCGGGCATGAATGCGCGGGAAGGGGCAGGCATCGAGCGGGAGTGATGCGCCGCGTCAGACCAGAAAGAGGCGCTGCACCGCCAGGAACTCGGCACGATTCTCCTGCGGATCGGCGGTGAAGACCGCCGCGGTGCGCTGCAGTTCCGCTGCGTGGTAGACGGCCCCGACGCTCCCCGGCCCGGCAGCGGAATGGCCGGCCAGCGGGCGGGCCGCCGTCATGCCGTCGCAGAGCACGTCGCCCATCATCAAGCCCAGGCCGTAGCCGGTGGTCTGCCAGGGCCGCCCCGGCAGCGCACCGCCGATGGCGTGCCGGTCCAGCAACGCAGCGCGCAAAGAAGGCGACAGCAGGTCGCCGGTCATGATCCGCTGCAGGGCCAGCGCCGCCTCACTTACCGGGCCGATGACGCAGCCATGGTAGACCCAGCCCGGATCATAGCCGTGGTTGCCGTCGAAAGCCGAGCCGTCCATATCCGCCACCGTCTCGGCCACCCTTGCCTGGCTGAGGTCCAGCGGAGCCAGCACGAGCTCCCGCAAGGCCTCCGGCAGCCCGGCATCACAGCGCTCTTCGATAAGCTGGCGCAGCAAGAGGTAGCCGACATTGGAATAGGCCCAGCCCTCGCCCGGCGGAAAGAGCAGGTTGTCCGGCGGCACCCGGGCCAGCAGCTCGTCGCGGGACCAGGGCGCCTCGCCGCGCGCCACCGCGTCGTGATAGTCGCGCAGGCCGCCGTAGTTGCCCACCCCCGCACGGTGCTGCAGAAGTTGACGCGTCGTGAAGGGATAGCCGTCCAGGGGAGCGTCCAGCGCCACCTCGCCGCGCTCTGCGAGCCGCAGCACGGCGACGGCGATCAGTGTCTTGGTAAAGGACCACCAGGGCACCACGGCGGCCGAGGCCCCCGCTTCAAGGCACCCTTCCGCATCGACAACGGCGATATGACATTCGGACATGGTGGGGGCAATAGCACGGACCGCCCCCGCGCGTCACCTAAGCCGCCCTCTCGCTTTGTCACCCTTGGACTTGTTCCGAGGGTCCAGGGCAAGCGACAGGACACCCGCCCTGGATGCTCGGGACAAGCCCGAGCATGACAACAGGAAGACCTAAAACGCCGCTTCCTTCATGTCCATGAGCGGCGCCTTGCCGGCCATGATGGCGGAGAAGTGGCCGGAGCTCTTGGGCAGGAGGCGCTGGAAGAAGAAGCGCGCAGTGGCGAGCTTCGCTTCATGGAACTCACGGGGAAGATGGCCGTCGGGGTCCTCGTCCTGCGCCGCCAGGCTCACTTCCGCCATCCGGGTCCAGAGGTAGGCCAGTGCGGTGTAGGCGAAGAGGTTCAGGTAGTCGGTCGCCGCGGCGCCGGCTTCCTCGGGATCTTTCAGGCCCTGCTGGCCGATCCACAGGGTCGCCTGCTGCAGGCGGCTCAGGGACTTGGCAAGCGGCGCGACGAACTCGGCCAGTTCCGGTTTCGCCATGCCTTCCTCGACATAAGCTTGAACGGGATGGAAGAAGCGGCGCAGCAGGCGGCCCATGTTCTGGCCCAGCTTGCGGCCCACCAAGTCGAGGGCCTGGATGCCGTTGGCGCCCTCATAGATCTGGGCGATACGCGCGTCGCGGACCAGCTGCTCCATGCCGTGCTCGCGGATGTAGCCGTGGCCGCCGAAGACCTGCATGCCGATGTTGGTCACCTCGAAGCCGGCGTCGGTGAAGAAGGACTTGATGATCGGCGTCATCAGCGCGACCAGGTCGTCGGCCTCCTGGCGTTTCGCCGCGTCGGGATGCTTCTCGGCGATGTCGACGGCGATGGCGACCCAGAGCGCCAGCGCCCGCGCGCCTTCGTTCAGCGCCCGCATGGTCAGCAAATTCTTGCGCACGTCGGGGTGGACGATGATGGGGTCGGCGGGCTTTTCCGGATGCTGCGGCCCGGCCAGCGACCGCCCCTGCAGGCGTTCCTTCGCGTAGGCCGCCGCCGACTGGTAGGCGGTCTCGGCCAGCCCCAGACCCTGGATGCCGACGTCGAGGCGCGCCACGTTCATCATGGTGAACATCTTGGCCATGCCGCTGTGCGGCTCCCCGACCAGATAGCCATCCGCGGCATCGAAGTTCATGACGCAGGTGGACGACGCCTTGATGCCCATCTTGTGCTCGATGCCGCTGCAGACGACGTTGTTGAACTCACCGACGCCGCCGCTCCCGTCCGGAAGGAACTTCGGGATGATGAAGAGCGAGATGCCCTTCGTGCCCGGCGGGGAGCCGGGGATGCGCGCGAGCGCGACGTGCACGATGTTCTCGCAGAGGTCGTGCTCGCCGGCCGAGATGAAGATCTTGGTGCCCGTGACGAGGTAGCTCCCGTCGTCCTGGGGCACGGCCTTCGACGAGACCTGCGCGAGATCCGTCCCGCACT
>JBNKHC010000264.1:0-33258 GCA_050290145.1 Kiloniellaceae bacterium | reverse complement strand
CACCTTGCCGTTCCCACGGATCAGGAACTCGTCCACATATTCGGCCGGGCGGCCGACATGAGCATCGGACGGGCGGTAGTAGCCTTCCTGGTGGCCGCCCAGACGGCAGCAGCCGCCGCCCTCGCGCCCGATATTGCCGGTCGCGAGAGAGATGTTCACCAGGGCGCCGATCGTGCGGTAATTGTCGTTGCCCCAGATGATGCCTTTCTCGTAAGCGGTCACGCATTTGCGGCGCGATCCGTTGTCATGCGGCTTGGCGATCCACTCGGCCGCCTTCACGATATCCGCCTCGGACAGGCCGCAGATTTCAGCTGCCTCCGCCAGCGACGTGCGGCAAGCCTGCATGGCGTATTCCAGGCTTCCCAGACCGGCCGGGTGGGCGCTGTCCTGGGCCACCGCTTCACCGCTCTGGAAGGTCGACTTGGCGATGAACTCGTCGTCGGTCCAGCCCTGATCGACGATATGGGTCAGAAGCGCATTGAAGAGCGCCATGTCCGAGCCTTCGTTGATCGCGAGATGCAGCACGTTCTCCGCTCCCGCCACTTCTTCGGCAGCGTTTATCGTCACGGTCCGGCGCGGGTCCACGCAAATGAACTTGGCGCCGTTGCGCATCCCCGGAACCATGTGGTTCAGGAACAGGTTGGTCTGAGTCTCCAGTGAATTGGCGCCGATCATGAAGATCGTGTCTGTGACCTCGTAGTCGCTGTACGAATAGTTCAGCTCACCCACACCCATGTCCCGCGTCGAGTGGACCTCGGAGTTATAGGCCGGGCGGTTGTGAATCCGGCAGTTCTTGATCTTCATGCTCTCGAAGTAGAGCTTGCCGGTGCCCCAGGTGTTCTCGTAGCCACCGGCGGAGCCGCCGTGGTCAAACATCGACACGACGAGATCGTCCTCGCTGCCCTCGGTCACGATCCGTGCGGTCACCCGGGCGACAAGATCAAGCGCGTCATTCCAGGTCGTGGGCTGCCAGACCCCGTTGCGCCAGATCTTCGGATCGGACAGGCGCTGCTGCTGCGTGCCGGTCACGCGGCTGGGGCGGTTCTCGGCCATGCGGGCGCCGCGGACCGAGGCGAGCCCCGAGTTCACGACGCATTCGTGATCGGGCGCGACCACGAGGTGCACGTCCTTGCCGTCCTGCTTGACCATATTGTACATGGAGGGCGCAACCCAGGTGCCGTCGGCAGGCTGCTGTTTGCTCAGGTCGATGCCGAAGGCGTTGTCGGTTGCGGTTCCCTGCTTGTTGCGTGGCCAGGTATAGGCCTTGTAGCCGCATCCGACGATGCAGTAGTGGCAGGTGACGTTGTGCACCTTCGCATTGGCGGGCGGGATCGGAAGGCGGTCAATCTGTCTCTTGTATGCCATTTTCCAGCCCCTCCCTCAGAGCACGTTGGCCGGGCGACCAAAGATCAGGTCGCTGCAGCCTTCGGCGTAGATGTCGCCCTTGTCGTCGACGCGCAGGGTAAATTGCGGCAGGTTCTGCGTCGCGTGACCCCAGATCTGCTGGCCGCCCACCTCAGCGTCGAAGCGCGAGAAGTGGCCAGGGCAGTTGAAGGACTTGTCGGCGCTTTCGTAGCTCAGCAGCCAGCCTTTGTGCGGGCAAAGCACGGAATATGCCACGATGTCACCATCCGGGCCCACGCCGCCATCCACCGGCTCTCCGAGTTTCAGCAGCACGCCGGGGCTTTCCGCATCGGGATATTCGATGTCGAGCGGCTCGTTCACCGCCAGGTCGGCGACGTTCGCCAGTCGGTTCGAGGGATAGTCCAACTGGGCGTTGGCCGGGGTGGCCCGGGCAGGTGCCGGCGACACCGCCGCCACTGCCGCACCCGCGGCGGTCGCCGCACTGCCGCGCAGAAACTGGCGTCGGCCGACATCGACCAGACGATCACACTTGGGCATTGATTTCCTCCCTTGGGCTTTGCTTATGCATTTGCAGTCGCAACAGCTGTGCCAAGAAAGGGAGGAACTCTTTATGTCGAGGATTCAGACGCTTAACACAAAGCGACGGATCCGGATGTTCGGATTGCCAGACGGCGGGGCCGCCTGACGTTCGGATTTCCGAACATCAGGCGGCGGAACCGCCGGCCTCGATCTTCAGGCGCCGCATTTTCTCCCACAGCGTCGTCCGCGACACGCCCAGCAGTTCCGCCGCCTTCATCACCTGCCCCTCGGTCACCTGCAGCGCCCGCAGGATCTGGCGGCGCTCAGCGGCGGCCTTGACCTCGGCGAGGGAGGCGACTTCACAGGGGCCTCCTTCGCGCCAGCGGCCGACCTCGGGAAACAGATCGCCCGGCATGATCCAGGTACCCGTGGTCAGGGCGACGGCCCGCTCCACCCTGTTGCGCAGTTCGCGGACATTGCCCGGCCAGTCGTGCGCCAGGGCGGCTTCCTCCGCCAGGGCGCTGACTCCCTCGACCTCACGATCCATCAAGGCAGCGAATTCCTGCACGAAGCGATGCAGCAACTGGGAGATATCCGCCGGGCGGTCGCGCAGAGGCGGCACTGCGATAGGAATGACGTTGATGCGGAAGAACAGGTCTTCGCGGAAGTCGCCACGCCGCACGGCGTCCTCGAGATCCTGGTTGGTCGCGCAGATGAGGCGCGCCTCGAAAGGCACCGGGCGCTCGCCGCCCACGCGGTGGAAGGCGCGGTCCTCGATGAGCCGCAGAAGCTTGGCTTGAAGCGGCAGCGGCATCTCGTTGATTTCGTCAAGGAACAGCACACCCGCCTTGGCCCGCTCCGCGTAGCCGAGATGGCGCGCCTGGGCGCCGGTGAAGGCGCCTTTCTCGTGGCCGAAGAGCTCGCTTTCCAGCAGTTCGTCGGGGATCGCCGCGCAATTGACCGCTATGAAGGGCTGCTTTGCCGCGCGGGAGACCCGGTGCACGTAGCGGGCGCAGACCTCCTTGCCCGCGCCGGTCTCTCCGGTGAGCAGCAGGCTGCTGTCGAGATCGGCGACCCGTCTCAGCAGCTGCTCCACCCCGCGCATCGCATCGCTCGCACCCAAGGTAGGTTCGTGTTCGGCCGCGCGTTCCTTTCGATTGAGCAGAGCCTTCACGCGCCCAAGGAAGTCGTCCATGGCAAAGGGCTTGGTCAGATAGTCGCTGGCGCCGGCCCGCATCAGTGCGACCGCCTGGTCGATCTCGCCATAAGCCGTGATAAAGAAGAACGGCGGTGCGTTTTCCGCGCGCACTGTCTCCCGAAACAGGGTACCACCGTCCATATCGGGCAAGCGCATATCGCAGATCACGAGGTCGTGCCCCTCGCGACTGAGCCCGGCAATGGCCTCGCGGCCGGTGGTCCACCAGTCGACCTGGCAGCCTTCCAGGGTCAGCCGCTGCAGCAGCGATTCGCCCATGACCAGGTCGTCTTCGACGACTCCGATCCTGCATCCCTTGCGGTCAGTCTCATGCAACATGACGAATCGGGCCCTCCAACTTAATCGGAATCAAGATTTCCACGGTTGTCCCGCCTTCCGTTCCAGCGGTCACGCTAACCACTCCGCCAAGTTCGCGCACCAGCCGGCTGACCATCCAGGCGCCGAGGCCGGTGCCCTGGCCGGGCGGCGGCTCAACCCGGCCGTCGCTTTCCAGGATCGCCGCCACCTCCGGCGGCATGCCGGGGCCCTGGTCGCTGACTCTGATCACCAGTTCTCCGCCCTGGACCGTGGCGGCGAATTCGATGCGCCCGCCAAGCGGCGAGGCCGCGCAGGCATTGAGCAACAGGTTAAGGACCGACTGGCGCAACGGACCTGCCGCCAGCGGCAGTGTACCGGGAAGTTCGGTCTTCCACATCAAGGTTAGCTTCCGCCGCACAACTTCAGGGCGCACCAGGAAGCGCAGGTCGTCCAGTTCGGAGGGCTGCAAGGGCCGCCTCGAAGCGCCGCTCTTGTAAGTGACCAGCGCCGCGCGAACGACATCGCGGATGCCCAGCAGCCCCCGTTTCAAGAGCTCCAGCGAGTTCCGGCGCACAGCGGGATCGTCGCCGTGGTGCTCCAGGGTGTCGATGGCGTTGAACATGCCGCCGAGAGGGTTGTTGATCTCGTGCGCCATGCCGGAGGCGAGCTTGCCGAGGCTCGACATGCGTTCCTCGTCGGCCAGGCGGGCGGCAAGGTCCTCCCGCTGGTTGACGGCGTGAACCAGAGCGTTGTAGCGCCGGAACAGGCGGCCGAACTCGCTGTTGCGGGGACCGATCCTTTCCTCCGGGATCGGCTCCATCCGGCCGCCGCGTCCCCGGTCGAGGTGCTCCGCCAGTGTGTCGACGGGCCGAATCATACGACGGACAACCAGATAGCCGGCGCCCGCCAGCAGCAGCGTCAGCACGATATTGGTGAATACCAGCGCCACCAGCACCTCGCGCCGCTCGGCGAGCAGGTCGCGGATATCGATTTCGCTGTAGATCCAGCCGATCGGCAGGCTCTGGTAGGACAGGGCCCGCCGGACGAAGGCCCGTCCGCTGCTCTCGTCGAGGGCGAGGCTCGAGCCTCCGGAGAGACGCTCCTTGAGCGCTTCGGGAACGGCGGATTGCGAGGGAAAGAGGTGCGGGTCCGACGCGGCGAGGATGGTGCCGTCCGCTTCGGCAACGATGGTATTGACCGCGCTGACGCCGACATAGGCATGTCGCGTGCGGTCGAGCTGATCGAAGATCTCCCAGATGTCCTCGCGCAGGACATGGGGGACCACGGCGGCGGAGAGGCCATCGAGATAGGCGCCGGTCAACTCTTCGAGGTGACGCTCCTGGGTCGCCGAAAGCCGCACCAGAACCTGGTTGGACAGGATGGCGCTGATAACGACCATCAGCAGCGCCACCATCAGCGGCACCTTGACGGTCACCGGCACGGCCCGCAGGCGATAGAGGAGCAGCTTCATCCGAGGCTCCGCACGAGGTCGTAATTGTGGGCGATGCCATCGAAGAGACTGACGTCACCAGGGGTGAATCCGTCCAGGCGAAGCAGGTCCAGCACCTTGCGGCCACCTTGGTCCTCCCCCATCGCCACCAGCGCCCGGCGGATGTCCGCGACCAGGTCGGTTCGCTCCGCCGTCTTGGCACAGGCGACCGGCGGGAAGCCGAGCCACTCGGACTTGCGGACAACCCTGGTCCGGCCGGTCAGCTCCGGCTCAAGCTCGCTCATGACCTCCCAGACATAGCCGTCGACGCTGCCGCTCTGGGCGAGTCCCGACGCAACCGCGCGCACGACATTGCGGTGCGAGTAGGTGAAGAAGGTCTTGCTGAAGAAGCGATCCGGGATATCCCCCAGCGCCGCCAGCGCCGCCTGGGTCACCAAGTGTCCGGAGTTGCTGTCAGGATCGGAAAAGGCGTGGATGTCACCACGCAGATCCTCGATGCCCTCCGCCGTCCTTTCCTGGTCGACGATCAGGTACGACTGATAGAGCGGCCGGCCGCGCCACAGCGGCACGGCGACCAGGGACAGCCGATCGCGATACTGAATGAAGGGATAGCCGCAGATCCAGGCGGCGTCGAGCTGACCCGAAAGAAGCAGGGCTGTGATCTCCTGGTACGTCCGTCGCGTCACCAGGGTGACCGGACGCCCCAAGGCGCCGGACAGGTAGCCGCGCAGCTGAGTCAGGAGTTCCAGGTCGGAGGTGAGGAAGACCGGGGTGAGACCGAAACGAACCTCGCCCGGGCCGGCAAGGGAGCGACCCGGAATCAGGCTCAGCGCACCGGCACTGGCCATGCCGGTGAGCAGCTGTCGGCGATTAACGGAATGTGCGCCGCCGGACGGCAACCCTGGCCGTCCCGGCAGCCCTCCGCCTGGCATTGTTCCCTCCCAACACTGGCCGTTTCTACCCGGCCATTCGTTTGCGGTTCTAAATCTACACCTCTTGACTGTACTGAGACCAGGGACGAATTGCCTGCCCGCGCCGTCAGCCGGCGCGGCGCTGCTACTCCTGCTTCGGGTCCGAAGGCTCAGTTGCACCGCTGGTTTATCCAGATGGAAAGCTCCCCGGCGCTCGCCTTGCGCCCAGCGTGGCGGCCGACCAGGTCGAGCCCTATCGCAGCGGCGGTATCCTGCGCTGCCTGCCGCGCAACCTGATGAAGCCGGCCTGATCGCCCGCACCGGAAGCAGCCGAAACGAGAAAGGCCCCTGCCGACGGCAGGGGCCTTTTTCATTGGAGCCCTGAAGGCTCCGGAAGCTTAAGCAGCTTACTTGAGCTTCTTGGAGTACTTGGCGGCCTCGTCCTTCAGCGCCTTGCCGGCGGTGAAGCGCGGCTGCAGAGTCGCGGGCTTGGCCTTGAAGGTCATCGCTTCGCCGGTGAAGGGGTTGGTGCCCTTGCGCGCCTTGGTCGCCGCCTTGTAGCGCATCTTGAGACGGCCGAGGTGGCCCATCGGCACGCTGCCCGGCACGGTCTTCTTCGTGTCCTTGAGCGCGAGGTCCGACATGACCGGCCAGAGCGCATCGAGGAGCTTGCTGGCGTCCCGGCGGCTGAACTCGCCCCACTGATCGCCGAGTGCCTTGGTCAGTGCCTTGGCGTAGGCGTCGGCCAGTTGCGTCTTCGTCACTGTCATACTCTTTTTTCCCCAATATGTGCTCCCGGTGAAATGCGGGAGCGGTCTGAACATTGCCGGTGATGGCGGATGCGGCCTGCTTACGCAAGATAAGGTTAATGAAACGTTAAGGGAAGTGGGTAAACCAGAAATGGCCCCTGCCGGCGGCAGAAGCCTTTTCCCGTATGTGCGCAGGGAAGTCCCTTTTTTTAGCGCTTCGCGGTCACCTGGGCGGCGGCGAAGCGGACCTGCGCCAGGAAGCGGTCGAAGATTTCCGCCGTCGCGCGGTTCAAGGCGACAATGGAGGCATCGACCGACTCGTCCTCGGCGGGCTCCTCGGCGCTGAAGGTCTCCACCACCAGCACCCGGTCGTCGCTCAGCCGCAAGAGGGCCAGCTCGATCTCGACGAAGACGCGCGGGGGGCCGCCGCCAAGCAGCCGCTCAAGGCGCCGCACCTTGCCGCTGACCTGGTAGTCGGCGCGGATGCGCATGTCCGGCGTCACCACCTGGCGGGAGACGCCGCTGCGCCGCAGGTAGGTCACCATCTGGTCCTGCAGCATGCGCGGCGGCGCATCGTTCCAGTAGTGGTAGTTGTGCTGCTGCAGCTCGTAGGACTCGCCGCTCTCGCTGTAGAGCAGCGGGCGCTCGCGCAGCAGACCGTCGGCCTGCAGCAGCTCCACCGTCATGATGCCGGGCAACGGCGCCTCGCCGGCGCTCTGCTCGGGCGTCGGCACCAGCAGGCGGTAGTAGTGGTCGCGCGGCACCGGCGGCGCCGAGCCGAGGCAGCCGGCCAAGAGCGGCGCGGCGCAGGCCAGGACCAGAAGTCGCTTCATCAGTTGTCCCTCCGGGGCCGGGAGCTGGTGGACGGCGTCTCGACGCTGACTTCCTCGGGCGCCGAGCCGCCCAGCAGCAGGCTCGGGTTCTGCCGGATCAGCCGGCTGAACTCGTTCATGTTGCGGGAGGTGCCCGCCAGGTTGTGATTGATGCTGTCGATGTTCTGGGCGATGGAGCGCAGGATGTAGCGCGTGTCGTCGAGGGCGGCGTTGACGTTGCCCTGGTTCTTGTCGACGACGCTTTCCAGGGTGGTCACGACGCTGTCGAGCTGGACCAGGGTGCCCTGGACCGTCTGGGTGATGGTGACCAGGTCCTGCGACACCGTGTTCACGTTCTCCACCGTCTCCTGCACCTCGGCGACGTTGTGCTCCGAGAGCAGCTGCTGCACCGAGGCCAGGGTGACGTTGAGCTCCTGCATGAAGGCCAGCAGCTCGCCGGTGATCTCCGGCACGCGCCCGCGGGTGTCCTGGGCCACGGCGTTAAGCGAGCCGATCATCGGCGCCACGTCGGCGTCGAGCAGGTGGTTGGCGTTGTCCACCAGGGCCGCCAGCTTGTCGAGCAGCGGCTTCAGGCCTTCGCGCGACAGCTCGTTGACCTGACCGGCGACGCTGGCCATGGCGGCGAACATGTCGGCGGCCGGGGCCGAGGCCATGCGGGCGCCCGGCTGCAGCGCGGTCGCGGCGCTGCCGCGCTGAATCTCGACCGTCTTGGCGCCGAGAAACTGTGAGCTGTGGATCCGCGCCACGCTGTCGCTGGGGATGACGAAGCCCTCCTCGACCGTGATCTCGAGCAGAAAGACCGTGGCGCCCTCCTCGACGATGGGCTCGATGGACTCGACCTGGCCCACGGGGAAGCCCTCGTAGCGCACCTGGGTGCCGAACTTCACGTCGGCGACGTTGTCGAAGACGAGGGAATAGTGGTCGCGCGGTCCCGTGCCGCCGCTCAGCATCACCGTCGCGCCGAGGACCGCCAGCACCATGGCGATAACGAAGGCGCCGACGGCGGCGTAGTTCAATCCCTGATGTCGCATGGTTCTACATCGCTCCCGCGTCTTGCTTGGCCCCTGCCGGATCGGGGGCTTCCGCCTGCGCCGTCTCGCCGGTGAGGCGCCGCAGATAGGCCTCGGCGTCCACCTCGGCGTTTTCCGAACGGCGGTTGAGAAGGTTCTGGATGCGCTCGTTGTCGGAGCGCCGGATGCCCGCCACATCGTCGACCATGAGGATGCGCCCCTGGTCCAGCACCGTGATGCGGTCGGCGATCTTAAAGGCGCTTTCCAGTTCGTGGGTCACCACGATGATGGACATGTTCATGGCCTCGCGCAGCTTGAGGATGAGGTCGTCCAGAGCCGAGGAGACGGCCGGGTCCAGGCCGGCCGAGGGCTCGTCGAAGAACAGCAGCGCCGGGTCCATGACAATGGCCCGCGCCACGGCCGCGCGCTTGACCATGCCGCCGGACAGCTCGGCCGGCATCAGCGCCTCGGCCCCGGCCAGGTTCACCACCTCCAGCTTGAGGCGGGCCATGATCTCCATGGTCTGGCGGTCGAGCTGCGTGTGCTCGCGCAGCGGCAGCATGATGTTGTCGAGCACGTTCATCGAGCTGAACAGTGCGCCGCCCTGGAAGGCGACGCCGATGCGCCGGCGCAGGCGCTGCAGCTCCCTGGCCGAGGCGCTGACGATGTCCGTGCCCAGCAGCTCGACGCTGCCCGCCGTCGGGCGCATGAGGCCCACCAGATGGCGCAGCAGGGTCGACTTGCCGGAGCCGCTGCCGCCCATGATCACCATGATCTCGCCCGGCGCCACCGTGAGCTCGATGTCGTGCAGTACCTGCCGGGCGCCGTAGTGCGCCTGCAGGCCCTTGATCCGGACCACCGGGTCTTGGGTCGCCTTCTGCGGCGGGGTTTCTTGAGCGACGGCGGCCATGGCTTACCCCGCGGTGACGACGAAGGCGAAGATCATGTCGACCATGATGATCGCGGCGATGGACTGCACCACGGCGCGGGTGGTGCGCCGGCCGACGCCCTCGGCGCCGCCGTCGGCCAGGGCGCCGTTGACCGCCGAGACCAGGGCCACCAGCGCCGCGAAGAGCACGCTCTTGCCCAGGCCGTGCGCCAGGTCGTTGACGGAAAGCGAGGCCACCACGTCGGCGAAGTAGGCGGCGAGACTGATGTCCAGCTCGGCGGTGACGAAGAGGCCGGCGGCGCTGAGCGCCACGATGTTGGCCCACATGGTGAGGCAAGGCACCATGATCATCATGGCGAAGAGCGCCGGCGCGACGAGGAAGCGCACCGGCGAGACGCCAATGACCCTCAGCGCGTCGACCTCCTGGTTGATCATCATGGTGCTGAAGCGCGCCGCCAGGGCGGAACCGGACCGCCCGGCGACCAGGATGCCGACGATCAGCGGCGCGAACTCGCGCACCACCGAGAGCGCGATGCCCACTGTGGCGAAGGACTCGGCGCCGAAGAGCCCCAGGCTGTAGAGGCTCTGGATCGCCAGCATCATGCCGATGGTCGCGGCCAGGACCGAGGCGATGGGCAGGGCCTCGACGCCGATCTGCATCATCTGCGCGACCACTGCGGTGAGGCGCACCGGCTGGCGGCGCGTCGGGCCGAGCACGGCCCAGAGCACGGCTTCCAGGAAGAGCGCGCCGGCGAAGCCGACCTCTTCCGCGCCGCGCAGGACGCCCTTGCCGATACCTTCTGCGACCCGTTGCATCATCGGCTCCTAGCTGTCGCCCGCCAGGGCCGCGGCGAGGTCGGGGTGAATCGCAAAGACCTTGTCGAGGCGCGCCAGCTCGAAGACGCGCAAGGCCTGGGGGCTGACCGCGATGAGGCAGAGATCGGTGCCGCGCCGCTTGGCCCACTGCAGCGCCTCGACCAGGCTGGCGATGCCGGAGCTGTCGATGTAGGTCACCGCCGAGAGGTCGACGAGGACATCCTTGCTGCGCTTCACACAGTCGAGCAGCAGGCGGCGCGCCTCCGGCGCCCGGTCCAGATCGATTTCGCCGGTGAGGCTCACCACCAGGTTGCCGTTCACTTCACGGACCGCTTGGCTCATTTCGAGGAATCCTTCTTCTTGGACATCAGCAGCACGTTGCCGACGCCGCTGGGCGAGCGTCCGAAGTCCGTGGTGTCCATCAGGTTCTGGATGAAGTAGGTGCCGAGACCGCCGGGACGCAGCTCGCGCAGCTCGCGCGGCTGCATCGCCGTAGGTGCCACGGCCGGGCCGAAGTCGGTGACCCGCAGGATCATGCTGTCCGCGTTCTGCAGGATGTCGAGCAGGATGGGGCCGTCGCCGCGGCCCTCGTAGGCGTGCAGGATGACGTTCTGACAGGCCTCGCCCACCGCCAGCACGATGTCATGGGTGCCCGCCTCGTCGAAGCCGCAGAAGCGCGCCGCGCTGCGCACCAGGTCGCGCACCATGGCCATGCGGTCGGTGCGCGCGGGGAAGCGCAGCTCCAGCAGGTATTCCGCCTCGGGCGTGGTGATCGCGGCGGCCGTCATGGCGCCTCCTGCTGCAGGGCGGGTGCGGGAGATTCGATGCCGGCGTTGGCGGCGACCCAGGAATCGTCGATGGCCAGCACCGTCAGGTCGTCGCGGGCTTCCCAGCCGCCGTCCTGGTCCAGCGTCGCCAGCAGCGCTTCCAGGCGCTGGGCCAGCGGCGCCTCGGCCAGGGACTCGATGAGCAGCACCAGACCTTCGACGCCGAGTTCCTCGCCGCTCTTGTAGCGGTACTCGGTGAGCCCGTCGGAGAAGACGTAGAGCTCCCCGCCGTCGAGGTCGATCTGCTCTTCGCGCGGACGGTTGGCCGGCAGCATGCCGAGCGGCGGCACCGAGGCCTCGAAGGAGGCATAGCTGCGGTCGCGGCGGCGCAACAGCGGCGGCTGGTGCCCGGCGTTGGCCAGGCAGACCTTGCCGTTGGCGAGCCAGTAGTGACCGGCGACCATGGTCACGAACATGCCGCGCGAGGCGGTCTCGAAGAGCTCGGCGTTGATGGCCTCCAGCAGCGCGCCCGGCGCGTCAATGCGCTTGCCGAGGCAGCGGAAGAGGCTGATGGTCTTGGCCATAAGCAGGGCGGCGTTCAGGCCCTTGCCGGAAACATCGCCCAGGGCGAAGGCGATGCGCGCCTCGTCGAGGCGGTAGAAATCGAAGAAGTCGCCGGAGAGCTTGCGGGCCGGCAGGTTGACGCCCCAGATCGGCTGATGCCCGGCGGTGCACTGCGGCTGCAGGCTCTGCTGCAGGTCCGCGGCCATCTCCAGGCTGCTGCTGAGCTGCAGCTGATCGGTAAGGCGCGCGCGCAGCGCGGCGTTGGCCAGGGCGAGATCGGAGATGCCGCGCAGCGCCCGGGCGAAGGCCTTGCCGCCCGCCTGCGGCGCCCCCGTCACGGCAGCCTCGAGCAGGGCGGCGGGGTCGCCCGCCACCGCCAGGCGCGCACTCAAGTCGCCCAGATATT
The DNA here is from genome assembly GCA_050290145.1 of Kiloniellaceae bacterium. Taxonomy (GTDB): domain Bacteria; phylum Pseudomonadota; class Alphaproteobacteria; order Kiloniellales; family Kiloniellaceae; genus Pelagibius. The sequence goes on along the minus strand of JBNKHC010000264.1, from coordinate 21,466 downwards.
CCAATTGTCCAGAGAGGCCTTCACCGGGTTGCCCGGCGGCCTCGAGGTTTCGTTGATTCGACATCGCCTGGCGCTGTACCGCTGACACCTGTGCTGCACCGGCAATCCTAATTTCTAGAGGTTAACCTTCCCTTTTGGCACGCCTTGCAGGCAATGGCTGCACATTTTTTACAACTTTACAGTGTATTTACAGGGCATGGCAGGGCCCCCGCCGGCCATCGCAGGAGAAAAGACCGGGGTGTTTTCCCGGATAGGCTGCGTCAGACACCCGTTCGCCGGGCTTTAGAGCAAGCGGTCGCTGGCCCAGAGGATCGCCTGCGAGGCGCCGTAGGTCACCGTCACCAGGGTGCAGAGGAAGCCGGCGACGGCGAAGGCCGGACGCTCGGAAGTGCCGATGATGCCGATCAGGCGCTGCAGGGCCGGCGAGACGACCTGCAGGATGCGCACCGCGAAGGCCGAGCCGACAAAGCAGATCCACAGGAACGACGTCACATAGGTCGAAAACCCGAGGATCATCAAAAACCCGCCGATCCCCCGCAGATCGTCGATCGGGCTGAAGTCCGGTTCGCCGAGCAGGTCGAGGAGCGGCTCGAAGAGATGCGAGTTCGTCTCTGCGAAGACCACAACGACGCCGACGGTCAGGACATAGATGAGGGTGGTGAGCACCAAGTCCAGCAATGACAGAAACAGGATGACCAGGAAGCCGCGTCCTTGACTCCACTTCATGATCCAGAAGGTTTCCTGCAGCGACAGATAGTCGGCGACCAGGTTGATGACCAACAGGCTCACCATCCCGCTGGCGATGCCGCGAAGGAGGATGTGGAACCCGGGCTCGGCAAAGATCTCCAGCACATAGGCGACCAGCACCATGGCCAGCAGGGTCGAAATCGCAGAGGCGGCGAGGCGGCGGCGCGAGAAGAAGCGTTCCCCGTAGATCGCCTTGAAGAGGCCGAGGAACCAGACGTTGGAGGCCTCGGTCGCGGCGAAGACGTCGAGCTCCTTGAAGCGGCTGCGGAACTCCCTGGTCGCGGCGCGCCACTTCTTCACTTCTTCCTCGGTCAGCAGGAAATCCACGACGAAGGCCCCGAAGAGGATGAGCAAAAGGGTCATCACCAGGAAGACCATGGCTCAGCTCCCCCGGGTCCCGGCCGCATCGGCGGCCGCGTCGCCGCCCTCGCCCCCGAAGAAGCGCTGGCCGATCTGCTTGGCGGCGTTGATCGACTGGATGAAGGCGGGCCAGCCGAAACCGGCGCCCAGGGCGAGCAGCGCACTGCCACCGTCAGTGCCGACGAAGTGCCCGACACCGCTGCCGGTCACGGCATAGAGGAGGGAAAAAATGAGGACGCGCAGGCGCAGCTTGCCCGAGCCGCGCAGGCGGTTGCCCCAGTAGAGCACCTGGTGGCCACCAGCGCCGATAAAGCCGGCGAGGCCATGCTGGCCGACGTAGGTCGCCAGGAGATCCCAGAGTGTCTGATCCACGGCCGTTTCCATCGGCCTTCTTCCCCACCCTTTCGGGGGTCTTCTCCCCCGGGCCGCGCGCCGGGTTGCGCCGGCGCCGGGCGCGCCCTAAGCATACAGCAGTGCCCTTTCGGAGAAACCCCGCAAGCGGACTACCGCGAAAGGGGTGGGCCCGGCTCCGCGGCCGCCCGAACCGCAAGCCGAATCACGGTGCCCGGCGCTAAGCTGGGAGTCGGATCAGGCCGGCGCGCCGAAACCCGCGCCGAGCGGTGCCGGCAGGCTTTCGATCGTCCCGCCGCTGAGCCGGAATACCGCGTCCTGGGGTTCGGTCATCTTGAAGACATCGCCGCTGGGCGCGCCGCTGTAGAGCGCGCGCAGGATGCGCCCGGCAAGACCGTGGCTGACCACGATGAGTTGCGATTCCTCGCGCTGCTCGGCGAGCCAGGTGCCGACGCGCCGGGCCACATCGGCGTAGCTCTCGCCGCCCGGCGGCCGGTAATTCCAGTGGTCCGCCTCGCGCGCGCGCCACTCCTCGGGATAGAGCGCCTCGATCTCGTCGTAAATCTCCCCCTCCCACTTGCCGAAACCGCATTCCCTGAGGCGCGGCTCCTGGATGATGGCGGCGGGATCGTGGGCGGTGACCGCGGCGACGCAGCGCGCCGTGGCCAGCGCCCGGCCCAGAGGGCTGGACATCAGGGTGAAGCCGGCCAGTGCAGCGTCGCCGATTTCCCGGCGCAGCGCCCCGCCCATGGCCACGGCCTGGGAGAGGCCGCGCTCGGTCAGCTGCGAATCGCCGTGACCCTGCAGCCGCCCCTGCCGGTTCCATTCGGTTTCGCCGTGCCGCAGCAGGTAGATCATCGCCAGGATCCGAAGCCTAAAGAAGAAGGTGCGCCCGCCGTCGGGCGGTGACAAAATCGGCGCCCCGGAGGACGCCGTAAACCAATTGTTAGTAATATATCTGTCATGTCCTACAACATCTTGAGGGAACTTGCAGCTATCCGTTAGGATCGCCGCACCACTTTCCGGGCGCCGCCGCCCCTTGCCCACGGCGGCAACCCACTGACCAACCCCATGGCCCCGCTGCCGGTATGAATCTGCTGACGGTCACACATACGACGGTCTACCGCTACCGGCGGCCGGTACGCTTCGGCGAGCATCGCCTGATGTTCCGCCCGCGCGACAGCCACGACCTGCGCCTGGCCGACTCGGCCCTGACCATCTCGCCGGGGGCGGAAGTGCGCTGGATGCACGACGTCTTCTCCAACTCCATCGCCATCGCCTCCTTCGACGAGCCGGCCGAGGAGCTGCGCTTCAAGAGCCGCATCGTCATCGAGCACTACGGCCTGGAGAACCCGGACTTCGTCATCGAGCCCTACGCCCAGACCTATCCCTTCAGCTACCCGGCCGAGGAGATCCCGGACCTCGGCCGTTCGACCGAGCGCGACTACCCGGACCCGGAGCGCAAGATCGACGCCTGGGTGAAAGGCTTCCTCAACGGCGGCGGGCAGGTGCGCACCCAGGACCTGCTGGTCAACATCACCAAGGCGATCCACGAGCAGTTCAGCTATGCCCGGCGCTATTCCCTGGGCACCCAGAGCCCGGTGGAGACCCTGGAAAAGGGCAGCGGCACCTGCCGCGACCTGGCGATGTTCATGATGGGGGCGGTGCGCGCCCTGGGCCTGGCCGCGCGCTTCGTCTCCGGCTACCTCTACGACCCGGCGCTGGACGAGACCCTGCCCGGCGGCGCGGGCCAAGGCGCGGACCCGGAAGATCCGATCCGCGGCGCCGGCGATACCCATGCCTGGGTGCAGGTCTACCTGCCCGGCGCCGGCTGGGTGGAGTTCGACCCCACCAACGGCCTGGTCGGCGGCGCCAACCTGATCCGCGTCGCCGTGGCGCGCGAGCCCTTCCAGGCGGTGCCCCTGCAGGGCACCTTCTTCGGCGCCGCCGAGGACTTCATCGACATGGAAGTCAAGGTGCGCGTGACGCGCGGCGGTTGAGCCTGCCGCGCCGCCGCGAGGCGACAGGAATTCCGTCTCCTTCAGGGAAAAGCCTCACCGGACCGTCACCCGAACGTGACTGGCCTGTGATCATGGAACTCCGTAACGTCCTTCCCTATGAGCCGCCAAACCTCCTCACGTCGAACCCCTGCACTCAGCGTCTTGAGCGCCCTGGCCCTGGCCGCTGCGGCCGGACTTGCCCTCTGGGTGGCGGAACCGGCCCGCGAAAGCCGCGCCGCCGCCGAGGACAGCCAACCGCTGCAACTGGCCGAGGGCATGGGCGCCAAGCGCCCCGTGGTGGTGGAGCTCTACACTTCGCAGGGCTGCAGCTCCTGCCCGCCGGCCGACGAACTGCTGGGCGAGCTGGCGGGACAGCCGGGAGTGCTCGCCCTGTCGTTCCACGTCGACTACTGGGACTACATCGGCTGGAAGGACCCTTTCGCCGCCGCGCAGTACACCGAGCGCCAGCGCGACTACGCCGCCAAGCTGGGCCTGCGCTACATCTACACGCCGCAGATCGTGGTGGACGGGCGCCACGACGTGGTCGGCAGCAAGCGCCGCGCCGTCACCCGCGCCATCGAGGAATCCGCCAAGACCGAGCCTGCCGTGACCGTCACCCTGGAGGATGCCGACGGCGGCCGCGTGCGGCTCTCCGCCGGAACCGCGCCGGCCGGCGGCGCCACGGTGTGGCTGGTCACCTTCGACGACAGCCACAAGACCCAGGTGGCGCGCGGCGAGAACAGCGGCCGCGCGCTGACCAACAGCAACGTGGTGCGTGAAATGACGGCACTGGGCACCTGGACCGGCGAAGAGAAGACCTTCCCGCTGGATCTGGCCGCCGCCCGCGCCGAGGGCCGCGGCGGCTGCGGCGTCATTGTCCAGCAGGGCCGCGGCGGCCCCGTGATCGGCGCCGCGATGATCGATCTGGACGGGATCAGCGGCTGAGGCCAAACGGCAAGCGCACAGTTTCCACACTGCTCGCAACACGAACTCCCTTCGTCACCCTCGGGCTTGACCCGAGGGTCCAGGGCAAGTGCTCGTGCATCCGCCACCTGGATCCCGGCTCGCGCTCGCTAGCGCGCGCTTGGCCGGGATGACGGCCAGAGTGGAAAAAACAGACAGGCGCCACGAAGCGTAAGCGCGGCGCGCGCTAGCCGGCCAGCAGGCCCTTTTCCACCAGCTTCGAAAGTCGTTGCGAGAAGGCCGCCGCATCGGGCAGCGGCTCGCCCTCGATGATGCGCGCCTGATCGAGCAGCAGCCAGGCGGCGTCCTCCACCAGCTGGCCCGAACCGTCCTTGCCGACCTGCCCCGCCAGCGCCTTGACCAGCGCGTGGCCAGGATTGACCTCGAGGATGCGCGAAGAGGTGTGGTCGAGCTGGTGCTGCTGCTTGAGCAGACGCTCCAGGTGCATGTCGAGATCGCCGTCGTCGGCCACCAGGCAGACCGGGCTGGAGGTCAGCCGCTTGGAGGCGCGCACGTCCTTCACCGCGTCTTTCAGGGTCAGCTTCACGAAGGCGATGAGGGAATCGATCGCCGGGTCGGCCGCGTCCTGCTTTTCCTCCCCGCCCTCTTTTTTCTCGCCCTCTTCACCGATCTTCTCCAGGTCGACGCCGCCGCGGGTCACCGACTTGAAGGGCTTACCGTCGTAGTCGGGCACAGTGGACAGCCAGAAGTCGTCGACCGGGTCGCTCAGGAGCAGCACCTCGATGCCCTTGGCGGCGAAGCCTTCGAGCTGCGGGCTCTTGGCCAGCGCCTCGGGGTCGTCGCCGGTGATGGTGAAGATCGCCTCCTGGCCCGGCTTCATCTCCTTCACGTAGTCGGCGAGGCTCACCAGCCCGTCGCGGGTGGTGGAGCGGAAGCGCGCCAGCTCCAGAAGGCTTTCGCGCTGCTGGCCGTCCTCGTAGAGGCCTTCCTTCAAGACCGCGCCGAAGGTGTTCCAGAAGGTCGCGTAGTCCTCCGGCGACTTCTCCGCCTTCTTCTTCAGTTCGCCCAGCACCTTCTTGCAGATGGCCTGGCGGATCTTGGCGAGGCGCGGATTGTTCTGCAGCAGCTCGCGGCTGACGTTCAGCGGCAGGTCCTCGGTATCGACGATGCCGCGCAGGAAGCGCAGGTAGGGCGGCAGCAGCTCGGAGCAGTCGTCGGTGATGAAGACGCGCTTCACGTAGAGGCGCACGCCGGGCTTGCGGTCCGGATGAAAGAGGTCGAAGGGCTTCTGCGAGGGAATGAACAGCAGGCCGGTGTACTCCATCACCCCTTCGGCCTTGAAGTGCAGGCGCAGCCAGGGCTCGTCGAAGGTGTGGCCGACGTGGTGGTAGAACTCCTTGTACTGCTCCTCGGTGATCTCGTTCTTGGGCCGGGTCCACAGCGCCGAGGCGGCGTTCAGGGTCTCGTCGGCCTCGTCTTCCTTCTTCGACTCCAGCACCACCGGCACGGCGATGTGGTCGGAATAGGTGGCGACGATCTGGCGGATGCGTATGGGGTCGAGATACTCCACCTCGGCCTCGCGCAGGTGCAGGACGATGCGGGTGCCGCGCGCCGGGGCCTCGGCGTCCTCGGCGATGGTGAACTCGCCCTTGCCGTCGGAGGTCCACCTCCAGCCCTGCTCCTCGCCGGCGCGCCGCGTCGAGACCTCGACCTTCTCGGCCACCATGAAGGCGGAGTAGAAGCCGACGCCGAACTGGCCGATCAGGTTCGCGCCCTCGGCCTTGCTCTCCAGCTGCTGGACGAAGGCGGCGGTGCCCGAGCGCGCGATGGTGCCCAGGTTCTCGATCAGCTCCTCGCGGTTCATGCCGATGCCGTTGTCGGCGACGGTCAGGGTCTTGGTGGCGGGCTCGGCCTTGAGGCGGATCTTGAAGGTGCTGTCGTCACCCAGCAGGTCCGACTGGGTGAGGGCCGCGTGGCGCAGCCGGTCGCAGGCGTCCGAGGCGTTGGAGATCAGCTCCCGCAGGAAGATCTCCTTCTCCGAATAGAGCGAGTGGGCGACGATATCTAGAAGCCGGCTGACCTCGGCCTGAAAGCTCAGATGTTCTTCCGCCATAACCTTTCCGTCCGTCTCTTGCTGTCCGTTTGGATCCTGCTGGCGCGGCTGGGTTTCCAGAGGGTCCGGGTCGCCGGTCCACCTTCGCTTGTCGGAGGGCCGGGCCCGCGACCGCGTGACATATGTGCGCAATCCATGTTGACTGCAAGTCTCTTGGCCGCCCGAAGGGGGCCGGAAAGGGGGAGATGACGCCATGGCGGAAGACCGCAAAGCGGCGGATCGGGCGAAAGAGCGCGAAGAAATGCTGCACCTCATCGACGCCGAGGTCGCCGAGACCGCGCACTGGCTGGGCAAGGACAAGCTGGACCCGCGGGTCCACGCGGCCCTGGCCCGCACGCCGCGCCACGCCTTCGTGCCGATGATGGAGGAGGCCTACGCCTACGAGAACCAGCCGCTGCCCATCGGCCTGGGCCAGACCATCTCCCAGCCCTACATCGTCGCCATCATGACCGACCAGGCGAATATCGGCCCGGGCGCCCGGGTGCTGGAGGTCGGCACCGGCTCCGGCTACCAGGCCGCGGTGCTGGCCGAGCTGGGCTGCGAGGTCTGGTCCATCGAGGCCCTGCCGGAGCTGGCCAAGGAGGCCGCACAGCGCCTGAAGGACCTGGGCTACGACAAGGTCCACTGCCGCCAGGGCGACGGTGCCAAGGGCTGGCCGGAGGCCGCGCCCTTCGACGCGATCCTGGTGACCGCCGCGGCGACGGCCATTCCGCCGGCCCTGGTCGACCAGCTGAAGCGCGGCGGGCGCATGATCATCCCGCTCGGCCCGCCCGATGGCGGCTTCCGCTTCACCTCGACCCAGCGCCTGCTGCGCATCGAGAAGGGCGAGGACGGCGGCCTGAAGGAGGAGGTCATCCTGCCGGTCGCCTTCGTGCCGCTGGTGACGCCGCCGGAGGACGAGGACTAAGCTCCCAAAAGACGCCCCGGAATTGCCGCGCAAATACCATCCGGCCGCCCTGGGAATCCCCAAGGGAACACTTGCAATGGGACGCTAAAGTCCCGATTCTCTGAGGTGTTATGTCGCTCTTCGCGAAAGGCCGGGTGACCGCCGTCCTCGGCCCCACCAATACCGGCAAAACCTATCTGGCGATCGATCGCATGCTCGGCCATTCGAGCGGCATGATCGGCTTTCCCCTGCGCCTGCTCGCCCGCGAGAACTACGACCGCATCGTCCAGATCAAGGGCAAGAACCAGGTCGCGCTGGTCACCGGCGAGGAAAAAATTCTTCCTCCCGGGGCGCGCTACTTCTGCTGCACCGTGGAGTCCATGCCGGTCGACCGGCCGGTCTCCTTCCTGGCGGTCGACGAGATCCAGCTCTGCGCCGACCCGGAGCGCGGCCACGTCTTCACCGACCGCCTGCTGCACGCCCGCGGCCTCGCCGAGACCATGTTCCTGGGCGCCGAGACCATCCGCCCGGTGCTGCAGAAGCTGGTGCCGGAGGCCGAGTTCGTCACCCGGCCGCGGTTTTCCACCCTCAGCTACGCCGGGCCGCAGAAGCTGACGCGGCTGCCGCCGCGCTCGGCCGTGGTCGCCTTCTCCGCCGCCGAGGTCTACGCCACCGCCGAGCTGCTGCGCCGCCAGCGCGGCGGCACCGCCGTGGTGCTGGGCGCGCTCAGCCCGCGCACCCGCAACGCCCAGGTCGCCCTCTTCGAGGCCGGGGAGGTCGACTACCTGGTGGCCACCGACGCCATCGGCATGGGCCTGAACCTGGACCTCGACCATGTCGCCTTCGCGCGCCTGCGCAAGTTCGACGGGCGCGGCCGCCGCCGCCTCACCGCGCCGGAGATCGGCCAGATCGCCGGGCGCGCCGGGCGCCACATGAGCGACGGCACCTTCGGCACCACCAGCGAGATCGGCCCCTTGAGCGAAGAGCTGGTCGAGGCGGTGGAGAACCACAGCTTCGACCCCATCTCCTTCGTGCACTGGCGCAACATCGACCTGGACTTCCACGACCCGGTCAGCCTGCTGAAGAGCCTGGAGCGCCGCCCGCCGCGGCCCGAACTGCTGCTGGTGCGCAATGCCGAGGACCAGATGGCGCTGGCCACCCTGGCCCGCGACCCGGAGATCGCCCAGCTCGCCACCTCGGCCGATTCCGTGGCCCTGCTGTGGGAGGTCTGCCAGGTGCCGGACTTCCGCAAGATCCTCTCCGACCACCACGTACAGCTGCTGTCCCAGATCTATACCCGCCTGATGCGCAACGACCTGCGCCTGCCGGAGGACTGGGTCGGCGGGCAGCTGCAGCGCCTGGACCGCGTCGACGGCGACATCGACCACCTGATCCAGCGCATCGCCCACGTGCGCACCTGGACCTACATCACCCACCGCGGCGACTGGCTGGAGGACAACGGCCACTGGCAGGGCCGCGCCCGCGCCATCGAGGACTCGCTGTCCGATGCCCTGCACGAACGCCTGACCCAGCGCTTCGTCGACCGCCGCACGGCGGTGCTGGTGCGCCGCCTGCGCGGCGAGGGCGAGCTGATCGGCGCGGTGCGCAAGAACGGCGAGGTGCTGGTGGAGGGCGAGTTCGTCGGCCGCCTGCAGGGCTTCAACTTCCAGCCCGACGAGGAAGTGACCGGCGAGGACGCGCGCCCCCTGCTGACCGCGGCGCGGCGCGCATTGACCGGCGAGATCCCCCGGCGCATCAAGCAGCTGGAGCAGGACAACGACGGCGCCTTCACCCTGGTGGAGGACAAGCTGACCTGGCGCGGCACGCCCTTCGCGCGGCTGGCCGCCGGCGACACCGTGCTGACCCCGCGCATCGAGGTGCTGCGCAGCGACTTCCTGGACGGACCTGCCCGTGAGAGGCTGCGCAAGCGCGCCACCACCTGGCTGAACCGCCACATCCGCAACCAGCTGAAGCCGCTCTTCGCCGCGGAGGCGGCCGAGCTGACCGCGCCCGGCCGCGGCCTGCTGTTCCAGCTGGTGGAAGCCCTGGGCACCCTGCCGCGCCGGCCGCTGAAGGAGCAGCTCACCGCCCTCACCAAGGCGGACCGCAAGGCCCTGGCCACGCTGGGCGTGCGCCTGGGCGCGGCCAGCCTGTTCCTGCCCAAGCTGCAGCAGCCGCGCATGCTGGCGCTGCGCGCACGGCTGTGGGCGATCCGCCAGGGCTGCCCCCTGCCCGCCCTGCCGCCGGAGGGCGCAAAGACCTTCGACCTGGCCGCCGGGCCGGGCGAGACCTACGCCAACGTGCCGGCGCTGGAGTCCTTCTGCCACGCCGTCGGCTACCGCCGGGTCACGCGCAAGAGCGGCCCGGCGCTGGCGGTGCGCGCCGACGTGCTGGAACGCCTGTCGCGCGAAGCCCACAAGCTGTCCACGCCGAAACCGGAGACCGCGAAACCGGAGACCGTAGCGCCGACCAGCGAAGCCGACGCGGCCGCGCCGGCGGAGGTTCCCGAACCTGACGTGACGGCGGCCACCGAAGCCGCGGCGACAGTGGCGGCTGAGACGCCAGCGGCGGAACCGCAGGCCGAAGCAGCGCCCGAGGCCAAGGCCGACGGGAAAGACGCCCCCGAGAGAAAAACCCGCGCCAGGAAGCCCGCCCGCGTCGCCTTCGCCGCCGACGAGGCGCTCTGCGCCCTGGCGGACTGCGGCGTGGAAGACCTGGAGGCCATCCTCTTCGCCCTCGGCTACCGCCGCTGCAAGGACGCCGAGGGACGCCCCGCCTTCATGCGCAAGGGACCGCGCCGGGACAACGGTCGGCCCAGGAAGGCAGCCGCGGCCAGGCCCGCCGAGGGAACCGCCGGAGAGGCCGCCGCAGCGAAGGCCGGGAAGGCCAAGGCGGCCCACAAGACCAAAGGCAAAGGCAAGGCCAAGGGCAAAGCTGGCAGTAAAGCCGGGCCGGGACGCAAGCCGCAGGACAAGGCGGCCATCGCGGCGCGCAAGGCGCGCCAGGAAGAGGCGCGCCGGCGCGAGGAAAAGCGCATGGCCGACTCGCCTTTCGCCATTTTGAAGCAACTGGCCCTCGGTGGCGAATGACGGGGCGGCGGATGAGGACGCGCGCGTGAGCGACGGGCCGGGACTGCGCGCCGACAAGTGGCTGTGGCAGGCACGCTTCTTCAAGAGCCGCAGCCTCGCCACCCAGATCTGCCAGGCCGGCAAGCTGCGCCTCTCCGGCCAGGGTGTGGTCAAGGCCCATTACAAGGTGAAGGTGGGTGACGTTCTGACCTTCCCCCAGGCGCGCCACATCCGCGTGGTGAAGGTGCTGGCGCTCGGCACCCGCCGCGGCCCGGCCAGCGAAGCCCAAAGCCTCTACGAAGACCTGAAGCCGCCGGAAGCCGAAAGCCGCCTGCCCAAGGGAACGCCCGACGCGCTCGCCACGGCCCAACGCGAGCCCGGCAGCGGCCGCCCCACCAAGCGCGACCGCCGCGCGCTGGAGAAGCTGCGCGACACCGAATAGAGGTCGTTAGCGCACGGAAGACTGAAGCCGCGCTTCCCGGTCGCGCGGGCCACTTCTAAGATAACGCATGTTCGACGCTCTCACGCTGGCGGCCATCACCGTTGTCTTCCTGCTCGCCGGCTTCGTGAAGGGCGTGGTCGGCTTCGGCCTGCCGACAATCGCCCTGGCGCTGCTGGCCGTCGCCTTCGGCGTGCCGCAGGCCATGGCGTTGATGCTGGCGCCGGCCTTCGTCACCAACATCTGGCAGTCGCTGGCCGGCGGCGGCACGGGGCAGGTGCTGCGCCGCATCTGGCCCTTCCTGCTGGCGGCCGGGCTGTTCATCTTCCTCGGCGCCCTGGCACTGACGCGCGTCGAGGCGCGCTGGCTCTCCGTTCTGCTGGGCATCGTGCTGGTGATCTACGCGCTCATCAGCCTGGCCGGTGTGCGGCTCAGCATCACCGCGCGGCGGGCAGTCTGGGCCGGGCCGCTGATCGGCGCGGTGAACGGCGTCGTCACCGGCATGACGGGATCCTACGTGGTGCCCGGCGTGCTGTTCCTGCAGGGCATCGGCCTGCCGCGCGACCAGCTGATCCAGGCCATGGGGATGCTGTTCCTCACCTCCACCGTCTTCCTGGGCCTGGCGCTGGGCGGCAACAGCCTGCTGAGCGCCGAGCTCGGCCTGCTGTCCGCCGCCGCGCTGGCCCCCGCGCTGATCGGCATGGCGCTGGGGCAGGCGCTGCGCCGCCGCCTGCCGGAGCCGCTTTTCCGCAAGGTCTTCTTCGCCGCGCTGCTGCTGCTGGGTTTTTACATTATCGCCCGCGCCCTGTGAGGCTGGCGCTCTAGAGCTTGTCGCGCAGCGAGTAGTAGAGCATGCCGACGACCAGGCTCGGCCAGCGCAGCAAGGCGCCGCCGGGAAAGCGCGGCGTCGGGATCTCGGCGAAGACGTCGAAGCGCTCGGCCTGGCCGGCCACCGCCTCGGCGATCACCTTTCCGGCCAGCGTGGTCAGCGCCACGCCCTGGCCCGAGAAGCCCTGGGCGTAGAGGATGTTGCCGTCCAGCCGCCCGAAGGCCGGCAGGCGGTTCATGGTGATGGCCACCTTGCCGCCCCAGGCGTAGTCGATGGCGACGTCGCTCAGCTGCGGGAAGACGCGCAGCATGCATTTGCGCACCAGCCCGGCGATATCGGCCGGGTAGTTCATGCGGTAGCTCTCGCCGCCGCCGAACAGCAGGCGGTGGTCGGCGGAAAAGCGGTAGTAGTCGATCACGTACTTGCTGTCGGCCACAGCCGCGTCGTTGGCGATCAGCGCGCGGGCGCGCGCCTCGCCCAGCGGCTCCGTCGCGATGACGAAGTTGTTGATCGGCATGATGGTCGAGGTGATGGACGGCGCCAGGTTGCCCAGGTGGCCGTTGCAGGCCAGCACCAGGAAGTCGGCGGCGACCCGGCCCGCCGCCGTACGCACGCCGGGCTTGCCGTCGTGCCGGACGATCTCCAGGGCCGGCGTCATTTCGTGGATCACCGCGCCGGCCTCCCGCGCCGCCCGGGCGAGCCCGAGGACATAGTTCAGCGGGTGCAGGTGCCCGGCGTCGCTGTCCAGGTAGCCGCCGTGGTAAGTATCGCTGGCCACCAGGCCGCGCAGCTCCTCCCGGCTCAGCGGGCAGATGTGTTCATAGCCGTAGTCGTCACGCAGGAAGCGCGCGTGGTCCTGCATCTCCTTGGCATCATCCGGTTTGATGCCGGCGCCGATGATGCCGGGCTTCAGGTCGCAGGCGATGCCGTGGCGGGCGACGCGCTCCTTCACCAGGTTCTTGGCTTCCTCGCCCAGCTCCCACAGCAGGCGCGCGCGCTCCTTGCCGACGATCCCGGCCATGGTCTCCGGATCGACGCGCTGGCCGCCGGAGAGCTGGCCGCCGTTGCGCCCGGAGGCGCCCCAGCCGATGCGCTGGGCCTCCAGCACCACCACCTTGTAGCCGCGCTCAGCCAGGTGCAGGGCCGTGGCGATTCCGGTGAAGCCGCCGCCGACGACGCAGACGTCGCAGGTCACCTCGCCCGCCAGCGGCGGCGCCGGCTGCAGCTCCCTGGCGGTGGCGACGTAGTAGGAGCGGGGGTAGGGATCGGTCGGCGGGGACGTGCTCACGGGGATGGACTGCTTTCTCGGCGGCTGACGTTACTGGCTTTGCCTGGCGAACCAGACCGCCAGGTTGTTGGCGGGCAGTTGCTCGACCCGGGGCGCGGCGAAGCCGGCCTTTGCCGCCAGCGCGGCCACCGCCTCCAGGTCGCGCACCCCCCAGGCCGGGTTGCGGGCGCGCAGGGAGGCGTCGAAGGCCTCGTTGGTCGGCGCCGTGTGGACGCCGCCGCGCTTGAACGGCCCGTAGAGGAAGAGGCCGCCGCCCGGCGCAAGCACCCGCGCCGCGCCGGCGATCAGACCCTTGGCCGCCGCCCAGGGCGCGATATGGATCATGTTGCAGCAGACCACCGCGTCCACCGGGCCGTCCAGCGGCCAAGATGCCGCAGTGCTGTCGAGGTCGAGCGGCGGCGCCAGGTTGGCCGTGCCCTCCGCCCGGCGGTAGGCCTCTATGCTGGCCCGGTTGGCCGGATCCGGGTCGCTGGGCAGCCACGTCAGGCCGGGAAAGCAGGCCGCGAAATAGACCGCGTGCTCGCCCGTGCCGCTGGCCACCTCCAGCACCCGCCCGCCGGCCTGGACCTCCGGCGACAGCCAGACGGCCAGGGCCTGGGCGATGGGCCGGCGGTTGCGCTGCGTCGCCGGGGCGTGCAGGCGGGCGTCGGCGGAATTCTCATCCGGGTTCCCGGACGGATTCCCACGCGATTTCTCGCCGGGCGGGACGCTGTTGTCGGACATGCTTTCGAGCCTCCGATAGGGTGCAAGCTATGCCAGGACGTCGCCCCCCCGGCAAGGCCCAAAGACCGCAAGTTGCCTGGGGTTGCACGCCCTGGCGGGGGGTGATAACCAGTGCCGTGCTTGAGCGACTGAAAGCTTTACTGGGCGACCGCCCGGACGCGCGCGACGCGGCCGGCGGCAGCGCCGACAGGTTGCAGCTGGCGACCGCCGCCTTGCTGGTCGAAGCCGCCGAGATGGATGCCGACTTCGGCGCCGAGGAGCGGGCCAAGATCACCGAGCTGGTGGAGCGCCGCTTCGGCCTGAGCGCGGCGGAGAGCCAGGCGCTGCTGCAGGCGGCGCGCGACAAGGTGGAGCAATCGGTCGAAGTCTTCGGCTTCACCCGCGAGATCAAGAACGCCTTCTCGCCGGAAGAGCGGATCGAGATGATGGAAATGCTGTGGGAGGTCGCCTACGCCGACGGCGAACTGCATGACCTGGAGGCGAGCCTGATGCGCCGCCTGGCCGGGTTGCTGCATGTCAGCGACCGCGACAGCGGACTGGCGCGCAAGCGCGTGCTGGCCCGCCACGGCCTGGAGGATTGACCCACCCCTAGCCGGCGGCCGCCGAGCGGCCGCGGCGTCACGGAGAGATAACCGCTGGAGTGCCGCCGCCGGGCGGCCGCATGAGGAGAGTGAAGTCGATGACCTATGTCGTCACCGAAGCCTGCATCAAGTGCAAGTACATGGATTGTGTCGAGGTCTGCCCCGTGGACTGCTTCTACGAGGGCGAGAACATGCTGGTCATTCACCCCGACGAGTGCATCGACTGCGGCGTCTGCGAGCCGGAATGCCCCCCAGAGGCCATCGTTCCCGACACCGATCCGCAGGCGGAGGCCTGGTTGGAGCTGAACCGGGACTACTCGGACAACAAGTGGCCGAACATCACGCGCAAGGGCGAGGCCCCGGCCGATGCCGACGAGCACCGCGACGAGGCGGACAAGTATAAGAAGTACTTTTCGGACAAGCCCGGCAATACCGACGGCTGAAGCCCGCAGAACAGCGCCGGCGGCCTACTGTGGGGCCGCAATAGCGCTGGGATTAAATTCTTTAGTTAATCCCTGCGGATCAAATGGCCAGGGCCGCGGTATTAACCACCGCGGCCCTTGGCGCCTTTGAGCCCCAGTGTTTCCAAGGAAAACAACGGTATTTCGCAGCTGCGGTAGTTGTTTTTCCACAGTCAATGTGATAAATTAGTTACATGAAAATCTGAGAAACAGCGGCGCGCCGTCGGAAAACCGATGGCGCGGTTGTTCGTTTCGTCTCCCACTCTTGCGTAAGGGTCGCCGAAGGCCCAAGTCGAGGGCGGAAAGCAGCGAAGGCCTCCAAGTAGTCCGGCTATCGGGACTTGGCGGCAAATGAGGTGACCTGGCATTGCGTTGTGAGCGCATCGCGCTGTGCGACGGTCCCGGACAGGCGTTGAGGATAAATTCGGTCGGGTGTGACGTTCCGTAGAGGGGGATGCCTCGACTGAACCAGATGCCGATTGGAGAGAGCGGAGCATGGCAAAAAGCGAATACGGTGAAGGTGATTATGTTGTTTACCCGACCCACGGCGTCGGCCGTGTGCTGGGGATCGAGACGCAAGAAGTCGGTGACATTACCCTCGACCTGATTGTCATCAAGTTCGAAAAGGACCGCATGACCCTGCGGGTGCCCGTGGAAAAGGCCGCCAACTCCGGCCTGCGCAAGCTGTCCAGCCGCAAGATGATGGACACCGCGCTGACCACCCTGAAGGGCCGCAGCCGCGCCAAGCGCACGATGTGGAGCCGCCGCGCGCAGGAATACGAAGCCAAGATCAACTCCGGCGACCCGGTGTCGATCGCCGAGGTGGTGCGCGACCTGCACCGCAGCGCCGACCAGCCGGACCAGTCCTACAGCGAGCGCCAGATGTATCAGGCGGCCCTCGACCGCCTGGCCCGCGAGCTGGCCGCCGTCGAAAAGATCGACGAGACCGCAGCAGCCCTGAAGCTGGAAAAGCTGCTCGCCGCCTGACGCGCGATTTCAGGACCTTACAGCGACCGCCCTGCTCTTGGCTGCAAGAGCAGGGCGGTTTCTTTAGGCCTCTGCCTTCCTCCGTCCCACCTTTCACAGCAAATTGTCCCCGACAAAACCGGCGAATCGTGAGATTCTGCGGCCGGGGTCGCCAACTATTCGAGGATTGAGCGCCGACACTATGGGGGATCGGCAAAAGTTCACGATTCTGCGCAGCATCCGGCGTGGCGGTCCCCATCGCGTCTGGGCGGTGTCCTCCATTCACGGCGAGGCCGAAGCGCTGGGCCGCCTGCACCGCGAGCTGACGGGACGGCTGCGCTACGGCGACCGCCTGGTCTACCTGGGCAATCTCATCGGGCGCGGCCCGGCGGTGACCGCCACCCTGGACGCGCTCTTGCGCTTCCGCGGCCTCTTCATGGCGCGGCCCGATGCCTTCGCCTGCGACGTGGTGCACCTGCGCGGCAGCCAGGAGGAGATGTGGCAGAAGCTGCTGCAGCTGCAGTTCGCCACCGACCCGCGCGCCGTCCTGCAATGGATGCTGGACCAGGGCCTCGCCGCCACGCTGGAGGCCTACGGCTTCAGCCCGTCCGAGGGCCTGCGCGAGGCCGCCGCCGGCCCGCGCCAGCTGACCCGCTGGACCGGCGCCCTGCGCCAGGGCATCCAGGACCACCCCGGCCACTGGCAGCTGCTGGGCAGTCTGCGCCGCGCCGCCTACAGCCCGCCGCCGGACCAAGGCGCCGGGGCATCCCCCTGGGGCCTGCTGTTCGTCAACGCCGGCCTGGACCCCAACAGGCCCCTGGAGGCGCAGAAGGACAGCTTCTGGTGGGGCAGCAGCGGATTTTCCGGCCTCTCCCAGCCCTACGGCGGCTATCGCCGGGTGGTGCGCGGTTTCTGCCCGCAACACCCAGGCCTGGAAGTGGGAGATTTCACCGCCACCGTCGATGCCGGCTGCGGCTTCGGCGGCCCGCTGCTGGCCGCCTGCTTCACCGAGGACGGTGAGCTGGTCGAGCAGATCGAAGCCTAATCACTGAAAAACAATGTGATTTTTGCAACCGGCATCGCCGCGGCGCCGCCTGTTCGCACAACCTGACCGGGTGTCTGCCTTCAACAAATCGCGAGCCGTGTGGTGATCCATAGCCAAGCCCCCTGCGTATCCCCTAGTGTTATGGTCGGGTAAGTGCCGGAAGGCTCGTCGCGGGAGCCTCGCCGAGCGCAGGTTGGGAGATGGCAAGCATGCCTCAATTCGAAGACTCGCAGGCCCAGCGGGCCCAGGCCCGGTTCATCCGGCAGTCCATGGCCGAGCCCCTGCTTTCCCGCGACCGGGAATACCACCTCGCGCGCTCCTGGCGCGAAGACGGCGACGAGGATTCCCTGCAGGAGCTGATCCGCGCCTACACGCGGCTGGTGGTCTCCCTGGCCGCCAAGTTCCGCAACTACGGTCTGCCGATGAGCGATCTGATCCAGGAGGGCACCCTGGGTCTGCTGCAGGCCGCCAGCCGCTTCGAGCCGGAGCGCAACGTGCGCTTTTCGACCTATGCCTCCTGGTGGATCCGTTCGGCCATGCAGGACTTCATCCTGCGCAACTGGTCGATCGTGCGCACCGGCACCACGGCGGCGCAGAAGACCCTGTTCTTCAACTTCCGCCGCCTGCGCGCGCGGATCGAGGAGGCCTCGGGCCGGCCCTTCGACGACGAGGGCCGCCAGGCCGTGGCCGAGGAGCTGTCGGTGCCGCTGGCCGACGTGAACCACATGGAAGGCCGCCTTTCCATCGCCGACCAGTCGCTGAACGTACGCATCGGCGAGGACGGCGAGACCGAGTGGCAGGATCAGCTGACCGACGAGCGCGCCAACCCTGAGGACCTGGTGATCTCCATCCACGACGGCATGACCCGCAACGAGTGGATCGAGCAAGCCCTGCTGGAGCTGAGCCAGCGCGAGCAGACCATCATCCGCCTGCGCCGCCTGAGCGACGATTCGGCGACCCTGGAAGAGCTGGGCCAGGCCCTGGGCGTCAGCAAGGAGCGGGTGCGCCAGCTCGAGCAGCGCGCCCTGCAGAAGATGAAGGGCCTGCTGCTGGAGCGGGTCAGCCGCCCGGCGGACTTGTTCGCGGAAATCTGAGGGATCACCCTTCCCCGCGCAGCCGGAAGACGCCGATCTTGCCGGCGCGCCCGCGCATCTGGTGGGCGCCCAGATCCTCGACCTGCCAGGCCGGGCCGAGCTGCGCGCGCGTCGCCGCCGACAGCAGGACGACGGCGGCGTGCTCCTCGGCCGTGACCTCCTTGCCGAAGGCCTCCAGCCGGTTGGCCAGGTTCACCGTATCCCCGATCAGGGTGTAGTTCACCCGCCCCGGCGCGCCGATGTTGCCGACGATGGCCGGGCCGGAATGGACGCCGATGCGTAAGTGGACCGGCGGCAGGCCCCGCTCCACCCGCGCGCGGTTGTCGCGCTCCAGCGCCGCGTCGATAGCCAGCGCCGCCCGGCAGGCGCGCTCGGCATGGTCCGGCTGATCGTCCGGCGCGCCCCAGAAGGCCATGACGGAATCGCCGATGTACTTGTCGAGGGTGCCGCCGGTCGCCTCGATCTCGGCGGCCAGCAGCCCGAAGTGATGGTTGAGGAAGTCGGCGGTCTCGCGCGGCGCCAGCTTCTGGCTGGCGGCGGTGAAGCCGGCGATGTCGGTGAAGATCACCGTGACCTGGCGCTCCTCGGACTGCACGCCGTCCTCGCCCAGCTGGATGAGCCGCAGCACGAGGCTGCGCGGCACGTAGGTCTCGAACCAGCGCAGGCCGGACAGCATGGCGTTGAAGGCGCTGGCCGCGCTGTTCAGCTCGCGAAAGGCGCTGCCCTTGGCCCGCGGCACGCGGCGGAATTCGAAGGTGCTGACCGCGCGCGCCGCCTCGGCCAGGTCGCGCACCGGCCGTGCGATCTTGCGGCCCAGCACCACGGCGGTGATGAGGGAGAGCACAAGAATGGCGAGCCCGATCCAGCTGGCCAGCACCAGGCGGTCGGTCTCGGAGGAATCGATCTCGCTCTCCCGCACGTAGATCCCCATGTAGAGCTGCTTCGGCCCATAGCCGCCGATGACCCGGTAGAGGTAGTAGACCTCGTCGCCGGGCAGCTGCCGCCAGTGGCCGAGCATCGAGCCGCGGAAATCCTCCAGCAGTTCCATCGGCTGCCGGTCGTCGTTCCAGATGTTCGCGAGCAGGGGGTCGCCGACCTCGTCCAGGTCCGGCAACGGCTTTTCCGGGCCCAGGCCCTGGCCGCCATCGATCAGGGCGGGGTGCGCCAGCACCTTGTCCTGCCCATAGAGGATGAAGGGGTGGAAGCCGGTCTGCAGGGCATAGTCGTCGACGAAAAGCGACAGCGCCCGCACCGAGACCACCGAGGAGATCACGCCGATATAGCGCCCCTCGTGGACCACCGGCGTGGTCACCGCCAGGTGCGGCTGCTTCAGGGAGGGCACCCAGAAGACCCCGCCCCAGCGCGTCGGCGTTTCCGCCGTGGTCGTCTCGACCAGCTGCCGGATTTCCGGATCGCTCTCCTGCTGCTCGTAGAGGCGCAGGACGCCCTTCGCGTCGCGGCCGACGCGCAGCGACCAGCTGTCCCGCGTGAAGTAGCCGATGCCGGTCACCTGCGGCGCGGCGGCCAGCGCCCCCAGCATGGCGTCGGTCATTTCCTCGCGGTCGCCCGGGTCGAGATCCCCGGTCTTGACGAGCTCGGCGAGGAATTCCGACTGATCGCGCGCCGCGCCCAGGTGAATGTCGATGCGGTCGATGAGGCCGGCGACGGCGGTGTCCGCCGTCTGGCGCAGCAGGGCGACGGTGTTCTTCTGCGCCGTGCCGAGGGCCACCAGCAGCACCGCCGAGACCGCCACCAGCACCAGCAGGCCGAAGCCGGAGATCAGCACCCCGGCAATGGTCGGCCGCCAGCCGCAGCGCTCCCCCGCCACCTGGGCGTTGGTCTTGTCGGCGCCGCCGCCGGGTGCTGCCTCGGTCATGGGTGAAAGAGCCTATTCGACGACGATCTTGACCTTCTGCCCGGCCTGCAGCCTCGCGTTTTCGCTGAGGCCGTTGAGCGCCAGGAAGCGCTCCAGGTTCTCCGCCGGCCCGAAGGGCAGGCGCGCGGCGATCCTCGAGGCAGTGTCGCCGGACTGCACCTGGTAGATGCGGATGCGCCGCGGCTTCAGGGCCGCGGCCTCGGCGTCGGAGAGCTTGCGGAAGCTGTAGGTGGTCTCGCGGAACGGCCGGTTCAGCGCCGGCGTTCGGTCGGAGGTGGAGAGGAAGATGAAACGGTAGATGGAACGGCTGTCGTAGCGCACCGCCAGCAGCCGGTAGTCCTTGCCGTTGCCGGAAAGGGTGCCGGTCGCCGCCGGCATGCCGTTGATGGTAATCGCCTCGACGCCGCTGAGCCGCACCTGCGCCCCCCAGACGCGGGTCAGGTAGTCTTTCATCGATCCGTCGTAGGGCTTCGGCGCGCGGTCGAACTGGATCACCGCCTTGCCCTCGCCGTCGCGGGCGATGACCGCATGGGGCCGGTTGTAGAGGCGGAAGCCCTCCGGCACCTCGAAAGCGAACTTCAGCTTGGGATGGGCGAAGGTGCGGCCGCGGATGTAGCCCTCGTCCGCCTTGTCGCCGTAGATCATGCCGTCGATCTTGCTGAAGTAGAGGTTCTGCGCCACCAGCGGATCGTCCACCGGCTGCGCGCCGGACTGCGCCAGGGCGCGCTCGATGCGGTCAGCGGTGCGCGGGTGGGTCTGCATGATGTTGAAGGCGTCGGCCTTTTCCGGCTGGCCGGCGAGCTCGGCCTCCAGGCGGCTGTGCGCCTGCAGCTGCTTGAGGAAGCTGGCCATGCCCGAGGTGTCGTAGCCGGCGCGCGCCAGGTAGCGGCCGCCCAGCATGTCCGACTCGAACTCCTGCTCGCGCGAATAGCTGCGCAGCACCAGGGCCCCAACCACGCTGCCCGCCTGCGCCGCCTCGCCGCCCAGCAGCACGCCCAGGCCCACCCCGGCGATGTTGGCGGCCACGGTCTGGCCGTAGCGCTCCGCCGTGTGGCGCGCCGTCACGTGGCCGATCTCGTGGCCCAGCACCCCGGCGAGCTCCGCCTCGCTGTTGGCCAGGGCCAGCAGCCCGCGCGTTACGTAGACGTAACCGCCGGGCAGGGCGAAGGCGTTGACGATGGGGGTGTCGAGGATGGTGAAGGTGAAATCCAGGTCCGGGCGCTCGGAGGTCTTGGCCAGGAAGTTGCCGATGCTGGTGACGTAGCGGTTCAGTTCCGGATCGCCGTAGGCGCCGCCGTATTCGGCGACCACCTTGGGGTGCTGCTCGCGGCCCATCTCCGCCTCGCCCTCCTCGGAGAGGCCGCCGGTGAAGAAGGTGCGCCCGGTGCCCGGCGCGGTGGCGCAGGCCGCCAGCAGCGGCAGCAGCAGCAGCGCCGCAAGCAGGCCGCGCAGCCGCCCAAGTTCCGAGCGGACGAGTTCCGAGCAGAGGGTGCGGAGCAAAACGATCATCAGTCTTCCAGTTCTTCGATCTGTTCCGGGTGGGTCACGCTGATCATCGGTCCGTTGCGTGACTTCAGCCAGCCGCGCACGCGGACCCTCTTGCCTTCATAGCCCGCGAGGTCGATCCCGGCTTCCTCGAAAACCCGCCGCGCGCGGTGGTCCACCGCGATGGTGAAGTCGGTCTGCCAGTCCTCGCCGAAGTTCAGGTAGGTATT
>JBNKHC010000263.1:0-16528 GCA_050290145.1 Kiloniellaceae bacterium | reverse complement strand
ATCGCGATCCACGACGCGATCCAGCGCCTCGGCCGGCGCGAGCGCAAGGACGACGCGGCGGTGGAGGAGGCGGCCCGCCTGGCCGTACGCCGCACCGTCAACCGCCTGCTCGGCAAGAAGCCCATGACCATGGTCCATGTCATTCGTTTCGAATGACGGGGTTCATGTCATTCGTTTCGAATGACTGCTGACCGGGGCTGTCAGGAGCCATCGGCCTGCGGCCGTCCAGGCCCTTGCGCCTGGCGGCGGCGGGCCACAAATTACCGGAAACGCGGAGGAGGAACGGAATGATCGGCAGGTTGAACCACGTGGCCATTGCGGTGCCGGATCTGGAGGCGGCGGCCGGTGTCTACCGCAGCATGTTGGGGGCCGAGGTCTCGGCGGCGGTGCCGCAGCCCAAGCACGGGGTGACGGTGATCTTCGTCAACTTGCCCAACACCAAGATCGAACTGCTCCATCCCCTGGGCGACAACTCGCCCATCGCCAGCTTCCTGGAACGCAATCCGGCCGGCGGCATCCACCACGTCTGTTACGAGGTCGACGACATCATCGCCGCGCGCGACCACCTGAAGGCGGGGGGCGCCCGGGTATTGGGCGACGGCGAGCCGAAGATCGGGGCCCACGACAAGCCGGTGCTGTTCCTGCATCCAAAGGACTTCTGCGGCACCCTGGTCGAGCTCGAACAGGCTTAGCCCGTCCATGACCTGGTTTACCGGCCTTCTTGTCTACGGAATGATCTGGATGGTGGTGCTGCTCACCGTGCTGCCCTGGGGTGTGAACCGGACCGAGGAGCCCGAGCCGGGCCACGAGCCCGGAGCCCCGGAAAAACCGATGATGTGGCGCAAGGTGCTGGCGACCTCCATCATCGCGGCGGTGATCTGGACCGGCGTTTACGTGGTCATCGACCAGGGCTGGATCACTTTCCGCGAGTACACACCCCTGGGCACCAGCGCACCCAAATGACCAGCTACTGCGACTACGCCCCGGGCAACCCCGTCCATGCCCACTACCACGACCGGGAATACGGCTTCCCGGTCGAAGACGAAGCTGTGCTCTTCGAGCGCCTGATCCTGGAGATCAACCAGGCGGGGCTGTCCTGGGAGCTGATGCTGAAGAAGCGGGAGGGTTTCCGCGCCGCCTACGACGGCTTCGACGTGGACAAGGTGGCGGCCTATGGCGAGCGCGAGCGGGCCCGGCTGCTGAACGACGCCGGGATCATCCGCAACCGCCTGAAGGTCAACGCCGCCATCGTCAACGCCCAGCGCATCGTCGAGCTGCGCCGCGACTACGGCTCTTTCAAGGGCTGGATCGAGGCCCATCACCCCCTGGAGAAGGCGGAGTGGGTGAAGCTGTTCCGCAAGACCTTCAAGTTCACCGGCGGCGAGATCGTCGGCGAGTTCCTCATGAGCACCGGCTATCTGGCCGGCGCCCATCGCAAAAGTTGCCCCGTCTATCAGGAGATTGCCCGGCGTTCTCCACCCTGGATGGCGGCGGGGCGGCAGAAATCCGCGAAAACGGCAAAAAAATAGGCAAGCCGCAGCTTGCCTTCGCCAGTTCCCTGTTCAGCTTATGGACCTGATTTTTCAGGTTCTCTTGGTCTTGGACGGCCCCGAAGGGCCGTCTGAAGGCGTGTCCACCCTAAACCTGGGCCGCGCTGCGCTGTTTCGCGCAGTTCTTACGGGCATGAGTAATATCCCATTCGGGGGGCGCCGTCACCCATTTTCTAACAATGTTATGCAGATACCCCATGTTGCATTGCAACAATTGCGCGGAGGTAGAACTGCCGGATGTATTGCGCTGAGCATCCTCTATCTGAAATAGAACCACCATCCGGTTTGTTTATTGCTTTGTTAAGTGCGCAGATCCTAGGCTCGGGCCATGAATCCCCTGATCGCCTTACGCCGCTTCCTGCCTGGCGTCATCCTGTCTTTTCTGGCGGCCCTGGGCCCGGTGCCGCCGGCCGCGGCGGAGAATGGCTACCTCACCATCACCAAGTCCGACTGTGCGCGTCTCGCCCGCCACTACCCGGCGCCGGACGTGGCCTACCAGCCCGGCCGCGACGTGCGCGGCAAGCCGGTGGTGCCCGCCGACCTGAACGGCGGCCCAGAGGGAGATGGGGGCCTGGTGCTGCCGGAGGCGGTGGTGATCCCCATCGAGGTGGACCTCTTCGAGCGCTACGGCATCCCGGCCAACGGCATCAACTACAAGGGCGACATCTTCATTGGCGAGGTGGTGGTGGACGTCGCCACGGGACGGGCCATCTTCAACGGCCAGCCGCTGCAGAGCGAGGCCGAGGCGGAGCTCGCCGCCCGCTGCCAGCGCATCGTGCGGGACCGCGCCGAAGGGCAGTAGGCCCGCCGCCCCGCGAGCCGCTGTCCCCCTGGCCAAGGCGGCGTGGACAAGGCCCTGGGGCTCCCCTATACAACCTTCACGCCTTCCCCTGAGCCATCGGGGGCCGGTAGGCCTTGCGAAGCGGCTGTTTCCCCGTCATTTTCGGGGCCGGCAGCCGCTGTGCCCGCACCCTGTACCAACCACACGAGCTTCGTATGCGCCTTTCGCAGTATTTCATGCCGACCCTGAAGGAAACCCCGAAGGAGGCGGAGATCGTCTCCCATCGGCTCATGCTGCGCGCCGGGATGGTCCGCCAGGCCAGCGCCGGGATCTACTCCTGGCTGCCGCTCGGCTACCGGGTCCTGCGCAAGATCGAGCAGATCGTCCGCGAGGAGCAGGACGCCTCGGGCTGCCAGGAACTGCTGATGCCGACCATCCAATCGGCCGACCTCTGGAAGCAGTCCGGGCGCTACGACGACTACGGCAAGGAGATGCTGCGCATCACCGACCGCCACGAGCGCGAAATGCTCTACGGCCCGACCAACGAGGAACTGATCACCGAGATTTTCCGCAACGGCGCCAAGAGCTACCGCGACCTGCCCAAGGGCCTCTATCACATCCAGTGGAAGTTCCGCGACGAGGTGCGCCCGCGGTTCGGCGTCATGCGCGGTCGCGAGTTCCTGATGAAGGACGCCTATTCCTTCGACCTGGACTACGAGGGCGCGCGGCGCGCCTACCAGAAGCAGTTCGTCGCCTACCTGCGCACCTTCGCGCGCCTGGGGCTAAAGGCCATCCCCATGGAGGCCGAGACCGGGCCGATCGGCGGCGACCTCAGCCACGAATTCATCGTGCTGGCCGAGACCGGCGAGTCGGAGGTCTACTGCGACCGCGACTTCCTGGACTACGACGTGCTGGGCTCCGACATCGACTACCAGGACGACGCCAGCGTGCAGAAGGTGGTCGACTACTTCACCAACCTCTACGCCCGCACCGACGAGAAGCATGATCAGGCCGCCTTCGAGGCGGCGGTGCCGGCGGATCGGCGCTACGTCGGCCGCGGCATCGAGGTCGGCCATATCTTCTACTTCGGTACCAAGTACTCAGAGCCCCTGGGCGCCTTCGTCACCACGCCGGACGACGAAACCGTGCCGATCCACATGGGCTCCTACGGCATCGGCGTCTCGCGCCTCGTCGGCGGCATCATCGAGGCGAGCCACGACGACAACGGCATCATCTGGCCGGAGTCCGTGGCGCCCTTCAAGGTCGGCCTCGTCAACCTGCGCGCCGCCGACGCGGACTGCACGGCCGCCTGCGACAAGCTCTACGGCCAGCTCTCGGAAGCGGGGGTCGAGGTGCTCTACGACGACCGCGACGAGTCCGCCGGCGCCAAGTTCGCGAACATGGACCTGATTGGGCTGCCCTGGCAGCTGGTCGTCGGCCCGCGCGGCCTGAAGAACGGCGTCGTCGAGCTGAAGCAGCGCGGCGGTAACGGCGAGCGCGAAGAGCTGTCGCCCGAGGCCGCCATCGCCAAGCTGGTTGGTTAGGGCAGAGGCCGGATGATCTTCAACGCCTTCGAGCGCATGGTGGCCTCGCGCTACCTGCGCGCCCGCCGCGAGGAAGGCTTCGTCTCGGTCATCGCCGTCTTCTCCTTCCTCGGCATCATGCTGGGCGTGGCGGTGCTCATCATCGTCATGGCGGTGATGAACGGCTTCCGGCAGGAACTGCTGGCCCGTATCCTGGGCGTCAACGGCCACCTGACGGTGTTCTCCAGCGGCCCGGCGATCCAGGACTTCGACGACCTCGACAAGCGCCTCATGACGGTGCCCGGCGTGGTCTCCGTAACCCCGCAGGTGCAGGGCCAGGTCATGGTCACGGTCGAGGGTTCGGCCACCGGCGCCCTGGTGCGCGGCATGCGCCCGGAAGACGTGGCGGCGCGGCCGATCCTGGCCGACAACATCGTCGCCGGCAGCCTGGACGACTACGGCAAAGACGACGGCATCCTTATCGGCCAGCGCCTGGCGCAGAAACTGGGCGTCTG
Source organism: Kiloniellaceae bacterium (assembly GCA_050290145.1). Lineage (GTDB taxonomy): Bacteria > Pseudomonadota > Alphaproteobacteria > Kiloniellales > Kiloniellaceae > Pelagibius. The sequence goes on along the minus strand of JBNKHC010000263.1, from coordinate 12,159 downwards.
GGTCGGCGACAAGATCACCCTGGTCTCGCCCTCCGGGAACACCACCGTGATCGGCACGGTGCCGCGCCTCAAGAGCTACCGCATCGCCGCGCTCTTCGACGTCGGCATGTACGAGTACGACAACGGCTTCATCTACATGCCGCTGGAGGCCGCGCAGCTTTTCTACCGCCTGCCCAAGGCGGTCAATGCGATCGAGGTCTTCGTCGACGATCCGGACCACACCCGGGCGACCCTGAACGCCATGCAGGCGGCGCTCGGGACCGGCTACCGCACGGTCGACTGGCAGCGCTCCAACGCCGCCTTCTTCGGCGCCATCCAGACCGAGCGCAACGTGATGTTCCTCATCCTCTCGCTGATCATCGTGGTCGCCGCCTTCAACGTGCTGTCGGGCCAGACCATGCTGGTGAAGGACAAGGGCAGGGACATCGCCATCCTGCGCACCATGGGCGCGACCCGCGGCATGGTCATGCGCATCTTCTTCCTGAGCGGCGCCAGCATCGGCGTGGTGGGCACCGCCTTCGGCTTCGTCCTCGGCCTGGTCTTCAGCCTGAACATAGAGAGCATCCGCCAGGTGCTGCAGAACCTGACCGGCACGCAGCTCTTCCAGGCGGAGATCTATTTCCTCTCGCGCCTGCCGGCGGAGGTCGACGCGGGCGAGGTGATCCTGGTGGTGGGGCTGGCGCTGGCACTGTCCTTCCTGGCGCCGCTCTATCCCGCCTGGCGCGCGGCGCGGCTCGATCCGGTCGAGGCCCTGCGCTATGAGTAAGGCAGGGAACCTCAAGAAGGTCGGCAGCCGCAACGGCCAGGGCCTGGAACTGCGCGGGGTGCGCCGCGTCTTCAAGCAGGGCCGCGAGAAGCTGGAGGTGCTGCAGGGCGCTTCCTTCAAAGTCAGCGGCGGCGAGATCGTCGCCCTGGTCGGCCCTTCCGGCGCCGGCAAGTCTACCCTGCTGCAGATCGCCGGCCTGCTGGAGCGGCCCGACGACGGTGAGGTCCTGATCGACGGGGAGGCTTGCCTGAACCTCTCCGATGCCCAGCGCACGGCACTGCGCCGCCGGGCCATCGGCTTCGTCTACCAGTACCACCACCTGCTGCCCGAGTTCTCGGCCCTGGAGAACGTGGTGTTGCCGCAGATGATCGCCGGGGTCTCCAAGGGCGAGGCCAGGGAGAAGGCGACGGCGCTCTTGACCTCCGTCGGCCTGGCCGAGCGGTTGACCCATCGCCCGGCGCGGCTTTCCGGCGGCGAGCAGCAGCGCGCGGCCATCGCCCGCGGCCTCGCCAACGACCCCTCGATCCTGCTGGCCGACGAGCCGACGGGCAACCTGGACCCGGACACCGCCGACGGGGTCTTCGCCCAGCTCATGGGCCTGGTGCGCGAGGGCGGCCTGGCGGCGGTCATCGCCACCCACAACATGGAGCTGGCCCAGCGCATGGACCGGGTCCTGCGCCTGGAGCACGGCCACATCGTCGAGGGGTGAGGGGAAGCCGCCTCGGCTCTGTTCCGCCAATCCCGAGGCGCGCGTTCTTCGACGCCGCTCTGCAGCGTAGCGGTCTTTGGCCTGAAAACACGCTGCCGGTAGATGACGCCCTGGCCAGTGTCGATGCCGCCCGCACGGTCGGCTGGAAGACCATTCACCACACGGATTGTGCGCAACGCTGGGGTGCTTCTCGGGCGCTCCCGCGGCTGTTGTGCCTTCGAACAGGCGATGCGATACATTAATTAATGTGACTAGATGGCTGGGCCGGTGGAAAAAGGGCACGACAGTGCATTCAGCCGACAGCCGCGACCATCGGAAACCCCAAGAGAGCGAAATGCCATCAGCGATCGCCAAAACGACCAAGCCGATTCGATCGCTTCTGGCGGCGCAGTTTATGCTCGTCTTCCTGGGGGCAATCGTGCTGGTACATGCGCCGGCGGCTGCGACCCAACCGATTGTCTATTCCAGGTCCTCCGACGATCCTCGGTGGGACTATGCGATCCGGGTCATCGAACTGGCGATAGACCGGTCCGGGCGGGACTACAAGCTGCAGGCTACCAAAGAGCGGATGACGCAGGCGCGCGCGGCCCGAGAGCTGGAAGCGGGACGCATTGATTTCATCTGGGCCGGAACCTCAGCCGACTACGAGCAGCGCTTCCGGCCCATCCGAGTTCCCCTGTTGCGGGGACTGGAAGGCTATCGGATCTGTGTCATAAACGCCGACCAGCAGCCCGCTTTTTCCGCGATCCAGACCATCGACGATTTGAAGCGTTTCAGCATCGGCCAGGGACAGGGGTGGTCTGACGTGACGATCCTCGAAGCCGCCGGATTCATGGTGGTTACGGCCCTGTCCAATAACTTGCCCGCCATGCTGGAGCACCGTCGTTTTGACTGCTTTCTTCGAGGCGTCCACGAGGCACGGGGCGACGTGGCAAGATACAAGGCGGAGCACGCGTCGCTCGCAGTGGAATCGGATGTGATGCTGGTCTACCCCTTCGCGAGCTTTTTCTTCGTCAACAAAGACAACGCCGCGCTGGCCGAGGCATTGGAAAGCGGTCTGAAGAAAGCCTATGAAGACGGTTCGTTCATGGCGCTTTTCAATTCCCATCCGGCGATCAAGTCGATCTTCGCCGATACCCGTATGGAGCAGCGCCGCAGGTTCGATGTCCCCAATCCCCTGCTGACCGAGGCGATCTGGTCCGTCCCCGATCACTACTGGCATGGCCGACCCGCGATGCCCGCCGATGGCAAGCAGTAACGACGGTCAGGCGGACCCGCAGCGATTTACCCCCAGGAACCGGCACCTACCCACAGCCCTTCACCCGTGACACGACTCCGCCCCGGCGGGCAAAATGTCCCCATGTCCCACGCTGACTTCGTTCACCTCCGCGTCCATTCGGCCTATTCGCTTTCCGAAGGAGCGATCCCGGTCAAGGCCCTGGTGAAGCTGTGCCAGGACCAGAAGATGCCGGCGGTCGCGGTGACCGACAGCGGCAACCTCTTCGGCGCCCTGGAGTTCGCCCAGACCGCGCAGAAGGCCGGTATCCAGCCCATCATCGGCTGCCAGCTTCACATCACGCGGGAGCCGGCGGAGCCGCACAACGGCGGCGTCGCGCCGGCCCCCGACCAGATCGTCCTGCTGGTGCAGAACGAGGCCGGCTACAAGAACCTCATGCGGCTGGTTTCCCGCGCCTTCCTGGAAAGCGAGCCCAGTGAGGCCGCCCAGGTGAGTCTGGAGGTCCTGGAGGAACATGCCGAGGGCCTGCTGGCGCTGACCGGCGGGTCCGGCGGCGCCGTCGGGCGCCTGCTGGCCACAGAGCAGAAGGACGCCGCGGAGGCCATGCTGGAGCGCCTCATGGGCATCTTTCCCGGTCGCCTCTACGTGGAACTGCAGCGCCACGGCCTGCCGGTGGAGGAGGCGACCGAGCCGGGCCTGCTGGAACTGGCCTACGCCCACGACCTGCCCCTGGTGGCCACCAATGAGGCCTTCTTCCCCACGGCCGACGATTACGAGGCTCACGACGCGCTGCTCTGCATCGCCGAGGGGGCCTACATCTCCCAGAGCGACCGCCGCCGTCTGACGCCGGACCACGCCTTCAAGGGCGCCGCGGAGATGCGCGCGCTCTTCGCCGATCTGCCGGAGGCCATCGACAACACCCTGGTGGTGGCCGAGCGCTGCGCCTATTTCCCCGAGTTCGTCAGCCCCATCCTGCCACCCTTCACCACGGAGGGCGGGCGCAGCGAGAAGGAAGAGCTGATCGCCCAGTCCGAAGCCGGCCTGGAGGAACGCCTGCAAAAGCAGGTCTTCAAGGAGGGCATGGACGAGGCCGCGAAGGAAGCGGCGGCCAGGCCCTACCGCGAGCGCCTGGAGTTCGAACTGAACGTCATCCAGGAAATGGGCTTCGCCGGCTACTTCCTGATCGTCGCCGACTTCATCAAGTGGGCCAAGGCGCACGACATCCCGGTTGGGCCGGGGCGCGGCTCCGGCGCCGGTTCGGTGGTCGCCTGGGCGCTGACCATCACCGATCTGGACCCGTTGCGCTTCGCCCTGCTGTTCGAGCGCTTCCTCAATCCCGAACGCGTGTCGATGCCGGACTTCGACATCGACTTCTGCCAGGATCGCCGCGACGAGGTGATCCGCTACGTCCAGAACAAGTACGGCTACGACCACGTCGCCCAGATCATCACCTTCGGAAAGCTGCAGGCCCGCGCGGCGCTGCGCGACGTCGGGCGCGTGCTGCAGATGCCCTATCCGCAGGTCGACCGCATCTGCAAGCTGGTGCCCAACAATCCGGCCAACCCGGTGACCCTGCAGCAGGCCCTGGACGGCGAGCCGGTGCTGCAGGAGATGCGCCGCGAGGACGAGACGGTCGACAGGCTGATCACCATCGCCCTGCGCATCGAGGGGCTCTACCGCCACGCCTCGACCCACGCGGCCGGCGTGGTCATCGGCGACCGGCCGCTGGACCAGCTGGTGCCGCTGTACCGCGATCCGCGCTCCGACATGCCGGTGACGCAGTTCAACATGAAGTTCGTCGAGCAGGCCGGCCTGGTGAAGTTCGACTTCCTGGGACTGAAGACGCTGACGGTGCTGCAGCGGGCCTGTGAGCTGCTGGCCCGGCGCGGGGTCGAGATCGATCTCTCGCTGATCCCGCTGGACGACCAGAAGACCTTCAAGATGATGAGCCGCGGCGAGACGACCGGGGTGTTCCAGTTTGAATCTTCGGGCATGCGCAGCCTGCTGCGCGAAGCCCATGTCGACACCTTCGAGGACATCATCGCCCTGGTCGCGCTCTACCGCCCGGGCCCGATGGAGAACATCCCGAAATACGTGGCCTGCAAGTTCGGCCAGGAGAAGCCGGAGGTCCTGCACGAGACCATCGAGCCGGTGGTGAAGGACACCTACGGGGTCATCATCTACCAGGAACAGGTGATGCAGATCGCCCAGGTCTTCGCCGGCTACACCCTGGGCCAGGCCGATCTGCTGCGCCGCGCCATGGGCAAGAAGATCAAGGCGGAGATGGATGCCCAGCGCGACATCTTCGTGAAGGGCGCCATGGAGAAGGGCGTCACCAAGGAGCGCGCCAACTACGTCTTCGACCTGGTCGACAAGTTCGCCGGTTACGGCTTCAACAAGGCGCACTCCGCCGGCTATGCCCTGGTCGCCTACCAGACCGCCTACCTGAAGGCCAACTACCCGGTCGAGTTCTTCGCCGCGTCCATGACCTACGACATGGGCAACACCGACAAGCTGAACGTCTTCCGCCAGGAGCTGCAGCGCCTGAACATTCCGCTGCTGCCGCCGGACATCAACCGCTCGGAGCCGGACTTCGACGTCGAGGTGCAGGACGACGGCACGCCGGCGATCCGCTATGCCCTGGCGGCGCTGAAGAATGTCGGCGCCAACGCCATGGCCGCGGTCTCGGCCGAGCGGCGCGAAAAGGGGCCCTACAAGAGCCTGGCCGATTTCGCCCACCGCCTGGACGCCAAGCTGATCAACAAGCGCCAGATCGAGAACCTGGCCTGCGCCGGGGCCTTCGACTGTCTCAACCCCAACCGCGCCCAGGTCTATCACGCGGCGGAGACCATCGTGCGCCACGCCAGCGCCGCGGCCAGCGAGCGCGACAGCGACCAGGTGAGCCTTTTCGGCGCTGCCGGCGACACGGAGCCGGCGCCGCTGCCATTGCGGCCATGCGAGGACTGGCCGGAGATGGAGCGCCTGAACTACGAGTTCGGCGCCATCGGCTTCTACCTCTCGGCCCATCCGCTCGACACCTACGGCGCCACCCTGGAGAAGATCCAGGCCACGACCTACGTGCAGCTGAAGGAGAGCGGCGCTTCGGGCCTCTACACCCTGGCCGGCATCTTCAACAGCAAGCGGGAGATCAACAGCCGCAAAGGTAGCCGCATGGCCTTCGTGCAGTTCTCCGACGCCACCGGGGTCTTCGAGGTGACGCTGTTCTCCGAAGCCCTGGGCCAGCACCGGGAGCTGCTGGAAGGCGGCCAGACCCTGCTGCTGCGGGTCTCGGCGGAGCCCCGCGAAGGCGACGAACCGCGCCTGACGGCCCAGTCCCTGGAGCCCCTCGACAACGCCGCCGCGCGGGCCTCCAAGGGCCTGGATATTCACCTCAACTCGCTGGCCCCCCTGGAGAGCCTCAAGGCGCTGCTGGAGCGCGAGGGCAGGGGCCGGGGCAAGGTCCGCCTCATCGTCACCCTGGAGGACCAGGAGGTCGAATTCGACCTGGGCCAGACCTACCGCCTGTCCCCGGAAATCCGCCAGGCCATCAAGGCCGTGCCCGGCGTGGTCATGCAGGACCGCTAGAAATCCGGGCTTTTTTGGTCCCCATTAGCTAGCGCTTTGTTAACTAAGCCTTTGTTCCGCGGGCCTTAGACTGCCCCCTTCATGTGAATGTGGGAGGGGCCAATGGCGGCTCTTGCGAGAATCATCGCTGTCTGCGTCCTGCTGCTGGCCGGCCTGGCGGCGGGCGGCCCGGCGGAGGCCCAGACCAGGAAGCTCGACATGATCCGTGAGCTGCTGGAGACCAGCCAGACCGAGAGCTTGCTGCACGAGGTCCTGCCCGACGTGCTGCAGCAGCAGCGGGCCGTGCTCAGCGAGGTGCTGCCGGACGTGCCCGACGAGGTCTGGGACCTGGCCCTCAAGGAGGCCGAGGCGGCCTTCCGGGAATCCATCGACGCCTTCCTGGAGCAGACCATTCCGATCTACGACGATTACCTGACGGAGGCCGAGGTCGAGGCGCTGCTGGAGTTCTACAGCACGCCCGAAGGCCGCAGCGTGGTGCAGAAGCTGCCGCTGCTCACCCAGGAGGCCATGGGCGCGAGCCATCAGTGGGGCCTGGCCGTGGGCGAGGAGGTCCGCCGCCGGATCGTGGGCCGTCTGAAAGCCGCGGGCTACCGGATCTAGGGCCCCCGGCAAGGGGGCGAAAGGGTCCGGGAAGGGGCGGAATCCTGGCCTTTTTCACTTGATTCTTGGGGTCCCAGGGGGTATCACCCGCGCACTTTCAATCTCACACGCGGGCAATGCGGCCTTCGGGGAGAAATCCCGACAGTCGCTCCGGTGTCTGAAACCCCAGGTTTTCCGCCATTTCTGCGGCGGTCCAGGGGCCAGATGACAGGCCCGCGGTGGACCAACCGGAGAAGATCTTATGGCGCTTCCGAGCCCCTCGATGCGTCAGCTCCTCGAAGCTGGCGTCCACTTTGGACATACCACCCGTCGCTGGAACCCGCGCATGGCCCCCTACATTTTCGGGGCCCGTAACGGCGTTCACATCATCGACCTGGAGCAGAGCCTGCCGCTGCTGAACCAGGCCCTGGTCACCGTGCGCGACATCGTCGCCGGCGGCGGCCGCGTGCTCTTCGTCGGCACCAAGCGCCAGGCCAGCGAGAAGGTGGCCGAGGCCGCCAAGCGCTGCGGCCAGTACTACGTCAATCACCGCTGGCTGGGCGGCATGCTCACCAACTGGAAGACCATCTCCAACTCCATCAGGCGGCTGCGCAGCGTGGAGGAGCAGCTGTCCGAGGAGCACAGCGGCCTGACCAAGAAGGAGCTGCTGGTCCTGACCCGCGAGCGCGACAAGCTGGAGCGCGCGCTGGGCGGCATCAAGGAGATGGGCGGCCTGCCGGACGTGCTCTTCGTCATCGACACCAACAAGGAGCACATCGCCGTCGACGAGGCGCGTAACCTCAATATCCCGGTGATCGGCATCCTCGATTCCAACTCCAACCCGGAAGGCGTGACCTTCCCGGTGCCGGGCAACGACGACGCCCTGCGCGCCATCAGCCTCTATTGCGACCTGATCGCCGACGCGGTGCTGGACGGCATCCAGGCCGAGATGAGCGCCAGCGGCGGCGACGTCGGCGAGTCGGTCGAGGGCCCGGTCGAGGCCCTGCCGGAAGCGCCGGCGGCCGAGGAAGCGGCCGCTGCGGAAGCCGCGCCTGAGGCTGCGCCCGAGGCGGCTGCCCCCGCCGAGGCTGAAGCGCCTGCCGAGGAAAGCACCCAGCAGGCCTAAACCGGTGCCGAGCAAAACGGGGAGCCGGCCGGCCCAGGTGGGTTGTTCGGACCGGTTTCCCCGAACGGCAAAGAAACTCCTGTAGAACCTGCCCGGGGGATGACCCCAAGGGCGTTCGAGACTTGAAAGAAAAAGGGTTCCGTCATGGCTGAAATCACAGCGGCGCTGGTCAAAGAACTGCGCGAGTCCTCCGGTGCGGGGATGATGGATTGCAAGAAGGCGCTGACCGAGACCGGCGGCGATCTGGAAGCCGCCGTCGACTGGCTGCGCAAGAAGGGCCTGGCCGCCGCGGCCAAGAAGGCCGGCCGTGTGGCCGCCGAGGGCCTGGTCGGCGTCGCCGCCGAGGGCAACTCAGGCGCCGTGGTCGAGATCAACTCCGAGACCGACTTCGTGGCCCGCAACGACTCCTTCCAGGACTTCGTGCGCAACGTGGCGCAGGTCGCCCTGGCCGAAGGCGGCGACCTGGACAAGATCCAGGCTGCGACCTATCCGGGCGCCAGCCACAGCGTCGCCGACGAGCTGACCAACATGATCGCCAAGATCGGTGAGAACATGGCGCTGCGCCGCACCGCCGGCATCACCGTCGACGAGGGTGTGGTCTGCTCCTACATTCACAACCAGACCGCGCCGGGCCTGGGCAAGATCGGCGTGCTGGTGGGCCTGGCGTCCAGCGGCGACAAGGCGAAGCTTGAGGCCCTGGGCAAGCAGCTCGCCATGCACGTGGCCGCGGCCCAGCCGCAGGCCGTGGACCGCGAAGGCGTCGACGCTTCGGCCCTGGACCGCGAGCGCGACGTGCTGAGCGAGCAGGCCCGCGCCAGCGGCAAGCCCGAGGACATCATCGCCAAGATGGTCGAAGGCCGCCTGCGCAAGTTCTACGAGGAGGTCTGCCTCCTGGAGCAGGTCTTCGTCATCGACGGCGAGAACAAGGTCAGCAAGGTCCTGGAGAATGCGGCCAAGGAGGTCGGCGCGCCGGTCGCCATCGCCGGCTTCGTGCGCTTCCAGCTCGGCGAGGGCGTGGAGCGCGAGGAGCAGGACTTCGCCGCGGAGGTCGCCGCCACGCTCGGCGGCTGAGCCCGAAAGCCTGGACGCCGCCGCGAAAACGCCATATTGCCATGGCAAATGGCGTTGGCTCGCGGCGGCGCATCGGCCCGCTGGCGTGAATCGGCTGGCCGCATTACCATGTGCGCGCTTTCGCCGGCCGGCGCGTTAACCGGCGGTTTTCCCCGCCGGCCCGCAGTTGCACCCTGTCCTCCAGTTGCCAGACACCAAAGGGGCTCATGCCAGAATCGCAGACCCGGGCCGACAGCCCCCCCAAGTACAAGCGCGTTCTTCTGAAAATCTCGGGCGAGGCCCTGATGGGCGGCCGCGAGTACGGGCTGGATCCTGACATGGTGGCCCAGATCGCCGCCGACGTCGCCAAGGTCCGCGAGCTCGGCGTGGAGATCTGCCTTGTGGTTGGCGGCGGCAACATCTTCCGCGGCGTCTCGGCCGCCGCGCGGGGCATGGAGCGGGCCTCGGCTGATTACATGGGTATGCTGGCCACGGTCATTAACGCCCTGGCCCTGCAGAACGCCCTGGAGAACGCCGGGGTCAATACCCGCGTGCTCTCGGCGATCCCCATGGCCACCGTGGCCGAGCCCTATATCCGCCGGCGCGCCGTGCGCCACATGGAAAAAGGGCGGGTGGTGATCTTCGCCGCCGGCACCGGCAACCCCTTCTTCACCACCGACACCGCGGCGGCGCTCAGGGCTTCGGAAATGGGCTGCGACGTCCTGCTGAAGGGCACCAAGGTGGATGGCGTCTACGATTCCGATCCGGCCAAGAACCCGGAGGCGGCGCGCTACGACACTTTGAGCTACATGCGGGTGCTGACCGAGGACCTTGGCGTCATGGACCATGCCGCCATCTCCCTTGCCCGCGAAAACGCTATCCCTATCCTTGTGTTCTCAATATACAGGCCGGGGGCTTTCGCTGACGTCCTGTCCGGCAAGGGCTGTTTTACACTGGTGAGAAACGAGGAATGACCCGTGGCAGATCCTGATCTAAGCGACATCAAGCGCCGCATGGACGGCGCCATCGACGCCCTGCACAAGGAGTTTGCCGGCCTGCGTACCGGCCGCGCCTCGGCGGGCCTGCTGGAGCCGATCCACGTTGACGCCTACGGCGCCTCCATGCCGTTGAACCAGGTCGGCTCGATCAGCGTGCCGGAGCCGCGCATGGTCACCGTGCAGGTCTGGGACCGCAGCATGGTGGGGGCGGTGGAAAAGGCGATCCGCGAGTCCGGCCTGGGCCTCAACCCGGCCACCGACGGCCAGCTGATCCGGGTGCCGATCCCCGCGCTTTCGGAGGAGCGGCGCGTGGAGCTGACCAAGATCGCCGGCAAGTACGCCGAGCAGGCCCGCGTGGCGGTGCGCAACGTGCGCCGCGATGGCATGGAGATGCTCAAGAAGATGGAAAAGGACCACGAGATCTCGAAGGACGAGCATCATCTCTGGTCCGAGGAGATCCAGAGCCTGACCGACGGCCACATCAAGGGTATCGATGCGGCGCTGGCGCAGAAGGAAGAGGAAATCCTGCAGGTTTAGGGCCGCCCGGCGGCCCCTTCTGTTCCGATCGACGAAGGCCCATTGACCAAGGTTATGGACGACGCACGCCTCACTCCGGACCAGGCCTCACCGCGCCATGTTGCAATCATCATGGACGGCAACGGGCGCTGGGCCAACGCGCGCGGCCTGCCGCGCACGCTGGGCCACCGCCAGGGCGCGGAGGCGGTGCGCCGCTGCATCGCCGGGGCCCTGGAGATAGGAATCCCCTTCATCACCCTCTTCGGCTTCTCCTCAGAGAACTGGCGCCGTCCGACGAGCGAGGTCGAGGACCTCATGGGCCTGCTGCGCCGCTACCTGCAGAGCGAGATCGCGGAGTTCCACAAGAACGGCATCCGCCTGCGCGTCATCGGCGAGCGCGATCGTCTGCCTCAGGATATCGTGCGCCTCATCGCCGACGCCGAGCAACGCACGGCAGAGAACCAGGCCCTCGACCTTGTGATCGCCATCAGCTACGGCGGGCGCCAGGAGATCGCCGCGACGGCGCGCCGCCTGGCCGAAGCTGTGGCCGCCGGCGAGTTGGCCCCGGAGGACATCGACGAAGACACCTTTGCCGCCGGCCTGCTGACGGCGGGCATTCCCGACCCCGACCTGGTGATCCGTACGTCCGGCGAGCAGCGGCTCAGCAACTTCCTGCTCTGGCAGTCGGCCTACAGCGAGCTGTTCTTCGTCGACAAGCTGTGGCCCGACTTCGACAAGAGCGACCTGGAAGCCGCCGTGGCGGAATTCCGGCGGCGCGAGCGGCGTTACGGCGCGGCGGCCGAGTCCCTCTAGGGCCCTTTCCGCTTGCTGCTCAAACGCATCATCTCGGCGGCCATTCTCGCGCCGGTCATCCTCTTGGACATTTATTTGGGCGGTCTGTGGTTTGACCTGCTGATGATCCTGGCCGCCGGCCTCATGGGCTGGGAATGGGCGCGGATGTGCGGGGAGGGCCGGCTTGGCCCCGGCGGCATCATCGCCATTGCGGCTCTGATCGGTGTTCCCATTGCCTTTACGCTCGGTGCGTCCCGCCACGCCTTGCTGGAGCTGGTCTTGGGTGCGCTGCTGGCCGGGGCCGTCGCAGTTCTCACGCGCCCGAAGCAGGTCATATGGATTTTCGCAGGCACAGTCTACATCGGCCTTGCCTGCCTGGCGCTGCTGTGGCTGCGCAGCGTCCCGGAGCAGGGGCGCGACCTGGTCTTCTGGCTGCTCGCTGTGGTCTGGGCGACCGATATCGGGGCCTATTTCGCCGGGCGTGGCATCGGCGGCCCCAAGCTGGCGCCCAGGATCAGTCCCAACAAGACCTGGGCGGGACTGATCGGCGGCGCGCTGGCCGCCGGGCTGGTCGGCGCCCTGGCCGCCGGCTTCCTGGGGCGCGATGCCATGCTGCTGGTGGTCGGTGGTATGATCCTTGCGATTATTGCGCAAGGGGGGGACCTTCTGGAATCCTGGTGCAAGCGGCACTTCGGCGTGAAGGATTCCAGTCACATAATTCCGGGACATGGTGGTATTCTGGACCGCGTGGACGGGCTCCTGGCGGTTTTCCCGGTCGCATTCTTGTATTTCTGGGTAGTG
>JBNKHC010000262.1:0-28783 GCA_050290145.1 Kiloniellaceae bacterium | reverse complement strand
CCGCGTCACCTTCACCATCGACCTGCGCGCGCCGGAGGACGGCCAGCGCAGCGCCGCCGTCGCCTCGGTGAAGGAGAAGCTGCAGGCCATCGCCAAGCGGCGCGGCCTGGACCTCTCCGTGGAACTGCTTTACGAGGAAGGCGCGGCCGGCTGCGACCCGGCGCTGATGGAACAGCTCGACAAGGCCGTCGAGCGCCAGGGCTTCCGGCCTTTACGCCTGCCCAGCGGCGCCGGCCACGACGCCATGGCGCTCTCGGCACTCTGCCCCATCGCCATGCTCTTCGTGCGCTGCGGCGGTGGTATCAGCCACAACCCGCTGGAAAGCATCACCGGCGAGGACGCCGAGGCGGCGGCCCGGGTGTTCCTGGACTTCCTCGAGAACTTCGACCCGAACTTCGGCTGAGGCCTCTTTCAGATGACCGACTTCCAAGAAACCATCCTGAGCACCCTGGCGGCCGCGCGCGCGCCCCAGACGCGTTTCCTGGCGGAGCTGGTGAAGGTGCCCTCCGACAACCCGCCGGGCGACTGCGCCGCCCATGCCGAGCGCGCCGCCGAACTGCTGGAGGGCCTGGGTTTCGAGGTCGAGCGTCATCCGGTGCCCAAGGAGACCGTCGAGGCCGCAGGCATGATCGCCGCCACCAACCTGGTGGTGCGCAAGAAGTTTGGGGAAGGTCCCGTCATCGCCCTCAACGCCCACGGCGACGTGGTGCCGCCGGGCGAGGGCTGGACGAAGGACCCCTACGGCGCCGAGATCGTCGACGGCTGGATGTACGGGCGCGGCGTCGCGGTCTCCAAGTCCGACTTCGCCACCTACACCTACGCCCTGATCGCCCTCGACGCCGCCGCCAAGGCAGGCGCGGAGCTGAAGGGCACGGTGGAGCTGCACTTCACCTACGACGAGGAGGCCGGCGGCGAGATCGGCCCGCGCTGGCTCATCGAGCAGGGCATCTCCAAACCCGACCTCTCCATCGGCGCCGGCTTTTCCTACAACGTGGTGACGGCGCACAACGGCTGCCTGCATCTCGAAGTGACGGTGAGCGGCAAGTCCGCCCATGCCGCCATGCCCTTCACCGGCCACGACGCCCTGGAGGCCGCCAACGCCGTGCTCACCGCGCTCTATGACTGGCGCAAGGGCCTGGCGGCCAAGGTCTCGGAGATCGAAGGCATCGGCAGCCCGCAGTGCACCGTCGGCCTCATCGAGGGCGGCATCAACACCAACGTGGTGCCGGACAAGGTGACCTTCCGCCTGGACCGCCGCATGATCCCGGAGGAAAACCCGGAAGAGGTCGAGGCGGAACTGAAGGGCCTCATCGAATCTTCCGCTGCGCCCTTCCCCGGCATCACCGTCGCCATCCGCCGCATTCTCTTCTCCGCGCCGCTCATGCCGCTGGCGGGTGGCGAGGCGCTGACGCAGAAGCTCTGCCAGCGCGCGACGGGGATCATGGGCGAGACGGTGGAGGCCAAGGGCGTGCCGCTCTACACCGACGCGCGCCACTACACCGCGGCGGGCATTCCCACGGTGCTCTATGGCGCCGGCCCCCACAACATCGAGGAAGCCAACGCCCACCGCGCCGACGAACGCCTGCCGCTGGACGACTTGTACAAGGCAACCCAGGTGGTGGCGCTGACGCTTTACGATCTGCTGAGCCAGTGAGCGAAGACCGCCTCTACGACGATCCCCTTTACGACGATCCGGGCCTCGTCCAGTTCTACGACCTGGAGAACGGCTGGGGGCCCGACTTCGATCTCTGCGCCAGGCTGGCCGGCGAGGCGCGCTCGATCCTCGACCTCGGCTGCGGCACCGGGGAGCTGGCGGCCAAGCTTGCCGGGACCTGCGAGGTGGTGGGCGTCGACCCTGCCGCCGCCATGCTGGACATTGCACGGGCGCGGCCCGGCGGCGACAAGGTCGAGTGGATCGAGGGCGATGCCCGCGACCTGCGCCTGGACCGCCGCTTCGACCTCATCCTGCTGACCGGCCACGCCTTCCAGGTCTTCCTGACGCCGGAAGACCAGTTGGCGGCGCTCAGGACCATCGCCCTGCACCTCAACCCGCGCGGCCGCTTCATCTTCGACAGCCGCAACCCCACCGCCGAGGCCTGGAAGGACTGGGTGCCGGAGAAATCGCGGCGGCAGCTTGAGCATCCGGCCCTGGGGCCCATCGAGGCCTGGAACGACGCGGCCCATGACGCTGCCACAGGCATCGTCACCTACGAAACCCACTACCGCGTGCTCGCCAGCGGCAAGCAGCTCAGCGCCGCCGCGAAGATCCGATTCACGCCGAAGGAAGAGCTGGAAAACCTGATTTCCGAAGCCGGGCTGCACGTCACGCAGTGGTACGGCGACTGGCAGGGCGGCCCCTGGACGCCCGAGTCGAGGGAAATCATCCCGCTCGGCGGCTTGGTGCAGCTGGCTGGCGCCTAGCCGGCCGGCCAGCGCAGCTGCAGGACGCCGGCTTCGTCTTCCTCGACGCGCGTGCCGAAGGGCTGGCCGAAGCGGTTGAGCATGGCTGTAAGACGCTGGCGGTCCAGCGGGCCGGCATGCCGCAGCTGCAGGCGTCGCAGGCGGGTCGGACGCATCTCCAGCCCCAGCAGGCGGCCGTCTTCCGGCGACAGCCGCGCCAGGTAGATGAGGCCCAGGTCGGGATTGAACAGCAGGCGCGAGGGGCGCAGGAGGCGGCCTTCGTAGTCGTTGATCAGGTCGCCGCAGCCGTAAAGGATCAGCTTGCCGGCGTGCACCTCCATGGCCTGCACATGGTGCGCGGAGTGGCCGTGAATCAGGTCGACGCCCGCCTCGTCGATGAGACGCCGGGCGAAGACCCGGCGGTCCGGCGCGATGTCCCGCTCGTAGTTGTCGCCCCAATGGATCGAGGCCACCACCAGGTCGCCAGGCCGCCGCACCTCTGCGACGCGGTCACGCAGGAAGCCGACCCAGGGATCGTTGACGCCGACCAGGTTGAGGCCCGGCTTGTCGGCCTGCGCCGCCCAGTCGGGCCGGACGCCGCTGGACGGCAGGGCCAGGGAGATGACGACCACCCGCCCCCCGCCGGGCAGCTCCAGCCCCGCCGGCGCCGCCGCTTCCTGCCGGTTGGCCCCGGCCCCGGCGTGGCGGATGCCGGCCCGGTCCAGCGCCGCCACGGTGTCGCCCAGCCCCTCGTAGCCGAAGTCCAGGGTGTGGTTGTTGGCCAGCGCGCAGAAGTCGATGCCGGCGCGCTGCAGCACCCCCGTATTGGACGGGTTCATGCGGTAGTGGATCGGCTTCCCCGGCCAGGGCCGGCCGCGGGCGGTGATCGCCGTCTCCAGGTTGATGAGGCGAAGGTCTGCCCGGCAGGCCTCGAAGGCCGCCAGGCCGTCGCCCCAGACGTAGTCGGGGCCGCGCATCTGCGGCAGGGCGCCATTCATCAGCTCGGCCAAGGTGACATTGAGCCGGGCATCGCGGCTCCTCGGCATCGAGGCCGGCAGGCGCGGATCGCCCGGCTGCGGAAGCACCTGATCGACGCCGCGACCGAGCATGACATCGCCGCAGAGCAGCAGCCTCACTCCCCCGGACCCTGCCACCTTCTTCCCCTTGCCGTACGTTCCGTCACGATCCTGGCGGCTCCCGCGCGCAATTGCAAAACCGCGCCCCTTCAATGTAACGCCCCCTTCAATGTAACTCTGGGACGGCGTAAGGTTGCTTGCCGACTTTATTCCCTTCCGGAGCCTGTCTATTCCCATGTCGTCGTTTTCCCATTCCCAGGTCACCCGCAAGCCTGCGACCGCCTCCCACAAAGGCCTCGTCGCCGCGCAGCACCGCAAGGCGGCGGAAACCGGCGCGGAGGTTCTGGCGGCCGGCGGCAACGCGGTGGACGCGGCGGTCGCGGTCTCCTTCGTCCTCGGCGTGGTGGAGCCCTGGATGAGCGGACCGGCGGGCGGCGGCGCGGCCATGCTGTGGCACGCGGGGGGGAGCCGGGCCGAGGCCCTGTTCTACGGGATGCGCGCCCCGGCCGGGCTCGACCCCGCCGATTTTCCGCTGAGCGGCGAGGAGGCCAGCGGCGACCTCTTCCCCTGGAAGGCCGTGGTGGAGGACCGCAACGTGATGGGCGCCACCGCCGTCGCCGTGCCGGGCCTGGTCGACGGCCTGGGCAAGGCCCACGCCCGCTACGGCACCCTGCCGTGGCGCGAGCTGCTGCAGCCCGCCATTGCCTGCGCCCGGGAGGGCTTCCAGGTCGACTGGTACGTGGCGCTCCTGATCGCCTCCGCCGCGCGCAACCTGGCCAAGGACCCGGAGGCCGCCGCCCGCTTCCTCGAAGACGGCCGCTGGCCGCGCGTCGCCAACTGGACCGCGCTCTCCGACCAGCGCATCGACATGTCCTCCATGGCCCCCACCCTGGAGGAAATCGCCGAGCAGGGGCCGCGCGCGCTTTACGACGGCGACCTGGCAGCGGCCCTGGCCAAGGACGTGGAGGCCAAGGGCGGCTCCCTGCGGCTGGCGGACCTCACGTCCTACCAGGCCGAGTGGCAGGAGGCGCTCAGCTTCGACTATCGCGGGGCACGCCTCCACGTGACGCCGCATCTGACCGCCGGGCCGACCATCGCCGAGGTCTTCGCCCGCCTGGCCGAGGACTTCACGCCGGCCACGGCCCCGGTGGGGGCCAGCTACTCCGCCTACGCCGCCGCCCTGAAGGCGGCCTACGCCCGGCGCCTGGCCGCAGATGGGGATGTCGGGGACGGCGACAACGAGGACCCGCGCGCCCCGGCCTGCACCACGCATTTCTGCGTGGCCGACCGGGCGGGCAACATGATCGCGGTGACCCAGACCCTGCTCTCGGCCTTCGGCGCGCGGGTCGTCTCGCCCTCGACCGGTCTGCTGCTCAACAACGGCCTCATGTGGTTCGACCCGGAGCCGGGCAAGCCGAACTCCCTGGGCCCGGCCAAGCGCTGCCTGATGAACGTCTGCCCCCTGATCGGGGAGGTGAGTGAGCGGCGTTTCGCCCTCGGCGCCTCCGGCGGGCGCAAGATCATGCCGGCGGTGGCGCAGCTCGCTTCCTTCCTGACCGATTTCGGCATGAGCCTGGAAGACGCCTTCCACCAGCCCCGCATCGACGTCTCCGGCGGCGATACGGTGATCGCCGACGACAGCCTGGCGCCCGAGGTGATCTCCGCCCTGGCGGCAGACAACCAGGTGGTGACCGCCCGGCGCACGCCCTACCCCTACGCCTTCGCCTGCCCCGCCGGGGTGCTGCGCCAGGCCGGGGAAAACTGGGGCGCGACAGAGCCCCTGTCGCCCTGGGGCGACGCGGTGGCTGAGACCTGATTCTTCAGGCTTTTTTGATCCCGCGACAATTGATCCAGCGCAAGGCCCGCGTACCGGAAAAGCCCGAAACTGGCCGCGGATCCAAGATGAGGGCATGCCTGATGACGAATTTTCTCTCCCGGCTGGAGCTCCACAGCAAGCTGATGGGCAAGATGATGGAGCGCTGCGGTGTCGATCCTGTGGTAATGGCGCAGGACCACTTCGGCGCCACCTTGGCCGCTGCCGCGCGGGCCTGCATGGTCTGCGGCCGCACCGACAGCTGCCAGCGCTGGCTGGAGGCGACCGACAACGGCGTGGAGCAGATCCCGCCGAGCTTCTGTCCCAACGCCCGGCGTTTCGAGGCCCAGAAGGCAGCCAACTGAATCCGGAGGCTACCTCTCCGCCAGGCCGTAGAAGCGGCTCGCCGTACCGCCGAAGACTTCGGCGCGCCCGGCCTCCGTCAGGCCGGCGCAGAGCGCCTGCGCGGCCCTGTGCCACTGCTGGTAGCTGGCGCGCCGGGTGCAGACCGGCCAGTCAGAGCCCCACATCACCCGCTCGGGACCGAAGGCCCGCAGCACCACCTCCGCATAAGGCGCGAGGTCCTCTTCCCGCCACGCCCCGTCGGTCTCGGTGACCAGGCCGGAGAGCTTGCAGCAGGCGTCGCTTTCCGCGGCGATGCGGCGCAGCCCTTCGCCCCAGGAAGCGAGTTCCTGCTTTCCGCTGCCGTGATCGCGGATCTGCGGCTTCATGCAGTGGTCGACCACCAGCCTGAGCTTCGGGTAGCGCTTCACAAGGGCCAGGAAGTTCTCCAGGTGGCGGGAGAAGCCCACCGCATCGAAGGTCAGGTCGAGATCGACGAGGGCGGCGTAGGCCCACTGCACGTCGTCGGACAGCATCCAGTCGACATCCGGGACATACTCGATCATCGGGCGCACGCCGACGAACTTCGGATGCGTCTTCAGGCGCTCCAGATGCCTCACATGGTCCCGGTCGTCAAAGTCGATCCAGCCGACCACGGCGGCGACGCTTTCCGTCGCTTCGGCGAGCCCAAGCATGTACTCGGTCTCCGCCACCGTGCCCGCCGCCTGCACCAGCACCGTGCGGTCGATGCCCGCCGCCGCCAGTTCCGGCGCGAGGTCGTCCGGTCCGAAGAGCCGCGCCAGCACCGGGTCGTCCATCCGCATCCAGGCGTAGTCGCCGCGCTGCGGGTCCCAGTAGTGCTGATGCGCATCGATGCGCAGGGTCATGACCCGGCTCCCGCTCCGCCGGCGCCGGCATTGCTGGTCGGCGCATCGGCGCGCAGCAGGCCCTGAGCCTTGAGGTCCTGCCACAGCGCCGCGGGCACGGCCTTGTCCAGGATCGCGCGGTTGCTCTCGACCTCCGCCGCGCTCTGCCCGCCCGGAATGACCGAGACCACGCTGGGGTGCAGCAGCGGAAACTGCAGCGCCGCCTCGATCAGGCGCACGCCGTGGTCCTCGCAGACCGCCTGGATCTTCGCCGCCCGCTCCAGGACCTCCGGCGGCGCGGCCTCGTACTCGTAGTGGGCGCCGGGACTGGGGCCCGTTGCCAGGATGCCGGAGTTGTAGGGACCGCCCAGCACGATGCCGATGCCGCGCCGCTCGCAGAGCGGCAGGAAGGTTTCCAGCGATTCCTGCTCCAGCAGGGTGTAGCGCCCAGCCAGCAGGAAGAGGTCGAAGTCGCCGCGCTCGGCCAGCCACTGGCAGGGCCGCCATTCGTTGAGGCCGCCCCCGAAGGCCTTGATGACCCCCTGGTCGCGCAGCGACAGCAGCGCGTAGTAGCCACCGCGCATGAACTCGTTCAGCTTGGCGTCCACGACCTCCTGGCTGCCGTGATTGATGAGGTCCAGGTCGTGGGCATAGAGAATGTCGACGTAGTCGACGCCCAGACGCTCCAGGGAGACCTCGAAGCAGCGCATGACGCCGTCGTAGCTGTAGTCGTAGACCTGGCAGCGCGAGGGCGTGTCGAAGAACTTGCCGATGCCGGTGCGCTGCTCGGGCGGGCAGGCCTCCAGCAGGCGTCCGACCTTGGTCGAGAGCAGGTAGTCACTGCGCTTGCGGCCGAGAAAGAAGCGGTTGAGCCGCGTCTCGGAGAGCCCGAGACCGTAGAGCGGCGCGGTGTCGAAGTAGCGGCAGCCCGCGTCCCAGGCCGCCTGCAGGGTCGCCTGCGCCTCCTCCTCGGTGATCGCGCGGTAGAGATTCCCCAGCGGCGCCGTGCCGAAGCCGAGTTCGGTGAAGGTCAGCCCGCCGTTGTCGATGCGCTGGAAGTGCCGTGTCTTCATGGACATGCCCCTGCTCCTCCCGGATAACCCGGTGAACAGACTAGCACAGTCGCGGCGCCGGCGCGGTCGGCCTCGACAGGGAGGCCGGCCGCGCCGCGTGCGCGCCTCAGCGCACCAGCACGTTGCGGAACTGCCAGGGATCGCTCGGGTCGGTGTCTTCCGGGAAGAAGCCGCGGCGGTCGGTGAGCGGCGTCCAATCGGTGTAGTAGCCCTTCACCGGCCCCAGGTAGGGCCGCTGCACCTTGAGGCAGAGGGCGTGGTCCATCTCGTCGGTCTCGACGATGCCCGCCTCCGGGTTCTGCAGCGCCCAGACCATGCCCGCCAGCACCGCCGAGGTCACCTGCAGGCCGGTGGCGTTCTGATAGGGCGCCAAGTTGCGGGTTTCCTTGATCGAGAGCTGCGAGCCGTACCAGTAGGCGTTCTTGGCGTGGCCGAACAGCAGCACGCCCAGCTCGTCGATGCCGTCGATGATGTCGTGCTCGTCCAGGATCTTGTGCGCCTCCGGCGCCTGGCCGCCGCGCCCGAACATCTCGTGCAGGCTGAGGACCGCGACATCGGCCGGATGGTAGGCGTAGTGGCAGGTCGGGCGGTAGACCGCCTTGTCGCCCTCGCGCAGGGTGTAGTAGTCGGCGATGGAGATCGCCTCGTTATGGGTGACCAGGAAGCCGTACTGCGCCTGGGCCGTCGGCGTCCAGGTCCGCACCCGCGTATTGGCGCCGGGCTGCAGCAGGTAGATGGCGCACTGCGGGCCCTCGGCAAAGGTCCGCGCATTCTCCGGCATCCAGGTTTCGTGGGTGCCCCAGCCCAGCTCGGCCGGCTGCAGCCCCTCGGAGATGAAGCCCTCGACCGACCAGGTGTTCCAGAACTGGTTCATCGGCCGCGGTTCGCGGGCGCGCTGGGTGTCGCGCTCGGCGATGTGCACGCCCTTCACGCCCAGGCGCTGCATGAGGCCTGCCCAGTCCTCGCGGCTCTGCGGCGCACCTGCGTCCACGCCGCTGTCCTTGGCGATGTCGAGCAGCGCCTGCTTGACGAACCAGGAGACCATGCCCGGGTTGGCGCCGCAGCAGGAGACCGCCGTGGTGCCGCCCGGGTTGCGCGCCTTTTCCCGCCGCACCGTCTCGCGCAGCGCATAGTTGGTGCGCTCGGCCGGGTCGGCGCCCTCGTCGAAGTAGAAGCCGGCCCAGGGTTCGACCACCGTGTCGATGTAGAGCACGCCCAGTTCGCGGCACAGCTTCATCACGTCCAGCGAGGAAACGTCGACCGAGAGATTGACGCAGAAGCCCTGGCCGTCGCCGGCGGTCAGCAGCGGCGTCAGCAGCTCGCGGTAGTTCTCCGGTGTCAACGCCGCCTGAACGAAGCGGATGCCGCGCTCATCGAGCAGCTCCTTGTCGGTATCGTCCGGGGCGACGACGACGAAACGGCTGCTGTCGAAGTCGAAGTGGCGCTCGATCAGCGGCAGCGTACCGCGGCCGATGGAGCCGAAGCCGATCATGACGATGGGGCCGCTGATGGCGCCGTAGTCAGGCCAGGGGGTGGTCATGGCGCAGTCTCCCTTGCTGCGGTTTTCAGATACTCCGTCAGGCCGCGAGGGCGGCCAGCGGCGCCGCGGGGAACGGCGGAGCAACGACAGGCGGTACGGCAGCTTGCCAGATACCGGCGGCGCGCAGCAAACCGCGCGCCTGCTTCAGGGCGCCGGGGCGCAGCTCCAGGCCCAGGAAGCGGTGCCTTTCGACCGGCCCCGGCATCTCCAGGTTCTGCGCCACGGCGGCGGTGAAACCGAAGCGCGCGTAGTAGGGCGCGTCACCGACCAGCAGCACGGCGCCCTGGCCCGCTGCCGTGGCGCGGTTGAGAGCGCGGCACAGCAGCGCGGCGCCGATGCCCTGGCCCTGGCGCCCCGGCTCGACCGCCAGCGGGCCCAGCAGTACCAGGCCGCGGGCCCCCGCCGCCGCCACGGACCACAGCCGCACGGAGCCGACCAGCCAGCCGTCCTCGCGGGCCACCAGGGACAGCTCCGGCAGGCGCCCGTCGCGCAGACGCTGGGAGGTCTTGGCGAAACGCCCCGGCCCCAGCGCCACGTCGAGCAGCGCCTCGCGGGCGCCGGCCTCGCCCGGCGCCTCCTCGTCGATCACGAACATCGGCGTTGCTCCGGGCTAGATGACGAAGGATTTCAGCGGCGCGAAACCGTTGAAGCCCACCGAAGCGTAGGTCGTCGTGTAGGCGCCGGTACCCTCGAAGAGCAGCATGTCGCCGATCTCCAGCGACAGCGGCAGCAGGTAGGGCGTCTTCTCGTAGAGCACGTCGGCGGAATCGCAGGTCGGCCCGGCGACCACGCAGGGGCCCGCCGCCTCGCCGTCACGCTCGCTGCGGATGGGGTAACGGATCGCCTCGTCCATGGTCTCGGCCAGGCCGCCGAACTTGCCGATGTCCAGGTAGACCCAGCGGGTGTCCTCGCTGGGATCCTTCTTGGAGATCAGCACCACCTCGGTCTTCAGCACGCCGGCGGAGCCGACCATGCCGCGGCCCGGCTCGATGATGGTCTCGGGCGGGCGGTTGCCGAAGTGACGCAGGATGGATTCGCGGATCGACTGGCCGTAGCGCACCGCCGCCGGCTCGT
This sequence comes from Kiloniellaceae bacterium, assembly GCA_050290145.1. Lineage (GTDB taxonomy): Bacteria > Pseudomonadota > Alphaproteobacteria > Kiloniellales > Kiloniellaceae > Pelagibius. The sequence continues at coordinate 18,599 of JBNKHC010000262.1, read as the reverse complement.
CGCCGCGGTAGCGCGCCGGAAAGCCGCCGCCCAGGTTCACCAGGGTCAGGCGGATGCCGCGCTCGGCCATGATCTTGAAGATCGCGCTGGCGCTGGCGACGGCCGCGTCCCAGGCCTCGGTGTTGCGCTGCTGGGAGCCGACGTGGAAGGAGATGCCGGCGGCGGTGAGGCCCAGGCGGTGGGCGTGCTCCAGCACCTCGGGCGCGTGCTCCGGGGTGCAGCCGAACTTGCGCGACAGCGGCCAGTCGGCCCCGGCGCCGTCGCAGAGGATGCGGCAGAAGATGCGGGCGCCGGGGGCGGCGCGGGCGACCTTCTCCACCTCTTCGATGCAGTCGACGGCAAAGAGGCTGACGCCCAGGCGGTGGGCGGTCGCGATGTCGCGCTCCTTCTTGATGGTGTTGCCGTAGGAGATGCGGTCGGGGGTCGCGCCGGCGGCCAGCGCCGCGCCGATCTCCACCACCGAGGCGCAGTCGAAGCAGGAGCCCAGGGCCACCAGGGCGGAGAGGATCTCCGGGGCCGGGTTGGCCTTCATGGCGTAGAAGATGCGGCTGTCCGGCAGGGCGCGCTCAAAGGCCAGGTAGTTCTGGCGGACCTCCTCCAGGTCGACGACCAGGCAGGGGCCCTCGGTCGGGTGGCTGCGCAGAAACTCACGAACGCGGTCGGTCATGGGACTCTCCCGTAAAAAACGACGTCCAACAGATGCCGGCGCCGTCCCCGGGAGCCCGCCGCTGTGGAGACGGCGGCCCGAAGGCGATACCGGCCGCCGCGCGATCACGCCGGACTCCGGCGGGCTCGTCGCGACCCCGAAAAGTGCTGCCTTGGCTTGGAACGGGAGACCCGGTCCGCACGGCTGGCAAGGAAGTAGCTGCCTCTTCAGTAACCCCGGCCCTTGGAGAGGCCGGCAGAGACCAAAAAAGCCCTCTACGTCGTTGCTTTAAGCCGCTCGGCCCTCCGAAGCTTTGGAGAGCCCCGCCTTACCGGCCGGCTGGCCGTTGGCGTCCCGGGAGCGACCACGGGCACGTGCGAATTTGGGCGAGGGGTAGATAGTCCCGAACGGGTTCGGGCGCAAGAGGAAAAATTCGAATTTTTCGCTGGCGGATTAATATCTTGTTCATCGGCCTGAGGCGCCCGCCGCGGCCCTGCCGGCCCCGGCGGCTCCCCTCCGAGGGAGGCACCGTCCGGAGCTCCGGAAAGCTCAGAGTTCCGGCACCTCGCCGCGGCGCGGCAGGTCGGCGCCGCGCCGGGAACAGGTGACGGCGGCCGCCGAGATGGCGAAGCCGACGAGGCGCCGGCAGTCGTCGAGGGTCAGCTCCGACAGCCCCGCCTTGGTCGCCTTGCCCAGTTCCTCCAGGCCGCAGAGCAGCGCCGCCTGGAAGGTATCCCCGGCGCCGACGGTGTCCAGGGTCTCCACCTTGCGGCCCGGCACCTCGAAGGCCTCGCCGCGCAGCGAGGCGACGGCCCCTTCGGCGCCGCGGGTCACCAGCACCAGCTTCACGCCGCGCGAATGCCAGCGGGCGATCGCGCTGTCGATGGTGTCGCCGGGGAACAGCAGGTCCAGGTCCTCGTCGCTGACCTTCACGATGTCGGCGATCTGCGAGAAGCTCTCGACGCGCCGGCGCCACACCGCCGCGTCGGGCTCGACGCTGAGGCGCACGTTGGGGTCGAGCGAAATGAGCTTTCCGGCAGCCTGGCTATGCGCCAGGGCCTCCAGGGTATCGGCGGTCTGGCCGACCACCAGGGAAAACGACCCGAAGTGCAGGCCGGTGACCTCCGCCGGCAGGTCCGGCAGGTCAGCCGCGGTGACCACGCGGTCGGCGGCCTCGTGGCCGTAGAAGGTGTAATGCGGCACACCGCTGGCGGTCAGGCCGACCACGGCCAGGGTCGTCGGGTTCTGTTTTTTCACCAGATAGCCGGTCTCGACCTTCTCCTCGGCCAGGGCCCGCTCCAGGCGGCGGCCCAGCGGGTCGCTGGACAGGCCGGTGAAGAAGGCGACCTTCCGCCCCAGGCGCGACAGGCCGACGGCGACGTTGAAGGGAGAACCGCCGATGCGGGCGTCGAGAGTGAAACCGGCCGCCGTCTCGGCCACCGGAAAGATATCGTAGAGCGCTTCGCCGCAGATCAGGAACATCTCGAATCCACCCGAAAGAGAAGGGAGGGGCGCGAAATCCCGTCGATCCGTCGCACCCCTCGAGGCAGGCGGCCGCATGACCCGAGCCGCCAGGGGGGAGGTTTCAGTTCAATACCGCACCCTCGGGCAGGGCGATCTCTTCCGGCGGCTCCATCGCCCCGGTCATGATCGCGACCGCGTCGGACATGGAGAAGTCCTGCGGGCGGATCACCGCGTGACGCTTGCTCAGCCGGTGAATGTGGATGCGGTCGGCCACCTCGAAGACGTGGGGCATGTTGTGCGAGATCAGCACGATGGGCATGCCGCGCGCCTTGACGTCCTGGATCAGTTCCAGCACGCGGCGGCTTTCCTTGACGCCCAGGGCAGCCGTCGGCTCGTCCATGATGACGAACTTGGTGGCGAAGGCGGCCGCCCGGGCCACCGCGACACCCTGGCGCTGGCCGCCCGAGAGCGTCTCCACCGCCTGGGTGATCGACTGCACCGTCATCAGGCCCAGTTCCGTCAGCTTCTGCCGGGCGAAGTCGCGCATCTGCTTCTTGTCCAGCATCTTGAAGACGGAGCCCGCAATGCCTTCCTTGTAGATCTCGCGGCCCAGAAACATGTTGTCCGCGATCGACAAGGCCGGCGAGAGAGCCAGGTTCTGGTAGACGGTCTCGATGCCGGCGTCGCGGGCGTCCATCGGCGAGCGGAAGGACACCGGCTGGTCGTCCAGGCGGATCTCCCCCTCGTCGATGTGGATCGCCCCGCAGAGGGCCTTCACCAGGGTCGACTTGCCGGCCCCGTTGTCGCCGATGATGGCGAGCACCTCGCCGGGGAAAAGGTCGAAGTCGGCCTGGTCCATGGCCGTCACCCGGCCATAGCGCTTGGTGAGACCGCGACCGGTCATGACAGGTTTCAAGCTCATGCTGTTACCCTCCGGATCCACTGGTCCATGGCCACGGCCACGATGATGAGCAGGCCGACCGCGAAGGTCTGCCACAGCACGTCCACGCCGCCCAGCTTGAGGCCGGAACGGAACACGCCGACGATCAGGGCGCCGAAAAGGGTGCCGAAGATCGCGCCGCGCCCGCCGAACAGCGAGGTGCCGCCGATGACCACCGCGGTGATGGCGTCGAGGTTGCCCTCATAGAAGGACTGCGGCGAGGCCGAGCCGACCCGGCCGATGGCGGCCCAGCCGCCCAGGGCGCAGAGGAACCCGGCGGTGCCGTAGACCGACAGCAGCACGCGGTCGGTGCGGATGCCTGAAAGCTCGGCCGCGTCCTTGTCGTCGCCCACGGCGTAGACGGCACGCCCCCAGCCGGTCCAGTTCAGCGCGTACCACAGCACAACGAAGATGCCGATCATCAGGAAGGAGCCGAGCGTGAACTGCGCGCCCAGCAGCTCCACCCGCAGACCGAAGATCTTCAGCAGCGGCGCAGTGGCGTCGAGGTCCTGGCTGCGGATGGTTTCCGATTCCGAATACCAGAGGTTCAAGGCGAAGAAGATCGACCAGGCGCCCAGGGTGACGATGAAGGGCGGCAGCCGCAGCTCCAGCGCCGGGCCGAAGCTGAACCAGCCGACGGCGAGACCGGCCAGCATGCCGAGCGGTACCACGTAGATCAGCGGCAGGCCGAAGCTGAGCAGCAGCACCCAGGCCAGCACGGCCACGGCGACCGGCACCAGGCGGGTGCGGGTGACCAGGCTGCCGTTGAACAGGCCGCAGGCGAGACCGACGGCCAGGCCGGCGAGCACGGCAAGGATCGAAGGCACGTCACCCTGCACCGCGAGGCGGGCCATCACCATGTAGCTCAGCACCATGATGGCGGCGACACTGAGGTCGATGCCGGCGGTCAGGATGACCAGGGTCTGGGCGGCGCCCAGGATGCCGATGATGGTGACCTGCTGGATGATCAGCGACAGGTTGAACGCCGAGAAGAAGTTGTTGGCGACCACCCCGAAGACGGTACAGCTGAGCACCAGCACCACCACCGGCGCCGCGGTCGGATTGGCATGCAGGAAATGATGGAACTTGGCGAGCGGGGACTTGTCGTGCACCTCGAAGGAGGCGACGTCCGTCGAGCTCTTTTCAAGGACTTTTTCGAAGTCCTGAGGGCCTCTGGCGGCATTGCCCGAGGGGCCTCCCGGATCACTGGCCATGACTTATACCTCCCGAAAGTTGGTGGGCGCGGGAGGTGCCTCGGGGGCACCTCCCCGTCCGCCGCACCCTTGCTTTTGTATGTGCTTGGCGGGTGCGGCTAGCTTCAGATCAGTTCCTGAGGGTCACCCCCAGCACTGGGCCAGGGCCTCTTCCGAGGTGATCGAGGGGATGCCCTCGACCGGCTCGTCGGTCACCAGCTCGACACCGGTGTTGTAGAAGTTGAGGCCTTCGGAATTGACCGGCTTCTTCCCGGTCTTGGCGTATTCGACCACCGCCTCGACGCCGAGCGAGGCCATGCGCAGCGGAAACTGCATGGAGGTCGCGCCGATGACGCCTTCCTTGACGTTCTGCACGCCGGGGCAGCCGCCGTCGACGGAGACGATCAGCACCTTGTCGGCCAGGCCGAAGGACTTCAGGCCCTCGTAGGCGCCGGCAGCGGCAGGCTCGTTGATCGTGTGGATGACGTTGATGCCGGGATCCTTCTGCAACAGGTTCTCGATGGCGGTGCGGCCGCCCTCTTCCGAACCCAGCGTCGTGTCGCCGCCGACGATGCGCGGATCGTCTTCGTCGTACATCTTGTTGATGTTCTTCACGTCGACGCCGAAGCCCTTGAGGAAGCCCTGGTTGCGCAGCACGTCGACGGTGATCTGCGCTTCGGAGAGATCCAGCGTGGCGATCTTGGCCTTGGTGGTGTCGCCCATCTTGGCCGCCGCCCACTGGCCGATCAGCTCGCCGGCCTTGAAGTTGTCGGTGGCGAAGGTGGCGTCGGCCGTCTCCGGCGGATCGAAGGGCGTGTCGAGGGCGATGACCAGCAGCCCCGCCTCGCGCGCGCGGTTGACCGTCTCGGTCAGGCCGGCCGGGTCGGAGGGCGTGATCAGGATGCCCTTGGCGCCGGCGGCGACCAGGCTCTCGATCGCTTCGATCTGGGCCTCGTTGTCGCCGTCATACTTGCCGGCGAAGGTGCGCAGCTCGACCCCCAGTTCCTTGGCTTTGGCCTCGGCGCCTTCGCGCATCTTCACGAAGAAGGGGTTGGTGTTCGTCTTGGTGATCAGGCCGACGATGATGTCTTCGGCCATCGCCGGCGCCGTGGCGCCGCTCGCCACAACGCCGGTCAGGGCGACGAAGCTGGCGGTCGTAAGTGCTCTGATGAACTTCGATTTCATGGAAATGTTCCTCCCAAGTGGCAAAACGTCAGACTAGAGTTCGTTCTTGTCGGCTCTTGGACGCCAGGCCAGGCAGGGCTTTGGCGCCGTCATAAACATAACGTTAATCACCGGCCGCCGCCCCTGTCAATAAATAAATCACATTGAGTTTTTTATTGGCAAGTGGGCCGAAATGCGCCATGCTCCCCACAAGAACGATGCACAGAGCCCTCTATCCGGGCAGCATGGCTGTCGGGGCCTGACTTGGAAGCTTCACAAGACGGGACCGGGCGCGGTCCCTGAGACTAGAAGCGCTGTCAGGGGTTCTTTTCAGGCAAAAATCGGGAGGATGACCATGAAACCAGGTCAATCAGCTACTCAGGCCGGAACCGGCGCCCTGACCCGCCAGGCGATGGCCTTCGTGCTCGCCGGCGGGCGCGGCAGCCGGCTGGAGGAACTGACCGACCGCCGGGCCAAGCCCGCGGTCTACTTCGGCGGCAAGAGCCGCATCATCGACTTCGCGCTCTCCAATGCGGTGAACTCCGGCATCCGGCGCATCGGCGTGGCGACCCAGTACAAGGCGCACAGCCTGATCCGCCACCTGCAGCGCGGCTGGAACTTCTTCCGGGCCGAGCGCAACGAGATGCTGGACATCCTGCCGGCCTCGCAGCGCGTCGACGAACGGCAGTGGTATCTCGGCACCGCCGATGCCGTCACCCAGAATATCGACATCATCGAAGGCTACGGCGTGAACTACATCGTCGTCCTGGCCGGCGACCACATCTACAAGATGGACTACGGCATCATGCTGGCCCAGCACGTGGAAACCGGCGCCGACGTCACGGTTGGCTGCGTCGAGGTGCCGCGCATGGAAGCCACCGGCTTCGGCGTCATGCATGTGGACGAGTCCTCGCGCATCATCGACTTCTTCGAAAAGCCCGCCGACCCGCCGGCCATGCCGGGCAATCCGGAGCTCGCGCTGGCTTCCATGGGGATCTACGTCTTCCAGACCGACTTCCTCATCGACCTGCTGCGCAAGGACGCGGCCGACCCCGAGTCCGACCACGACTTCGGCAAGAACCTCATCCCCCAGATCGTCAAGCACGGCAAGGCGATCGCCCACAAGTTCTCCGACTCCTGCGTCATGACCGGCTCCGAGCCGCAGCCCTACTGGCGCGACGTCGGCACGGTGGACGCCTTCTGGCAGGCCAACATCGACCTGACCCAGTTCGTGCCGGAGCTCGACATCTATTCCCAGGACTGGCCGATCTGGACCTACAGCGAGGTCACGCCGCCGGCCAAGTTCATCCACGACGAGAAGGACCGGCGCGGATCCGCCGTCTCCTCCATGGTCTCCGGCGGCTGCATCATCTCCGGCGCCAACGTTGCCGAGAGCCTGCTCTTCACCGGGGTGCACTGCCATTCCTACAGCGAACTGGACAAGGTCGTCGCCCTGCCCCACTGCGTGATCAACCGCAAGGCGCGGCTGCGCAACGTGGTGCTGGACCGCGGCGTCATCATCCCCGAAGGACTTGTCGTCGGGGAGGACCCGGAGGAAGATGCGCGCCACTTCCGCGTCAGCAAGGGTGGCGTCACCCTGATCACCCAGAAAATGATCGATTCCCTGAACAGTTGAGGCCCCGTTTGAGTCTCTCACGCCTTGGAAAAGCTTCCCGCATGAAGGTTCTTTTCGTCGCCTCCGAATGCGTCCCCTTCGTGAAGACGGGGGGACTGGCCGACGTGGTCGGCGCCCTGCCCGGTGCCCTGGCCGCCCAGGGTGTCGACGTGCGGGTGCTGCTGCCGGCCTATCCGGCGGTCACGGCGGCCCTGCCGAAGCGATCCAAGACCGTGGTGCTCGGCAAGCTGTTGGAGGGCAGACAATCGGGCAAGCGCCCCCAGCTCATCGCCGCCAAGGCGGCGGGGCTCGACGTGCTGGCGCTCGACATGCCGGCCCTCTTCGACCGGCCCGGTAATCCCTACCTGGGGGCCGACGGCAAGGACTGGCCGGACAACCATCTGCGCTACGGCGCGCTGTGCCGCGCCGCCGCGCGCATCGCCCTGGAGGGCGTCGGCGGCTGGCGCCCGGACATCGTGCATACCCACGACTGGCAGGGCGGCCTGGTGCCGGCCTACCTGAAGCTGGGCAGCGCCAAGGAGCGGGCCGCGGCCCCGCCGACCCTGATCACCATCCACAACATCGCCTTCCAGGGCCTCTTTCCCGCCGACACCCTGGAAGTCCTCGGCCTGCCGGAGAGCGGCTTCACGCCGACGGGCCTGGAGTTCTTCGGCAAGCTCGGCTTCCTGAAAGCCGGCCTCGCCTATGCCGAGCGCATCACCACGGTCAGCCCGACCTATGCCCGCGAATTGGCCAGCGCCGAGTTCGGCATGGGGCTCGAGGGCCTCATCGCCCACCGCCGGGCCGATCTGCACGGCATCCTCAACGGCATCGACCTGGAGGCCTGGGACCCCGAGAGCGACCCGCAGATCGCCGCCAACTACGCGGTCACGCGGCTGGCCGGCAAGGCGAAGAACCGCAAGGCCCTGGCCGAGCATTTCCGCCTGGACGGCAACGGTGACGCGCCGCTGTTCTGTGTCATCAGCCGGCTGACCCGCCAAAAGGGGCTCGACCTGCTGCTGGAGGCCCTGCCGCGGCTGCTGGCGCGCGGGGCGCGGCTTGCGGTGCTGGGTTCCGGCGATGCCGACCTCGAGGCCGCCTTCGCCGCGGCGGCGCGCGACAACCCGGGCCGCGTCGGGGTCGTCATCGGCTATGACGAGCCCCTGTCGCACCTGCTGCAGGCGGGTGCCGACGCCATCCTCGTGCCTTCGCGCTTCGAGCCCTGCGGCCTCACCCAGCTCTACGGCCTGCGCTACGGCACCTTGCCGGTGGTGGCGCGCACCGGTGGGCTGGCCGACACGGTGATCGACGCCAACGAGGCGGCGCTGCAGGCCGGCGTGGCCACCGGCTTCCAGTTCGCCCCCGTGGCCGCGGCCCCGCTGGCCGATGCCGTCGACCGCGCCTGCGACGCCTATGCCGACAGTAAGCTCTGGACCGGCATGATGCGCCGCGCCATGCGGCACCCGGTCGGCTGGGAAACCTCGGCCGCCGCCTATGCCAGGATCTACGCCGAACTTGCCGAAGACGCCGTGCGGAGGAAGGAGGCATGAAGCTGACGACCGCCCGCCACCTGCTCGCCGGCGCGCCCGGCCCGCTCGGCGTCACCTGGGACGGCCAGGGCGCGAACGTCGCGGTCTTTTCCGAGAACGCGACCAGGATCGAGCTCTGCCTGTTCAGCGACGACGGCAAAAAGGAAACCGAGCGCCTGCCCCTGCCGGAGAAGACCGGCCCGGTGTGGCACGGCTACCTGCCGGGCCTGGCCCCGGGAATGCTCTACGGCCTGCGCGCTCACGGCCCCTACGCGCCCGAGCGCGGCCACCGCTTCAATCCGAACAAGCTGCTGCTCGACCCCTATGCCCGCGCGCTTTCCGGGCGGGTGACCGCCGGCGACGCGACCCTGGGCTACGACCCGGAGGCGGCGGAGGCGGACCTGTCCTTCTCCACCACCGACAGCGCCGCGGCCATGTCGAAATGCGTGGTCACCGCACCCGCGCCGCCGGTGCCCCCGGAGGAGCATCCCAACACGCCCTGGGCCGAGACCGTCATCTACGAGGCGCACCCCAAGGGGCTGACGCAGCTCTGGCCCGGCCTGCCGGAAGACCTGCGCGGCAGCTACGACGCGCTGGCGAGCGAGCCGGTGATCGAGCACCTGACCTCCCTGGGTATCACCGCGGTAGAGCTGCTGCCGGTCCACGCCCTGGTCGACGACCGCTGGCTGGTCGAAAAGGGGCTGAGCAACTACTGGGGCTACAACTCGATCGGCTTCTTCACGCCGGAGCCGCGCTACTTCGGCCCGGCCGGGTTGCAAGGCTTCCGCGAGATGGTGCGCCGCCTGCACGCGGCGGGCCTGGAGGTCATCCTCGACGTGGTCTACAACCACACCGCCGAGGGCGACCAGAACGGCCCGACCCTGTCGTTCCGCGGCCTCGACAACGCCGCCTACTACCGCCTGCAGCAGGGCCAGAAGCGCTTCTACGTGAACGAGACCGGCTGCGGCAACACGCTGAACGTGGCGCACCCCTATGTCCTGCGCCTGGTGCTGGACAGCCTGCGCTGGTGGGTCGAGGCCATGGGGATCGACGGCTTCCGCTTCGACCTCGCCACCACCCTGGGCCGCGAGGCCCATGGCTTCGACGCCGCCGGCGGCTTCCTGGACGCGCTGCGCCAGGACCCGGTGCTGTCGCGGGTGAAGCTGATCGCCGAGCCCTGGGACGTCGGGCCCGGCGGCTACCGCCTGGGTGATTTCCCGCCGCCCTTTGCCGAATGGAACGACGCCTTCCGCGACGGCGTGCGCAAGTTCTGGCGCGGCGACGCCCACGCGGCGCAGGACATGGCTGAGCGGCTGCTCGGCTCGGCCGGCACCTTCGACCGCGCGGGCCGGCGCAGCTGGTCGTCGGTCAACTTCGTCGCCTGCCACGACGGCTTCACCCTGGCTGACGTCACCGCCTACAGCGAGAAGCACAACGAGGCCAATGGCGAAGAGAACCGCGACGGGCATCAGGAAAACTACAGCGACAACTGCGGCGAGGAAGGCGAGACCCAGGACACGGAGATCCGCCTGCGCCGGGAACAGCGCCGCCGCAACCTGCTGACCACGGTCTTCCTGGCCCAGGGCACGCCGATGCTGCTGGCCGGTGACGAGATCGGCGCCAGTCAGCAGGGCAACAACAACGCCTACTGCCAGGACAACACGATCAGCTGGATCGACTGGTCGGCCGCCGACCACGTCTTCCTGGGCTTCCTGCGCAAGGCGATCGCCTTCCGCAGGGCGCACCCCTGCCTGCGGCAGAGCTGGTTCCTGCACGGCGGCAAGCGCCGCCAGGACGCTGCGCAGGACGTCAAGTGGCTGGGCCTGCACGGTGGTCAGGTCAACTGGCGCGACCCGGGCCTGAACGGCTTCTGCGTGGTGCTGCGCGAGTCGGCCGAGGCGCCGGCCTACGCCACCGACGGCGACGTGGTGGTGCTGGCCTTCAACGGCTCCGACAAGGCGGTGACCACCCGCCTGCCGGCGCCGCCCCAGGGCCGCGTCTGGGTGCGCGCCCTGGACACCGCCAAGCCGGAAGCCCAGAAGGCGGTCTGCCGCGACACGGCGCAGGACATCCCGGCCGCGACCATCGTCGCCTTCGAGACCGGAGCGCTGCTGTGAGCGGCGCGGCGCTGCAGGCCCTCGCCGAGGCCATGGGCATCCTGCCCGAGTGGCACGACATCGCGGGCGGTCACCATGTCACCGCGCCGGAGACCCAGCTTGCCCTGTTGAAAGCCATGGGCGTCGCCGCCGCGACGGAAGCCGAAGCCGCCGAATCCCTCGCCGCCGAGGAGGCGCGCCGCGCGGCGCGGCGCCTGCCCGAGGAGCTGGCGGTCAGTGCCGATGCGCCGCTGCGCATTCCCCTGGCGGCCCCCACGGAGTGGCACCTGGAACTGGAAGACGGCGGCAGCGAGAGCGGCCGCGCCGAAGAGGCGATCCAGCTCACCCCGCCCGCCGGCCTGCACCGGCTCACCGCCGGTGAGGAAAGCTGCCTGATCATCGCCGCGCCGGAGACGGCGCCCGGCGTCGCCGAGGTGCTGGGCCGCACGTCCGGCAAAGGCGCGCGCGGCTGGGGCGTCACCGCCGCCCTCTACGGCCTGCGCTCCGCGCGCAACCTCGGCGTCGGCGACTACGCCGATCTGGCGGCGGCCGCAGAACAGCTCGCCGGCCTGGGCGCCGACTTCCTGGGCATCAACCCGCTGCACGCGCGCGGGGCCGCCTGCGACAGCATCAGCCCCTACACGCCCTCCTGCCGCACGGCCCTGGAGCCGCGCCACATCGCCGTCGATGCCGTGCTCGGCTTTCGCCAGAGCGAGGCGGCCCAGGCGCTGCTGCGCGACAGCGCCACGCGCCTCGCCGCGGCGCGCGACGGCGAACTGGTCGACTACGCCACCTGCGACGGCCTCGGCAACGATGTGCTGCGCGCCCTCTTCGCCGACTTCGATCGTTCAGCCGGCCCTGCCGTCGACGCCTTCGCGGCCTGGCGCCAAGGGCCGGGCCAGGCCCTGGAGTGGTTCGCGCTCTTCGAGGCGATCTCGCTCAGCCACGGCGCCGACTGGCGCCGCTGGCCGGGGGAACTGCAACGCTTCGGCAGCCCTGCGGCGCTGTCCTTCGCCTCCGCCAACGCCAGGGAGGTCCGCTACCACGCCTGGCTGCAGTGGCTGGCGCAACGCCAGCTCGCCGCCGCGCAGGGCAACGCGAAGAACGCCGGCATGGGCCTCGGCCTCTACCTCGACATCGCGGTCGGCGTGCGCCCGGGCGGCGCCGATACCTGGTCGGCGCCGGCCTGCTTCGCCGAGGGCGTGTCGCTGGGCGCGCCGCCGGATGCCTTCAACCCCGCGGGCCAGAACTGGGCGCTGGCGCCCTTCAACCCGCTGGGGCTGCGCAGGGCCGGCTACCGCCCCTTCATCGAGATGCTGCGCGCGGCCATGACTTACGCCGGCATCATCCGCATCGACCATATCCTGGGTCTGCGGCGCAGCTTCTGGGTAGCTGAGGATGGCGCCCCCGGCGGCTACGTCTCCTATCCCCTGGAGCCGCTGCTGGCGCTGATCCGCCTGGAGGCCCGGCGCGCCGGCTGCGTCGTGGTGGGCGAGGACCTGGGCTCGGTGCCGCCGGGCCTGCGCGACCGCCTGGCCGACGCCGGCCTGCTGGGCTGCGCCGTCGTGCAGTTCGAAAAGCAGGACCAGCGCTTCCACCCGCCCGAAGGCTACCGCGCGGCGACGCTCGCCAGCTTCGGCACCCACGACACCCCGACCCTGCGCGGCTGGTGGTCCGGCTGGGACATCGACCAGCGCCACACCATCAACGGTGGCGACGAGACCGCGCGCGAGGCGGAGCGGCAGCAGCGCGCCGCCGAGCGCGCCGCCCTCGCCCGCCTGCTGTGCGAGGAGGGCCTGGCGCCCGCCGGGCTCGACCCCGCCGCCCCGCCCGCCGAAGCCGACGACGCCCTTGCCGAGGCGCTGCACCGCCTGCTGGCGCGGGCCGGCTCCGCCCTCATCGCGGTGCAGCTGGACGACGCGCTGGGCAGCGTCGCGCAGCAGAACCTGCCCGGCACCATCGACGAGCACCCCAACTGGCGCCGCCGCTATCCGCAGCCCGTCGAGAAACTCGGCGGCGATGCGCGCCTGCGCGCCCTCGCCGCGCTGTTCGCGCCCCAGGAGGACCAGACCCGGGAGATGAAGTCATGTCCGTGAACGTCGTCGCCACCACGCCGATCAAGGGCCAGAAGCCCGGCACCTCGGGCCTGCGCAAGCAGACCCGCGTCTTCATGGAGCCGGGCTACCTGGAGAACTTCGTGCAGTCGATTTTCGACGCGGTCGGCGGCCTGGCCGGCAAAACCCTGACCCTGGGCGGCGACGGGCGCTACTTCAACGACCGGGCGATCCAGACCATCCTGAAGATGGCCGCGGCCAACGGCGCGGCGCGGGTGCTGGTGGGACAGAATGGCATCCTCTCCACCCCGGCCGCCTCCGCGGTGATCCGCGCGCGCAAGACCGACGGCGGCCTGATCCTCTCGGCCAGCCACAACCCGGGCGGCGAGGACGGCGACTTCGGCCTGAAGTACAACATCCCCGCCGGCGGCCCGGCGCCGGAAAGCGTCACCGAGGCGATCCACAAGCGCACGCAGGAGATCACCGAATACCGCGTGCTGGAGGCTGGCGACGTCGACATCGCCACCTGCGGCGACAGCGTCCTGGGCGAGATGGCGGTCGAGGTCATCGACCCGGTGGCGATCTATGCCGAGCTGATGCGCGGCCTCTTCGATTTCGACGCCATCCGCACGCTCTTCGCCTCCGGCTTCACCCTGCGCTTCGATGCCATGCACGCCGTGACCGGCCCCTACGCCAAGGCGATCCTGGAAGGCGAGCTGGGCGCGCCCGAGGGCAGCGTGATGAACGCCACGCCGCTGCCCGACTTCGGCGGCGGTCATCCCGACCCCAACCCGGTCTACGCCAAGGAACTGATGGACCTGATAATGGGGCCGGAGGCGCCGGATTTCGCCGCCGCGTCGGACGGCGACGGCGACCGCAACATGATCCTCGGGCGCGGCGTCTACGTGACGCCCTCCGACAGCCTGGCGGTGCTGACCGCCAACGCGCAGCTGGCACCCGGCTACAAGGACGGCCTGGCGGGCGTGGCGCGCTCCATGCCGACCAGCCGCGCGGCCGACCGCGTCGCCGAAAAGCTGGGCATCAAGGCCTTCGAGACGCCGACCGGCTGGAAGTTCTTCGGCACCCTGCTGGACGCCGGGCTGGTGACGCTCTGCGGCGAGGAGAGCGCCGGCACCGGCTCCAGCCACGTGCGCGAGAAGGACGGCCTCTGGGCGGTGCTGCTGTGGCTGAACATCCTGGCCGAGCGGCGCCAGTCGGTGGCGGAGATCCTGGAGGCGCACTGGCGCGACTATGGGCGCGACTACTACACCCGCCACGACTACGAGGGCGTCGACAAGGCGGCGGCCGAAGCGCTGATGGACGATCTGCGCGCGCGCCTCGACAGGCTGCCGGGGCAGAGCTTCGCCGGATTGACGGTGAGCGCCGCCGACGACTTCGCCTACGAAGACCCGGTCGACGGCTCGACGGCCCGCCAGCAGGGCATCCGCATCTTCTTCGCCGAGAACGCCCGCGCGGTCTTCCGCCTGTCGGGCACCGGCACCGTCGGCGCCACCCTGCGGGTCTATCTGGAGCGTTTCGTGGACGATCCCGCCCGGCTGGCGGGCGACCCTCAGGCGGTGCTGGCCGAGGTCATCGAGGCCGCCGGCGCGATCGCCGAGATCGGCGCCCGCCTGGGCCGCGACGCCCCCGATGTGCGGACCTGACAGGCGCTGCTGAATCGCGGTGGCGCGCAGCTGGATCGTAAAAATAAATCACCAGGAATTATTTGCCTGAACAGAGAGAAGCCTGCACTCTGAACCAAGTGGAAAAACCGCCGGAATCGGCGCGGTTCACGGCAGCGAAAGGCGGGATGAGAACCATGCAAGGCGAACACCAGATCCGCGGCGGCGACCAGCTGGGACTGCGCGCTTACAACAAGCGCATGATCCTCAACCTGATCCGCCAGTACGGCGCCCTGCCGAAGGCCGAGATCGCCCGCCTGACCGGCCTCAGCGCCCAGGCGGTGTCCGTCATCGTCAATGCGCTGCTGAAGGAAAAGCTGGTCCGCAAGGAAAAGAAGGTGCGCGGCAAGGTCGGCCAGCCGCACACGCCCATCGCGCTCAACCCCAACGGCGTGCTCTCCGTGGGGGTGAAGATCGGCCGGCGCAGCCTGGAACTGATGCTGGTCAACTTCCACGGCGAGGCTATCGACTACAAGCGCTTCGCCTACACCGCGCCGCGCCAGGCGGAAGTCTCGGCGCTGCTGCGCCGCGAACTGCCGCCGCTGCTGCAGGGCCTCGACGAGGCCCTGGCGCAGCGCATCATCGGCGTCGGCGTGGCCATGCCCGGCAACCTCTCGGCCTGGACCGACGTCATGGGCCTCAACCCGGCCGAGTTGCTGGACTGGGACGAGGTCGACATCGCCGCCGAGATCGGCGGGCTCACCGACCTGCCGGTGGAGACCTACAACGACGCCACCGCCGCCTGCGCCGCCGAGATGGTGCTGGGCAGCGCCCTCACCTTCTCCAGCGCCCTCTACATCTACGTCGGCACCTTCATCGGCGGCGGCGTGGTGATCAACGGCCAGCTCTTCGAGGGCGCGCAGCGCAACGCTGGAGCCATCGGTTCCCTGCCGGTGCCGGGGCGAAAGGGCGCGGCCGGGGGCCAGGAGCAGCTGATCCGCCAGGGCTCCCTCTTCAGCCTGGAAAACGACCTGCGCGCGGCCGGCATCGGCGATCTGGGCATGATCGCCGAACTGGCGCGCGACCCCCGCGCCGCCGAGGCCTTCGCCGAATGGCGCCGCCGCGCCGCCGCGCCGATCGCCCAGGCCATTGCCGCCGCGGTCAGCGTCATCGATTTCGAGGGCGTGGTGATCGACGCCATGCTGCACCCCCCGCAGCTCGAAGCCCTGGTGGAGGACGTGCGCGCGGCCCTGCAGAAGCTGGACCTGACCGGCATCAGCCCCTTCGAGCTGCGCCACGGCAGCATCGGCCCCAAGGCGCGGGTCTGCGGGGCGGCGATCCTGCCGCTGATCCGGCAGTTCTCGCCCGACCAGCAGCTGCTGGTGAAAAAGATCGCAACCGCCGCCTGAGCGCTTTCCGCCGGGCCACCTTTCGAGCTTGAGCAAAAAAAGTTTGAGACGTCTTTGAGGACTGTATGCAGACCGAACCGCTGATCCTTCATCCCGATTCACCGCCTGACGCGGAAGCCCTGCGCCGCGCGATCGAGTACCACCTGCGCTACACGGCCGGGAAGAACGTCAGGGCGGCGAAGCTGACCGACTGGCGCCTGGCGGTGACGCGCGCCATCCGCGACCTGGTGATCGCGCCCTGGTTCGAAACCACCGAGCGCGTGCGCGCGGAACGCCCCAAGCGGGTCTGCTATCTCTCCATGGAGTTCCTCATCGGCCGCCTGCTGGAGGACGCCATCGACAACCTCGGCCTCGACGAGATGGTGCGCGACGTCGTCGAAGCCTTCGACGTCGACTACAACGCGCTGCTGACCGACGAGCCCGATGCGGCGCTCGGCAACGGCGGCCTCGGCCGCCTTGCCGCCTGCTTCCTGGATTCGATGTCGACCGTGGGCCTGCCCGCCCACGGCTACGGCATTCGCTACAACCACGGCCTGTTCCGCCAGTCCTTCGAGGACGGCTGGCAGACCGAGGAAGCCGAGGACTGGCTGCGCCAGGTCCACCCCTGGGAGTTCGAGCGCCCGGAAAACCAGTACCGCATCAGCTTCGGCGGCGAGACCCGCAAGGAGGACGGCCACCGCCAGTGGCGTCCGGAGGAAACCGTGCTGGCGGTCGGCTACGACACCCCGGTGCCGGGCTGGCGCGGACGCTGGGCCAACACCCTGCGCCTCTGGTCGGCCAAGGCGGAGCGGGAGTTCGACCTGGAGCCCTTCAACAGAGGCGACTACATGACCGCCGCCGCGCCGTCGGTACTGGCCGA
This sequence comes from Kiloniellaceae bacterium, assembly GCA_050290145.1. GTDB lineage: Bacteria > Pseudomonadota > Alphaproteobacteria > Kiloniellales > Kiloniellaceae > Pelagibius. The sequence goes on along the minus strand of JBNKHC010000262.1, from coordinate 2,008 downwards.
GACCATCAGCCGCGTGCTTTATCCCGACGACACCACCGAGCAGGGCAAGGAGCTGCGGCTGAAGCAGGAGTACTTCTTCACCGCCGCCTCGCTGGCCGACATCCTGCGCCGCTTCCTGGCGCATCACGACACTGACGTCACCAGGCTGCCCGAGTTCATCGCCATCCAGCTCAACGACACCCATCCGGCCATCGCCTTTCCCGAGCTGATCCGCCTGCTGGTCGACGTCCACAGCCAACCCTTCGCCACGGCCTTCGAGACGGCGCGCAACTGCCTGCACTACACCAACCACACGCTGCTGCCGGAGGCCCTGGAGCGCTGGTCGACCGACCTGATGGGCCGCGTGCTGCCGCGCCACATGGAGCTGATCGACCAGATCGATTCGCATCACGCGAGCCTCGTGAAGCGCCCCGCCTCGGTGAAGATCATCGACCACGGCGAAGTGCGCATGGGTGACCTCGCCTTCATCGGCGCACGCCGGGTCAACGGCGTCTCGGCGCTGCACACCGAGCTGATGAAGCAGACGGTCTTCAAGGACCTGCACGCCCTGCATCCCGACCGCATCATCAACCAGACCAACGGCGTGACGCCGCGGCGCTGGCTCTACAACTGCAACCCCGCCCTGCGCGGCCTGCTGGTGGAGCGCATCGGCGACGGCTGGGTCACCGACCTGGAGCAGCTCCAGTCCCTGGCGCCGCTGGCGGGCGACGCCGACTTCCGCCGGCGCTTCGCCGCGGCCAAGCGCGAGAACAAGCTGCGGCTGGCCGACCACCTGGATCGCACCCTGGGAGTGAGGCTCGATCCCGAGGCCATGTTCGACATCCAGATCAAGCGCATCCACGAGTACAAACGCCAGCTGCTGAACATCCTGCAGACCGCGGCGCTGTGGAACGCGATCCGCCGCGATCCCGGTGGCGACTGGGCCCCGCGGGTCAAGATCTTCGGCGGCAAGGCTGCGCCCGGCTACGTCATGGCCAAGCAGATCATCAAGCTGATCAACGACGTCGGCGCGACGATCAACGCCGACCCGCTGATGGAGGGCCGCCTGCAGGTTGTCTACCCGCCCAACTACAACGTCTCGATGGCCGAGCTTCTGATCCCGGCGGCCGACCTCTCGGAGCAGATCTCCACCGCCGGCATGGAAGCCTCGGGCACCGGCAACATGAAGCTGGCGATGAACGGCGCGCTGACCATCGGCACGCTGGACGGCGCCAACATCGAGATCGCCGAGGCGGTGGGCCAGGACGACATCTTCATCTTCGGCATGACGGCCGAGGAGGTCGCCGCCGCGCGGGATGCCGGCTATGACCCCGCCGCCCATATCGACGCCGAGCCGCGGCTGGCCGAAGTGCTGGAGCAGATCGGCGCCGGCGTCTTCTCGCCGGACGATCCGCAGCGCTACGTGGGCCTGGTCGACAACCTGCGCCAGAGCGACTGGTTCATGGTGGCGGCCGACTTCACCGCTTATTGGGAGGCCCAGCGCCGGGTCGACGCGGCCTGGCAGGACCGCGACGCCTGGAACCGCAGCGCCGTCCTGAACACCGCCCACATGGGCTGGTTCTCCTCCGACCGCACGATCCGCGGCTATGCCCGCGACATCTGGCAAGCCGAACCCACGTTCTGAGACCGCCCATGGCCAAGCGCCCCAAAGCCCCACCCAACGAAGCCCCACCCAACGAAGCCCGGCCCAACGAAGCCCGGCCCAGTGAAGCCTTAGCCGACAAGGGGCAGACTGCCGCCCTGGCCGGCGGCACGCTCGGCGATCCCTTCGGCTACCTGGGCGCCCACCCCCGGGCAGCCGGCGGCTGGGTGCTGCGGGTGTTCCGCCCGGGCGCGGAGGCGGTGGAGATGCTGCCGGCGCCGCCAGGGCGCAAACCCCTGCCGCTGGAAAGGGTCGAAGGCAGCGACCTCTTCGTCGCCGCGCTGGACCGCGACCCCGGCGCCTACCGCCTGCGGATGCGCAGCGCTGGCATCGACTGGGAGGAGCACGACCCCTACCGCTTCCCCC
>JBNKHC010000261.1:0-18044 GCA_050290145.1 Kiloniellaceae bacterium | reverse complement strand
CCGCCCAGCGAGATCCAGGGCAGGGCGGCGATGGTGAGGCGCACCGCCGGGTTCTGCGGCCGCTCGAACTCGCAGGCGCCGCTCATGGAGTTGGCGAGGAAGCCCAGGTTCACCAGGAAGAACCAGGCCAGCAGCGGCAGGCAGACGGCGGTCAGCGCCGCCACCAGCGGCAGGTCCAGGTTGCGGGTCGAGCCCGGCAGGATGGTCAGGTCCAGGCCCAGCCACACCGCGAAGGGCAGCAGCATGAAGAGGCCGATGAGGTAGGGAAGATGACGCATAGGTAAGGGGTCCAGCCTTGCAGTTGGGGGGAGGGTTTTTGTTGTTCTGATTTGCCAGTCAGCTGCCCCGGATATAGGGCAGGCCCCCGGTGCGATCGACTTGCAGAAGTGTCGCAGGACCTTTTGCCGCACTGCGGTAACTTGCCGCAGTGGCTGGATTTTTCCCCTGCGCCGTCCCGCCGCAGCTTTGCGACGCCTAGTCGTGGCTGTGATGACGCTCGCGGGAATAGCGCTCCCGGTGGCGGTGCTTCCTGTCCTCGTCGCGGTAGTGGTGCTCGTAACCGTAGCCCGGCGACGCATAGTGGTGGTCGTCGTGGTAGCGGCGGTTGAGATGGCAGCCGCTCAGCAGGACGCCGGCGGCGGTCAGGACGAAAAGCGCCTTGGCGGCGCTCGGGATTCGAAGGCTCATCACTGTCTCCCATGGGGCGCAAAGTTCGCGTCTGGTGGGACGTGATGGCCCCGGCTGAGACAGCCGCCGTCCATACCTTATAAGAGCAATACGACGCGCCGCGCCGCGCCATCCCCGCGCTCGCTTCGCCTCGCCGATACTGCACCGTTACCCTCGGGCTCGACCCGAGGGTCCATCGTCGTGACGCAGCAGGCTTCTTGAGAGGGCGGAGGTGAGGGCGCCTCTTGTTCTCTGTCACCCTCGGGCTTGTCCCGAGGGTTCCCAAGAGCTTCAGGGGGGGTCGAAGATCGGGCGGCCGCCCCGGATGCTCGGGACAAGCCCGAGCATGACGAGTCCTAAGGGGAGGCTCCTCACCCTCCCGGTTGCGCGGGGTCCCCCTCTCCGCAGGGGGGGAGAGGGCTGCGCAGCCTTGGCGCGGAGCGAGTTTGGGCGAAGCTGGGTGAGGAAGGCGAGCGTTCCATGGGCAGATGTAGCGAAGCCCGCGCGACGTTTAGCGGCGTCGGAACCGCACCATTCCGCTCCCGCGCTGTTGCTGGACCGCGTCCACTTCAAAGCCGGCGTTCAGCCAAGCTCGGGCTTGCGGCCGATTTGATGTGTCTTCTTGATTGCTCCACCAGGGACGGTGCGTATAGGCCGATTCCGGCAGTGGACTATCGAGCAAGGCGTTGATCTCATTGAAGGTCAAAGTCACTTCTCGCGTCGTCGCCCGGCGCTGCGCTAGGTAGTGCTCCAAAGGATCATATTTTGCGACCATCTGAGGTTCCTCCTCCCTTGTTGCATCAAGAGAAGTCTAATCAACTAGGCGCGTCGAACTAGTCACTTTCCAGCCAAGGCTCAGGCAATGGAGCATCATGACTGGACGGTACACCCTACAGATCCTTCCGGTAGACGATGAAGTCCGACTTCTCCGCCACCTGGTCGTAGAGCCGCCGCGCGGGGACGTTGCCCTCCTGCGTCAGCCAGTAGACCCGCGAGAGACCGGCGGCCCTGGCCTCGGCGTAGACCGCTTCGATCAGCGCCCGCCCGACGCCGCGCCCCCGCGCCGCCTCGGCGGTGAAGAGGTCCTCCAGGTAGCAGACCGGCTGCACCATGTTGGTGTTGCGGTGGAAGAGGTAGTGCACCAGCCCGACCAGTTGGCCGTCCAGTTCCGCCACGCGCGCCCAGAGCGGCTCATAGGCATCGAAGAACCGCCCCCAGGTCGCCGCCGTCACCTCCGGCTCGACCGGCGGCTCGCCGCTGCGGCCATAGAAGACGTTGTAGGCATGCCAGAGGGCGCGCCACTGGTCGTGGTCCTCGGGGCGCGGCGGGCGGATAAGAGGGAGCGTGGACATTCAATGTGTGTTTGGGAAGAACGGGGGCGGGCAGTCGGAACAATCCGCCACTATCTACTGTACCTTGGCATTCTCTTTCCAACGCTCAAAATTGCGCTTCGTATATTCCTCGACACCAATTCTGTCCAGTTCGACCGCGTCAATATCGATGGGAATAAATTGGACGCTTCTCAATGAATCATTCACGCCGATTGCGATCTTGTTGAGGTTGGTAAAATAGCCGGCCAGTTCGGACCCGAAATGCCGATGTTCACATCCGAGTCGGAAGCTACTGAGGCTGAATGCATAGAAGATGTTTACAATGCTATGGGTGCCGTTCTCGTAGTCCTGGTCGAAGAGAACCGCTGAGTTGTTGAGTGAATTGATCAAGCGACCAATTTCTTGCTTCATCTTTTCGCGTTGCGCTTCCTCAACAGGTATGGTTGAGCATAGTTTCGCCGTTGCTGAAAAGAACTCTCCTGTCACTCTTGAGAATCCGGATCGAATCTCTTTTACAGCTTCAAAGCGCTTTTCGAGTAGGAACTGGCGCCCCGCCTCAGCCGCTTTGTACCTCTCTACAGCTATACTCGCAAAATAGCCCAAGCCGAGGATGATCAGTCCGACGACTAGCTTGTCTAGCATCAGGCGCCTGACCGCCAGTCGGTGTTCAAATCTTGCCTTGGCCTTCTCCTCTTCCAGGGTCATCGCTTGCTCCGAGAGTGATTGCGCGTCGATAGCACACGGCCTGTCGGGTGGCCTCGAGGGTTGCCTGACTGTACCCCTCGAAACAGAATAAATGAGTGAGACGGAACGGCAGCAAAGCCCGGCGGAAATCGTCGCCCGTTCCCTGGGTACCGTCGTGCATAGATTCGTGCCGAGCTGTGCGGCTGATGCCTCAATCGTAGGCTGCAGGGGTGCGGTGGTCCACGTTTTTCAAAGTGACGGGAGAGCGGTCGGAATGAAAACCGGCTTCGTGAACTGCTTGACCTAAATCACAGCCGCCCACCCCCCTCTCCGCTAGGCTTTTTTTCGCGGGATTCCGGGACTATTCTCAGATCAAACGACGGGTGGGCCGCGGGTTTCCGCGGCGGGCAGCCGCCCGCGGCCATGCAGAGGCGGTCCGGCCGCCTCGTCCTTCGAGACGCCTTGCCGCGCAAGGCTCCTCAGGATGAGGCGGGTAAGGGCGCGCCGACAACAGGGAGCGACGTGACCATGGGGCGTTTCGACGAGGTCTATCAGGCCGCCAAGGCGGATCCCGAGGGGTTCTGGGGCAAGGCGGCGGAGGACATCCACTGGATCGAGAAGTGGGACAAGGTCCTGGACGACAGCGACCCGCCCTACTACCGCTGGTTTGCCGGCGGGACCCTGAACACCTGCTACAACGCCGTCGACCGCCACGTGAAGGACGGGCGCGGCGACCAGCCGGCCATCATCTACGACAGCCCGGTCACCGACACAGTCAGCCACCTGACCTATAAGGAGCTGCAGGAGGCCGTGGCCAAGGCCGCCGGGGCGCTGGCCGCGCGCGGCGTGGTCAAGGGCGACCGGGTCATCATCTACATGCCCATGGTGCCCGAGGCCCTCATCGCCATGCTGGCCTGCGCGCGCCTGGGCGCCATCCACTCGGTGGTCTTCGGCGGCTTCGCGGCCAACGAGCTGGCCACCCGCATCGACGACGCCCGGCCCAAGGCGATCCTCTCCGCCTCCTGCGGCATCGAGGTGAACCGGGTCATCCCCTACAAGCCGCTGCTGGACGCCGCCATCCAGATGGCGATCCACAAGCCGGAGTTCTGCCTCGTCCTGCAGCGCCCGCAGGAGCACGCGGAGATGACCGCCGGGCGCGACCACGACTGGAACGAAGCCGTGGCGGCGGCCGAGCCGCACGACTGCGTTCCGGTGGCCGCGACCGACCCGCTCTACATCCTCTACACCTCCGGCACCACGGGCCAGCCCAAGGGCATCGTGCGCGACAACGGCGGCCACGCGGTGGCGCTCAAGTGGTCGATGAAGAACATCTACAACATCGATCCCGGCGAGGTCTTCTGGTCGGCCTCCGACGTCGGCTGGGTGGTGGGCCACTCCTACATCTGCTACGGCCCGCTGCTGCACGGCGCGACCACCCTGGTCTACGAGGGCAAGCCGGTGGGCACGCCCGACGCCGGCGCCTTCTGGCGGGTCATCGAGCAGCACAAGGCGGTCAGCCTCTTCACCGCGCCCACGGCCTTCCGCGCCATCCGCCAGCAGGACCCGGAGGCCGAGCACCTGGCCAAGTACGACCTCTCGCACTTCCGCGTGCTGTTCCTGGCCGGCGAGCGCTGCGACCCCGACACCCTGGAATGGGCGCTGGACAAGCTGCAGGTGCCGGTCATCGACCACTGGTGGCAGACCGAGACCGGCTGGTCCATCGCCGCCAACTGCATGGGCATCGAGTATCTGCCGGTGAAGCCGGGTTCGCCGACGCGCCCCGTGCCGGGCTGGGACCTGCGCGTCCTCGACGCCGACGGCAAGGAGGTGCCGGCCGGCACCATCGGCGCCCTGGCCGGCAAGCTGCCCATGCCGCCGGGCTGCTTCCCGACGCTGTGGAACGCCAAGGAACGCTACACCAACGCCTACCTGAAGAACTTCCCCGGCTACTACGAGACCGGCGACGCCGGCATCATCGACGAGGACGGCTACGTCCACGTCATGGCGCGCACCGACGACATCATCAACGTCGCGGGGCACCGGCTCTCCACCGGCGCCATGGAGGAGGTCCTGGCCGCCCATCCGGACGTCGCCGAGTGCGCCGTCATCGGCGTGGCCGACCAGCTGAAGGGCCAGCTGCCGGTCGGCTTCCTGGTGCTGAAGGCCGGCGCGGATTCCTCCAACGAGGTGACCAAGGAAGTGGTGCAGATGGTGCGCGACCGCATCGGCCCGGTGGCGGCCTTCAAGTCCGCCGCCGTGGTCAAGCGCCTGCCCAAGACCCGCTCCGGCAAGATCCTGCGCGCCACCATGCGCCAGATCGCCGACGGCGCCGAGGTCAAGGTGCCGGCCACCATCGACGACCCGGCGATCCTGGACGAGATCAAGGAAACCCTGGCCAGCATCGGCTACCCGAAGGCGGGCTGAGGCGTTATCTTGCCCCTCTCCCACGTTGGGGAGAGGGTTGCGCAGGCTTAACGAGCGAAGCGAGTCCAGCCGCAGCTGGGTGAGGGGGCTTCTGGTTGCTGTCGCACCGCTCTCGCCCCGTCTCCTCCCGTCACCCTCGGGCTTGACCCGAGGGTCCATTTCTGGGCGCGCAGGATTCCTGCAAGCGGTGAAATGGATTGCCGGGTCAAGCCCGGCAATGACAAACGCAGTATGGGCGCTACAATGCGCGCGACTGCTTACACCGCTGTCACCCCCTAGCCATCCTTCCCCCATCAAGGGGGAAGGGGCTCTTATGAGCCGCTTCGACAGCTTTCCCTCCCCTTGATGGGGGAGGGTCAGGGTGGGGGTGGGGCGACTTGAGGATTTTAAGGGGACAAGAACTATGCGCGTGAAAGACCAGGTCGTCGTGATCACCGGCGCGGCGTCCGGGATCGGCTATGGCTGCGCCCGGCGCTTCGCCGCCGAGGGCGCCAAGGTGGTGATGTCCGACATCGACGCGGAGAAGGGCAAGGCCGCCCTGGAGAGCCTGAAGGGCGAGGGCGCCGAGGCGGTCTTCGTCGCCTGCGACGTCGGCGACAAGGCCCAGGTGGAGGCGCTGATCGCCGAAGCCGTGAAGGCCTTCGGGCGCATCGACTGCATGGTCGCCAACGCCGGCATCGTGAAGGCCGCCGACTTCCTGGACTTCTCGGAAGAGGACTTCGACGCCGTGCTGCGCGTGAACCTGAAGGGCGTCTTCCTCTGCGGCCAGGCCGCGGCGAAGCAGATGGTGAAGCAGGGGCCCCGGACCGGTGAGGGCGCCGACGGCGCCTGCGGGTCCATCGTCAACATGTCCTCGATCAACGCCGTGGTGGCGATCCCGGCCATCACGCCCTACTGCGTCGCCAAGGGCGGGGTGAACCAGCTCACCAAGGTCATGTCGCTGGCCCTGGCCGACAAGGGCGTCCGCGTCAACGGCGTCGGCCCCGGCTCCATCAACACCGAGATGGTGCGTGCGGTGAACAACGACCCGGCGGCCTGGAACAAGCTGATGTCGCGCACCCCCATGGGCCGCCTGGGCGAGCCCGAGGAGATGGGCAACGTCGCCGTCTTTCTGGCCTCTTCCGACGCCAGCTACATCACCGGCCAGACCATCTACGCCGACGGCGGTCGCCTGGGCCTCAACTACACTGTCCCGGTGAAGGAGTAGGACGCAGGCGCGGCAGGACCCGGCCCGTGGCCGAGATCACCGTCAGTTTCAACGAGGCGCTGGCCGCGGCGGTGGCGGCGCTGAAGGCCGCTGGGGCCTCGCCCGGGCACGCGGCGGCGACCGGCCGCGCGGTGGTGACGGCGGAGGCCGAGGGCAACCGCGGCGTCGGCCTGAAACACCTTCTCACCTACGGCGACGCGCTGGCCGCCGGGCGCGCCAAGGGCGATGCCGAGCCGGTCGTCGAGGAAGTGAGCGAGGTGGTGACCCGCGTCGACGCCGCCGAGGGGCTGCCGCATCTGGGCTTCGAGCGCGCCCTGCCGCGCCTGGCCGAAGGCGCGGGGAAGCAGGGCCTGGCGATGCTGGCGCTCAGCAACGGCTATCCCTGCGGCGCGCTCGGCTATTTCGTGCGCAAGCTGGCCGAGGAGCACGGCCTCGCCGCCCTGGCCGCCGCCAACGCCGGGCCGGCGGTCATGGCGGCCTCCGGCGGCAAGGCCCGCGTGTTCTGCACCAACCCGCTGGCCTTCGCGGTGCCGAGAGACGGCGGCGCACCGGCGCTGGTCATCGACCAATCGTCGGCTTCCGCCTCGCTGGCCAAGCTCCGCGAGTACGCGGAGGCGGGCCGCGAGATCCCGGAAGGCTGGGGGCTCGACCCCGCCGGTCATCCCACCACCGACGCCCGCGCGGCGCTGGCCGGCAGCCTCCTGCCCTTCGGCGGCGCGCGCGGCGCCAACATCGCCCTCCTGGTCGAGATGCTGGCGGCGGGCCTCACCGGCGCCAGCTGGTCGAAGGACGCGCCGGCCTTCAACAAGGGCAATGCTTCGCCGGGGGCGGGGCTCCTCGTTCTCGCGATCTCCCCGGTCTCGGGCTTCGGCGCGCGCTTCGACGACTGGCTGGAGGCGGTGCAGGCCGACGAGGGCGCCTACCTGCCCGGCCTCGCCAAGGGCGAAGCCCTGCACCACGCCCGCCACCGCGGCTTCGCCGTCGATGCCGCGCTGTGGACGCAGATTAAGTCCCTGGGGTAAGGGCGCTGGCCTAGCGGCTAGCGCTGCGGGAAGCGGCGGCCGACCAGGCTGGCGGCGATGTTCACCTTCTGGATGTCGATGGTGCCGCCGGCGATGCCCCAGGCCCAGCCGTCGCGCAGCTTCTGCTCCAGGGGATACTCCGTGGAATAGCCGTAGCCGCCCATGAGCTGCAACGCCTTGCCCGTTACCTCGCGCACCATCTCGTTGGCGAAGCACTTGGCGACGGAGCTGTCGCCGACCGAGGGCAGGCCGGCCGAGGCGTTGACGACGGCGCGGTAGAGCAGCAGCCGCGCGGCGTCGCACTTCATCTTCATTTCCGCCAGGTGCAGCTGCACCGCCTGGAAGTCGACCACGGGCTTGCCGAACTGTCGGCGCTCCTGCACGTAGTCCAGGACGTAGTCAAAGGCGGACTGGGCGATCGCGAGGCTCATGGTGGTGTTGCCGCAGCGCTCCAGGTCGAAGGCTTCCATCAGCCGGCGGAAGCCGCCGGCCGGCACGATGAGGTTCTCCAGCGGCACGCGCACCTTGTCGAGGTAGATGTCGGCGCTGGGGATGCCGCGCAGGCCCATGTGATGCTCGGGCTTGCCGAAGGTGACGCCCGGCCGGTCCTTCTCCACCAGCACCGCACCGATTCCTTTAGCGCCGGGCGCGTCGGAGAGGCGGGCGTAGACGACGTAGGCCTGGGAGTGCCCGCCGCCGGAGCACCAGCGCTTGGTGCCGTTGAGGACGATATCCTGCCCCTCCACCGCGGCCCGGGTGGTCAGGTCGGTCAGCGCGCTGCCGGCGCCGGGCTCCGACATGGCGACGGCGACGACGGTTTCGCCGCGGCAGACCGGGGGCAGGATGCGCCGCTTCAGCGGCTCCTCGGCGAAATGGGCGATCGCCAGCACCGGGCCGAAGCAGGATTCGAAAATGGGGAAGGCCAGCGCCGGCGAGAGCTTCGCCACTTCCTCCAGCACCAGGACGGCGTCCAGGTGGCTGAGCCCCTGGCCGCCGTACTCCTCCGGCAGGTTGACGCCCAGCAGGCCCATCTCCGCGAAGCGCCGGAGGATGTCCGGGGCAGGCGGCTCTCCGCTGCGCTCGATCTCGCGGGCGGCCTCCGTCAGCTCGGCCGCCGCGAAGCGGCGCACGCTCTCCTGCAAAGCCTGCTGCTCCGCACTCAAGGTGAAGTCCATCGCGCCCGCCTCCTTCCGCCTGTTTTCCCGCTCTTGCACCCTGGCCCATCGGTGTTAATCTGTAAATGAAATATCATTTCATTAGCTGAAACGGCGGGTGACGGGATGGCGACGGGTGAGGCGGTAGGTGAGACGACGAGGGGGCAGGCAGGCGCGCGCCGCGGCGCTCTCAACGGCATCCGGGTCCTGGACCTCAGCCGCATACTCGCCGGCCCCTGGGCGGCGCAGATCCTGGGCGACCTCGGCGCCGAGGTGATCAAGGTGGAGAACCCGGCCGGCGGCGACGACACCCGGCACTGGGGGCCGCCGTTCTGTCCGCCGAAGGGGGACCGCCGGCCCGATGCCGCCTACTTCACCGCCTGCAATCGCAACAAGCGCTCGCTGGCCGTCGACTTCTCCAGACCCGAGGGCGCGGCCCTGATCCGTGATCTCGCGGCGCGCTGCGACGTGGTGATCGAAAACTTCAAGGTCGGCGGCCTGGCGAAGTATGGCCTCGACTATGCCGGCCTCAGCGCGGTCAACCCGGGCCTGATCTACTGCTCCATCACCGGCTTCGGCCAGACCGGTCCCTACGCCCACCGCAGCGGCTACGACTTCCTGATCCAGGGCATGGCCGGCCTGATGAGCATCACCGGCATCCCCGACGGCGAGCTTGGCGGCGGACCGATGAAGGTCGGCGTCGCGGTCAGCGACCTCTTCACCGGCATGTACGCCGCGGTGTCGATCCTGGCGGCGCTCAACCACCGGCGCGACACGGGCGAGGGCCAGCACATCGATTGCGCGCTCTTCGACTCCCAGGCCGCGATGCTGGCCAACCAGGCCGCCAACTGGCTGGTCGGCGGTACGCGGCCCGGGCGCCTGGGCAACAACCACCCCAGCGTGGTGCCCTACCGCCCCTATCCGGTCAGCGACGGCCATATCATCATCGCCGTCGGCAATGACGGGCAGTTCCGGCGCCTCTGCCGGGCGCTGGGTGCCGAAGAAATGGCCGACGACCCGCGCTACCGGACCTGCGCCGACCGGGTGACCAACCGCGAGAGCCTGGACGCGACGCTCATCGAGCTGCTGGCAGGTTACACGCGCGACGAGGCCATTGCCCTATTGGAAAGCGTCACGGTGCCCTGCGGGCCGATCAACGAGATCCCCGACGTGTTCAGCGACCCGCAGGCCGAGGCCCGCGACCTCGTCGTGACCCTGCCCGACGGCGCGGGCGGCGAGATCCGCTCCGTCGCCTTTCCCGCCAAGCTCGGCCGGACGCCCGCGGCCTACAAGCTTGCCCCGCCGGACCTGGGGGCCGACAGCGACGGCCTGCTGAGCGAACTGCTGGAAATGGACGCGGCGCAGATCGAGGCGCTGAGGAAGGAGGGTGTCGTCGGGTGAGCCAGGCCGCGGGGTCATACAAGCCGGTCACCGCGGCGCTGCGCAGCCTGGAGGTTTTGGCCGCCGTCAACAGGCTGAAGGGTGAGGCCAGCGTCGGCGCCCTGCATCGCGAAACGGCGCTCGACAAGGCGACCATCGTGCGCATGCTGGAGACCCTGATGCACGCCGGCTACGTGCGCCGCGGCGACGACCTGGCCTGCTACGAGGTCACCGGGAAGACGCTGCTGCTCTCCGCCGGTTACGACCGGCACCAGGCCGTCGGGCGGATCGTCGCCCCCGTGCTGGCGCGCTTCCGCAACGACATCGGCTGGCCGTCAGACCTGGCGATCTTCGACCGTGACGCCATGCTGGTTGTGGAGACCTCGCGGGAGGCCGGGCCGCTGCTGGTGAACCGGCATCCCGGCTACCGGGCGCCGATCCTGGCGACCAGCCTGGGCCGCGCTTACCTGGCCTTCGCCGAACCGTCCGAGCGCGAGGCGGTGCTGGCCCGCGAAGCCGCGGACCCGGCGTCCTGGAACGACCTGGCGCGCGACCGCAAACGGGCGAAGGCCGCCTTCGCCCGGGTGCGTGCGCAGGGCTATGCGACGATGCACGAAGACTACTCGCGGCGCGAATACCGCCGCCAGATTTCTGCTGTCGGCGTGCCGGTCCTCGCCGGCGGCAAGGCGGTGGCCGCCATGAACGTGCTGTTCCTGAAGAGCGCCCTGCCGGTCCGGGAGGCCGCCGCGACCCTGGTGCCGGCCCTGCAGGCCGCCGCCGCGGAAGTCGCTGACGCCCTCGCCCCCGCCGCGGCGTGAGGGCAGAAGAAAACCCCTCGTCCGCCGGGCGGAGAGGGGTTTTTCGTCATAGCCGGTGAGGGCTGCTGAAGCTTCAGTCGCTGCCGCCCTTGGGCAGGCCGAAGTTCTCCAGCGAGAAGGGATTGTCCGAGGGCTCGGCGGGTTCGGGCGCGGGGGCCTCTTCCTGCTCGTACTCGGGCTTGGGCAGGGTGATACCGGCCTTCTCGGCCGCCTTGCGGGCCTTCTCCACCGCGACGTTGAGGTCGCCCTGGCTGCACAGGCCCAGCAGGACCGGGTCGCGCGGCCGGATGTTCGGCGAGTTCCAGTGGGTGCGGTCCCGCACCGCCTGGATCGTGGTCTTGGTGGTGCCGATCAGGCGGGCGATCTGGGAATCCTTCAGCTCCGGGTGATGGCGCACCAGCCAGGCGATGCCGTCGGGCTTGTCCTGGCGCTTGGCCACCGGCGTGTAGCGCGGGCCCTTGGTGCGCTTGGACGGCTGCGGCAGGTTGCTCTTGGCCATGACCAGCCGTGCCGAGGGATCGGCCTCGCAGCGCTCGATCTCCGCGCGGGTCAGCTCGCCGCTGGTGATCGGGTCCATGCCCTGGATCCCCACGGCCACCTCGCCGTCGGCGATGCCCTGCACTTCCAGGGCATGCAAGCCGCAGAAATCGGCGACCTGCTCGAAGGTCAGGCCGGTATTGTCGATCAGCCAGACGGCCGTCGCCTTCGGCATGAGCGGTAATGACATCAGATAATCCTCCTTCCTTCCGACCGGCGGCAGTTTCCTGCGCCCGGCCGGCGGCACTCCTAAAGATGCCGACGTGGGAATACCCTCAATATAGGGCCCAGCCAAGCGCGAATAAAGCTCGGGCCCGCGGTTTCCCGCGAATTTCTCCTGGCGGGGGTCCGGGATGCCGCTGAGGCGCGGAATCCCGCGGTTTTTCAGTCCAAAGTCAGGACGATCTTGCCGATGTGGCTGGAAGATTCCATCAGCTCGTGGGCCTTGGCGGCCTCGGCCAGGGGGAAGCTGGCGGCCATGACCGGGGCGATCTTGCCCTGGTCCAGCAGGGGCCAGACCTTCTCCTTCAGGGCCTCGGCAAGCGCCGCCTTTACCGCCACCGAGCGCGCGCGCAGGGTCGAGCCGGTGATGGTCAGGCGCTTCATCATGACGGCGGTGAAATTGACCTCCGCCTTGGGGCCGCCCAGGAAGGCGATGAAGCTCAAGCGCCCGTCCGGGGCCATGGCCTTGATGTCGCGGGGGATGTAGCTGCCGCCCACCATGTCGAGGATGACGTCGACGCCCTTGCCGCCGGTGGCCTCCTTGACCACCTCGACGAAATCCTCTTCACGGTAGTTGATGGCGCGGTCGGCGCCCAGCTCCGCGCAGGCCTTCACCTTCTCCGGCGAGCCGGCGGTGGCGAAGACGGTGCAGCCGAAGGCCTTGGCCAGCTGGATCGCCGTGGTGCCGATGCCAGAGGTGCCGCCGTGCACCAGGAAGCTCTCGCCCGGCTTCAGGGCGGAGCGGTCGAAGACGTTGACCCAGACGGTGAAGAAGGTCTCCGGCAGGGCCGCCGCCTGCTCCAGCGAGTAGCCCTTGGGAATCGGCAGGCACTGGGGCGCCGGGGCCGGGCAGTACTCGGCATAGCCGCCGCCGGTCACCAGGGCGCAGACCTTGTCGCCGATCCTGGGTGCCGTCACACCGGCGCCCAGGGCCACCACCTCGCCGGCGATCTCCAGGCCGGGAATGTCGGAGGCGCCCGGCGGCGGCGGATAGCTGCCCTGGCGCTGCAGGCAGTCGGGGCGGTTGACGCCGGCTGCGGCCACCTTGATCAGCACCTCGCCCTCGCCCGGCTGGGGGACCGGCCGCTCGGCCGGCTTCAGGACCTCCGGACCGCCGGCCTCGCTGATCTCGATCACCTTCATGGTTGCGGGCAGGCTCTGGCTCATGGGGCGGCTCCTTGCTTAAGGTCTTGCGGTGAGGGGGATGAATCGCCTTCCTAGGGGGGAGTTAGTATAGTGCCGCCGGGCAAATGAAAAGGGGCCGGGCGGGCCCGAAGCCGCTCCGGTCTGATGGCAAGACCGGCGGAAAACTGGGAAAAAGGGAGGCTGTGACCCATGGATGTGGATGATCTGGAGCCGCGCAAGCAGCAGCCCAAGCCGAAGGATCTGGACAGCCTGGGCGTCGACGAGCTGGAGGAATACCTCGCCGAGTTGGAGGCCGAGGCCGAACGGGTGCGCGCGAAGATCGCGGCCAAGAAGAGCTACCTGAGCGGTGCCGACTCCCTCTTCAAGAGCTGAGGCGGCGGCGGGCGCCGGCCAGCGGGGGGGCCGCCTGCGCATGGCCGCGCAGCTCGGCCTGGCGTTGGCCGCCTGCGTGCTTGTCGTCCTGCTGACCCGGACCTGGGCCGAGGACCTGTTCCTGGAGCAGACCCGCGCCCGCGCGGCGGCGAAGCTGGACCTCTACGCCAGCAACCTCTCCGGCGCCCTGGCCAAGTACCAGGCGGTGCCGCGCCTGCTGGCCCTCAACGGCGACGTGGTGGCGCTGTTCCGTCAGGCCGGCGACCCGGCGGCCCAGGCGCGCGCCAACCTGCTGACGGCGACGATCAACGACCTGACCGGCGCCGAGGACACCTACCTGATGGACGCCCGGGGCATGACCTTCGCCGCCAGCAACTGGGACAGCGAGCGCCCCTTCGTCGGTCACAACTTCAGCTACCGGCCCTACTTCCAGCAGGCCATGGAAGGGCGCCTGGGGCGCTACTTCGCGCTCGGCACCACCTCGGGCAAGCGCGGCTACTACTTCGCCTCGCGGGTCTCCGCCCCTAAGGCCGCAGGGGGCGAGGCGCTGGGCGCCGTGGTGGTGAAGGTCAGCCTGGACGATATCGAGGCCGCCTGGACCGCCAGCGAGGAAGACGTCATCGTCACCGACCCCTTCGGCGTGATCTTCATCTCCAGCCAGCCGGACTGGCGCTTCCGCAGCCTGGCGCCGCTCGACGAAGCGGCGCTGAAGGCCATCGCCGAGAACCGGCGCTACGAGTCGGTGGACCTGCGCCCGCTGGAGCTGGAACGCCGCAGCCTCGGCGCCACAGGGGCACAGCTCGTGACCGTTTCCGGTGAGGCGGCGCCGCAGGGCGGGAGCGAGTACATTATGGTCGACGAGAAGATGCCGGAGGCGGGCTGGACCCTGCACGTCCTGGCCTCGACCCATCTGGCACGCTCTCAGACCGTGACGGCCATGGTGTTGGCGGCGCTGGCCTGCGCCATCACCCTCCTCATCGCCACCCTGATCCTGCAGCGCCGCAGCCGCTTCATCGAGCGCATCGAATACCAGCGCCGCGCCTCGGTGGAGCTGGAGCACCGGGTCGAGGAGCGCACCGCCGACCTGACTGAGGCCAACCTGCGCCTGGAGCGCGAGATCGCCGAGCGCCAGGCGGCGGAGGCCGAGCTGCGCCAGGCCCAGGACGACCTGATCCAGGCCGGCAAGCTGGCGGCCCTGGGCCAGATGTCGGCGGCGCTCAGCCACGAGTTCAACCAGCCGCTGGCGGCCATCCGCTCCTACGCCGACAACGCCCAGCTGCTCATCGAGCGCAACCGCGAGGCCGAGGCCTGCGGCAACCTGAAGCTCATCAAGGACCTGACCGCCCGCATGGCGGAGATCAGCAAGCACCTCATGACCTTCGCGCGCAAGCCGCGCAGTGAGCTCCGCCCCGTGGTGCTGGCGGAGGTGCTGGACGACACCCTGGATTTCCTGCGCATCCGCCTGGAGCGCGCCGGCGCCCAGGTCAAGCTCGACCTGCCCGACCGCAGCCTGACGGTGCGCGCCGGGCGCGTGCGCCTGCAGTCGGTGATCCTGAACCTCGTCTCCAATGCCCTCGACGCCATGCAGGGGCAGGCGGCGCCGAAGCTGGAAATCACGGTGGCAGAGACGGGGGCAGAGACGGGGGCGGAGGCGGGCGACCGGGTGACGATCACCCTGCGCGACCACGGCCCCGGCATTCCCGCCGAGCAGATCGGGCGCATCTTCGATCCCTTCTTCACCACCAAGGAAGTGGGTGAGGGGCTCGGCCTGGGGCTTTCCATCTCCTACAACATCATGAAGGACTTCGACGGCACCCTGCGCGCCGAGAACCACCCCGAGGGCGGGGCGGTCTTCATCATCGACCTGCCGCTGTTGCCGGCCGCCGCTTTGAAGGTTTCCGCGTGAGCATGGAGGAAGGCCAGGTCCTTTTCGTCGACGACGAGGAACCCCTGCGCCACGCGGTGCAGCAGGGCCTGGAGCTCTGCGGCCACAAGACCACCTGCTTCGCCGCGGCGCGCCAGGCCGAGGCGCGCCTCAGCCGCACCCTTTATGGCGTGCTGGTGACCGACATAAAGATGCCGGACATGGACGGCCTCACGCTGCTGCGCCGCGCGCTGGAGATCGACCCGGCCCTGCCGGTGGTGCTGGTGACCGGCCACGGTGACGTGCCCCTGGCGGTGGAAGCCATGCGCGCCGGCGCTTACGATTTCATCGAAAAGCCCTTCGACACCTCGCACCTGGCCAGCGTCGTGGCGCGGGCGCTGCAGACCCGCCGCCTGGTGCTGGAGAACCGCGTCCTGCGCCAGGAGCTGGAGGAAAGCCGCGCCGGGCTGGAGGCGCGCCTGGTCGGCCGCAGCCCCGCCATGGAGCGGCTGCGCGGCCAGGTGAAGGCCCTGGCCGACACCGACGCCGACGTGCTGGTGGTGGGGGAGACCGGCAGCGGCAAGGAGGTCGTGGCCCGCGCCCTGCACGACTTCGGCGCCCGCAGCAAGGGTCCCTTCGTCGCCATCAACTGCGGCGCCGTGCCCGCCGACATCATCGAGAGCGAACTCTTCGGCCACGTCGCCGGCGCCTTCACCGGCGCCCAGAAGGGGCGCACCGGCAAGCTGGAGTTCGCCAACGGCGGCACCGTGCTGCTGGACGAGATCGAATCCATGCCGCTCGACCTGCAAGTAAAGCTGCTGCGCGCCATCGAGACCCGCACCATCGAGCGCCTGGGCTCCAATACCCCGGTGCCGCTCGACATCCGCTTCGTGGCCGCCAGCAAGGCGGACCTGGCCCAGGCCTGCCGCGAAGGCCGTTTCCGCGAGGACCTCTACTACCGCCTCAACGTGGTTTCGCTGGCCATCCCGCCGCTGCGCGAGCGGCGCGACGACATCCCGCTGCTGTTTCATCACCTGGCGCGCGAGGCGCGGGCGCGCTACCGCCGCGAGATCCCGGAGCTGGACGGCGCACTGCTGGCCGCGCTTACCACCTATGACTGGCCCGGCAACGTGCGCGAGCTGAGGAACGCCGCCGACCGCTTCGTGCTGGGCCTGGAGGACGTGGTGCCCGGTCTCTCCGCGGCGGCGGTGGGGCCTGCCGAGGGGCCGCTCTCGGAACGCCTGGAGGCGGTGGAGAAATCAATCCTGGAGGCCGAGCTGCGCCGCCAGCACGGCAGCCTCAAGGCCACCTACGAGGCCCTCGGCCTGTCGCGCAAGACCCTCTACGACAAGCTGCAGCGCCACGGCCTGAAGCGCGAGGATTTCCTGGCCGGCGAGGAGGGCTAAAGAATGGCTCTACCGGCGCCGGTGTGAACCGCGCTCCGGTTCCCTGCCGGTTGACCCGAAAGAGACGCTTACTCCGATAGACTTGCGGAAATGTAGCGCCTACAGTCATCTGCAAAGTCGTCAGTGGGCAATCGAATCCAATGGCCGCGACCCGAGCCAATCGACGCCTCGCTGCAATACTTGCGGCAGACATTGCAGGCTATTCTCGTCTCGTGAGCGAGGACGAGGAGGCGACGCTTGCTGCATTGACCGCACATCGGGCGCAGTTGGTCGATATCAAGATCAATGAGTTCGGCGGCCGGATCGCCAATACCGCCGGTGACAGTATTCTCGCTGAATTTCCGAGCGTCATCGAGGCCCTGCGCTGTGCCATCGAACTACAATCCGGCATGGAACAGCGCAATGTCGATATTCCGCAGGGGCGGCGCATTGAATTCCGCATCGGCCTGCATGTGGGAGACGTGGTCGAGCAGGACGGGGACCTGCTTGGCGACGGCGTCAACATCGCGGCCAGACTGGAAGGGCTGGCGGAGCCCGGAGGCATCTACATATCCCGCCCTGCGCGAGATCAGGTCCGCGACCGCATGGACATTGCGCTTGAGGATATGGGCGAGGTGGAAGTCAAGAACATCGCTCGGCCTGTTCGGGTGTTTCGAGTCCAGAGCTTGGCAGGAACGCCCCGTAAGGCGGCTGCAAAGCCGACCGGAAGCAGGCGAAATCCAGTTGGCCAAAGCCGCCTGAGGGCCTTCGCCACGATTGCGGTTGTGCTGCTTGCTGCGGCCGCCGGGCTGCTCTGGCTGAAACCCTGGGGCAGCGACGTCGAGGCGGCTTCGATCGATAGAATGGCCTTTCCTCTGCCCGACAAACCATCGATCGCCGTGCTTCCATTTGCCGACCAGTCCGCAGAAGGTGATCAGGAGTATTTTGCGGACGGAATCACAGAGGACATCATTACCGATCTTTCAAAGGTATCGGGGCTGTTCGTCGTCGCGCGCGACTCCATGTCGGATTACCGGAACAAGCCGGTAAAAATCCGCCAGGTTGCCGAGGACCTTGGCGTCCGCTACGTGCTTGAGGGCAGCGTTCGCCGTTCGGGCCAGAAGATACGTGTCACCGCCCAGATAATTGACGCCTTGAAGGGTGTTTATCTCTGGGGTGAAAAATACGACCGCGAGGTCGACGATGTTTTTGCGGTGCAGTCCGAGATCACCGAACAGGTCGTCAAGGCCATGTCGGTGACGCTCAAGGCGAATGAGCATGACCGCGTGTTTCAGAAGTACATTACCAACATCGATGCCTACGACACGTTTATCCGGGCGAGGTCGACCGTCGATAACCCGATCCGGGCGAACATCGAAAAGGGCGAAGAGCTGTTTAAACGAACGATCGAGCTGGACCCGGGATTTGCCGGTGGCTATGCCGGATTGTCATTCAACTACTCGGTCAAGGCGCGATTCCACTATGGAGAAGATCCTGAGGAGGATGCGAGACGGTCGCTGGAACTCGCCCAGAAAGCCATTGCCGTCGATGACAATTTTCCATGGTCGTACATAGCTCTGGCAGGCGCCTACCTGGCGAACGGAAAGCATGACAATGCCGTCGATGCGGCGAGGCATGCTGTGGCCATTCAGCCCAACGGCTACGAAGCGAACCTTTTCATGGGCTTCTATCTCAACTTCGCCGGCCAACCCGATCGCGCCGTCGAGTATCTCGAGACTGCGAATGGCTTGAGCCGTATCGATACCATTCGCGGGCTATCCTTTCTGGGCATGGCATATTTTACCGCCGGCAGATACGCCGACTGTGCCGCG
>JBNKHC010000260.1:0-34687 GCA_050290145.1 Kiloniellaceae bacterium | reverse complement strand
GCCGCAGCGGCCCTGAGAAGAGACGGGCAACGTCGCCGCCCCAGTAGACGCGGCGCATGAACCGGTAGGGCAGCGCCGCCGCCAGTGCCAGGGGATCGAGATCGCTGGCATGGTTGCACACGATGACGACGCGGCCAGGGGCCGGCAGCTTGTCCAGGCCCCGGCTGCGCAGACGAAAGAGGGTCTTCATCACCAGCCAGGTGACCGCAAAGAGCACGGCGGCGAGCAGAGCGTGGCCGACATGCCCGGGCCGGGTCCACTTCCGGCGCTCCTCCAGCAGCTGAGGCAATGCGTTCTTTTGCATTTTTTCCGCGCTCGGCCGCTTCGCCGCCTGCTGCACCGTTTCTATCAGATCACGGACCGTATAGACCTCGGCGAGCTCCGCCTCTCTGAGCTGCAACCCGGCGTGGCGCTCCAGCTCCAGACCCAGGGTGATCCACTCCAGGGAATCGATCCCGAGATCGAGCTGCAGGCTGCCGTCCAGGGAGAGCGGCGCCTGAGGATAGCGCCGCTCCAGCAGCTGCCAGACCTCACGGGCCAGTGGCTGCTGCAGGAAAGCGCGGTCTTCTTCGGAGAGCTCGGCCGGCGCCGGCGCGCTCCGCCCGGCGCGGGCCTCCTCGTAGAGTCCCGGCAGCAGGAAACGGCGGTACTTGCCGAGCCGCGTGCGCGGCAGCGGCTGCCGCACGATGGCATAGCCGGCCAGGCGCTGATAGCTCGGCAGATGCTGGGCGACGGCCCCCAGGGCGACGCGCAGGCTGTCGTCGATACGCGGTGTGCCGCTTTGCCGGATCGCCTCGCTGTCGGGCCGTACCAGAGCGTGCAAGGCGCCGCCGCGTTCCAGCACCGCGATCTCCTGAATAAAGGGACTTACACCGTAGGCCCGCTCCAGTTCCTCGGGAAACACGTTCTTGGCACCGCCGAGGACGATCATCTCCTTCGAGCGCCCCTTGAAGTAGAGATAGCCGTCCTCATCCAGACAACCCAGGTCGCCGGTGCGAAACCAGCCATCGGGCGTGAAAGCCTCCCGGTTGGCTTCGGGATTGTTGCGGTAGCCGTCGAAGACATTAGGGCCGCGCAGCTGGATCTCACCGACGCCGGCAGCGTCGGGCGCGGCGATGCGCAGCTCGCCGCCCTGGAACGGACGCCCCTCGCTGCCGATCTTCTCGCGCCCCGGCAGGTTGCCGGTGAAGGTCGACGCGGTCTCGGCCAGGCCGTAGCCGTTGCGCACGGTCCAGCCGAGCCCTTCCAGCCGCCAGATCAACGCCTCCTCGAAGGCCGCGCCGCCGGAGACCATAAGCCGCAGCCGGGGACCGATCCGCGTCAGGACCGGACGGAACATCAGTCGCCCGGCGTGCCAGCCGAAGCGTCGGCGCAGCCAGACCGAGAGCCCGAGCAGCCCTTTGAAGGCCAGCACCGGCAGCCGGCCGCGGGCGGCGAACTGCGCTTCAAGATTGGCGGCCACGGCCGCATAGAGCCGCGGCACGCCGACGATGGCGGTGGCCTCCCCCAGGCGCAGCGCCTGCACGATCTGGGAGCCGGCAACGCCTTGCGGCAAGATCACCGCCGCGCCGCTGGCCAGCGGCACCAGAAGCCCGACGACGAAGGGATAGACGTGGTGCAGTGGCAAGGGCAGCATTACGCGGTCTTTCGCCCCCACCAGACGCTCCTTCACCAGCCCTTCCACATTGGCGGCGATGTTGGCGCTGCTGAGGGTGAAGCTCTTGGGCCTGCCCGTGGTGCCCGAGGTGTAGAGCAGCACCGCCGGCGCCTCGGCGTCGAGCGGCGGCAGCGAGGAACGCTCGCCGTGGCAGAGCGCACGCCAGGACGCGACGTCGCCTTGCGGCGCCTCCCCTTCGGCGGGCCCATCCAGGCGATGGAGGCTGAGGTCGCTGCCGCCCTCAAGGCCGCGCAGCATCTCCACGAAGGCACTGTCGACGAAGGCTTTGCGACAGCCGCAGTCGTCGAGC
Organism: Kiloniellaceae bacterium; assembly: GCA_050290145.1. Classification (GTDB taxonomy): domain Bacteria; phylum Pseudomonadota; class Alphaproteobacteria; order Kiloniellales; family Kiloniellaceae; genus Pelagibius. Next base: position 32,720 of record JBNKHC010000260.1, on the reverse strand, counting down.
AGGCTTTGCACCTCCGCGGCCCCCGAAAGATGGTCGCCGGGCACCGCCAGCGCCCCCATCGCGCCGAGGGCCAGGCGCACGACGATCCAGTCGGGGCTGGGCTGCCCCATGAGGAAAACCGGCTCGCCCGGCTTCACGCCCGCACGCAGCAGCCCGCCGGCCAGACGCGCGCTATGATCCGCCAGCTCTGCGAAGGTCCAGGTAGTGACGCCGCCGTCACCGATTGCCAGGAGTGCCGGGGCATCCGCGTGGCCCGCCAGTCCGGCGAGCAGAGCCTGCAGGGTCCAAGGTTGCCGCTGTTCCTGCTGCGCCACCGTGGGCATGCCGTATGCTCCTGTTTCTGGCCGGGCTCTCCTGCGTCGCGACAGCCTAAGACATGATAAGAACTAAGACGATGGCCTGCTGTTGACCTGCATCATTGTGGTATGCCTGTCGTCGGTGCAGCCTGTCGGCCCGTTCCGCTATCCGGGAGTCGTTTCCCATGTCCGCGACAGAAGACATCCTCAACGCCGTCCGCCGCGCCTGGCACAGCGAGCCGCGCATCGGCCCCAAGGCGCCACACGTCAACATGGAGGTCGACGCCGGGACCCTGACCCTGGAAGGCGAGATGCCGGACATCGCCGCCAAGAAGCTGGCGCTGGAGCTGGCCGCCGCGGTGCCGGGCGTCGAGGGAATCGTCGACCGCCTGCACGTCGCCCCGGCCGAGCGCCTGGAGGACGGCGAGGTCCGCGACCTGGTGCGCCGCGCCCTGGAGCAGGAGCCGGCCTTCGCCGAGCTGGCGCTCTCGGAGGTCGTCAAGGGCGAGGAGCAGACGCTGCGCGAGCCGGCCGAGCGCAAGCGCGGCTGGATCCGCCTTTCCGTGGCCGAGGGCGTTGTGACGCTGGACGGCGAGGTGCCCGGGCTGGAATTCAAGCGCCTGGCCGGTGTCCTGGCCTGGTGGGTGCCGGGCAGCCGCGACGTCGTCAACGGCCTGGGCGTCGCGCCCGACGAACCGGACAACGACGCCGAGATCACCGGCGCCGTACGCATGGCCCTGGAAAAGGATCCCTTCGTCAACGCCGGGCAGATCATCGTCGGCACCGTCGATGCCGTGGTCACCCTGGCCGGACTGGTGCCCAGCGACAGCGAACGCGAAATGGCGGAGTACGACGCCTGGTACGTCTTCGGTGTCGACCGGGTGCACAACAAGATCGAGGTGGCGCCTCTCGCGGCGCGCTGAGCGCCGCAAGGGCCCCCTGAAACCCCGGAGCGGCATGGCCGTCGTAAAGAAACTCCTCCTCTGTTTCCTGCTGCTGGCCGCCGCCTTCGCCGCAACGGCGCCGGCCGCGGCCCAGAGTGAAGAGGAGAACCCCTGGTACCGGGTCGGCCCGTCGGGCGAGGTCGAAATCTCGCTGCACTTCTTCTATTCCGCGACCTGCCCCTATTGCGCCGAGGCGCAGCGCTTCCTGCCGGGGCTGCTGCTGCGGCGGCCCTGGCTGAAGCTCGAGTCCTACGAGGTCGACTCCTCGCCGGAGAACCGCGCCCTCTTCGCCGACTTCGCCGCCGCCCTGGACGAGGAGATCCTGGGCGTGCCCGCCTTCTTCGTCTGCGGCCAGATGATCGTCGGCTTCGACGAGTCCACGGGCGGCGTCCTGGCCTCGGTCGCCGACTACTGCCACGATCTGCTGCAGCAGGACGTCACGGCAGAAGGGGAAACGGCCGAAAGGGGGGCGGCCGAAGGGGAGGCGGCAGAGGTGAAGGCCGTGGAACCCCCGGTGCAGGAGGTCGCCCTGCCCTTCTTCGGCAGCCTGCAGGCCGGGCAGCTTTCCCTGCCCCTCCTCACCCTGGTGCTGGGCGGGGTGGACGCCTTCAACCCCTGCGCCTTCTTCGTGCTGCTGTTCCTGCTGAGCCTTCTGGCCCATGCACACAGTCGCCGGCGCATGCTGCTGGTTGGCGGCGTCTTCGTGCTCTTCTCCGGCCTGCTCTATTTCCTCTTCATGGCCGCCTGGCTGCATTTCTTCCTGGTGCTCGAGGGCCTGCGCGCCGTCACCCTGGTCGCCGGTCTCGTTGCCGGGGCGCTGGCCGTCGTCAACATCAAGGATTTCTTCCTGGCGGGCCAGGGCCCCTCACTGGAGATCCCCGAAGGCCGCAAGCCGGGGCTCTTCGCGCGCATGCGCGGCCTGCTGGCCGCCGACAGCCTGCCGGCGATGCTGGCCGGCACCGTGGTCCTGGCCCTGGCGGCCAACACCTACGAGCTGCTGTGCTCCACCGGCTTCCCCCTGGTCTATACCCGGGCGCTGACCCTGAACGAGCTTTCGACCGCCGGCTACTACCTCTATCTGGCGTTCTACAACCTGATCTACGTGCTGCCGCTGCTGGTCATCGTCGTCGTCTTCACCTTCACCCTGGGCAGCCGCAAGCTGAGTGCCGGCGAAGGCCGGGTGCTGAAGCTGCTGTCGGGGCTGATGATGCTCGGCCTCGCCGCGGTCCTGATCGCCGCGCCGGAGCTGCTGGACAACAGCCTGACCGCGCTCGCCCTGCTGGTCCTGGCGCTGCTGGCCACCTGGCTGCTGCGCCGTTTCGCCGGGCGGCGGGGCCGGGCGGCCTGAACGGCGCCTACTTGCTGCGCTCGTAGACGCCCACCAGCTCGGTGAACTCCAGCACGTGAGGCCGTGCCAGCTGCATCACCTCGACGCAGCTCGCCGAGGAAGCGGCCGGCAGACTGGCTTCGCCGAGCGCGCTGAGCCGGAAATGATAGTGGTGCGGACCATGCCCGCGCGGCGGACAAGGCCCGCCGTAGCCCGGCTTGCCGAAGTCGTTGACCGCCTCGCGGAATCCAGCCGCCGGCCGCTCCGCCCCGAAGCCCGCCTCCAGGCCGCTCCAGTCGGCGGGAATGTCGAAGGCCGCCCAGTGATGCCACACCCCGGCGGGCGCGTCGGGATCGTTGCAGGTCAGCAGGAAACTCCTGGTGCCGGCCGGTGCGCCGCTCCAGGCCAGCGCCGGCGAGCGGTTCGCCCCGTCGCAGGTGAAGCTTGCCGGGATTTCGGCCCCGTCGTCGAAGGCCGGAGAGGTCAGTATCAGTGTCATCGCCCTTCTCCTTGCCTCCGGGCCGTGCTGTCGCTGGCCCGGGATTGTGTCTTCTCCATAGACCCTTGGGCGAAAGTGTTGCCTTGACGCAGGTCAAGGTGGGTCCCTGCGCCGCCTGCTTTGCTGGTCATCGGGGCGGAAGGGCTCTAGGCTGACGCAAGCAAGGCGCAGCAAGGGAAAAGGAGGACGCCATGACGGCCAACCGTGACGCGGCAGCGCCGCCCAAGGGCAAGGGCCCCAAGCGCCCCTACAGCTACACCGAAGGTACCGACGAATCGCCGTCGCTGCTGGAGGAAGAGCCGGTGGACGTCGAGGAGAGCACCCCCGCCGACAAGCGCAGCTCGGTGGAAAGCGTGGAGTCCGAAGACGACGACAAGACGCCGCCGCTGTTCGAGGAGTAAGGCGCCGCAGGCCGGCGCCTGCTGCTAGCCGGCGCCGCCCTCGCCGAGAGCATCCAGGGCGCGGCGCTGTTCGTGCATCTTCAGGAAGACCGCGTAGTCCCGGTCAAAGCGGGAGCGCGCCGCCGCGTTGGGATGGCGTTCCTGCCCACCCTGCTGCATGGCCCCGGCGGCGTCGTGCAGGCTGTCGTAGAAGCCGGCTGCCGTCGCCGCCACCATGCCGCTGCCCAGCAGCACCGCGTCCTCCGCCGCCGGCTCGATCACCTTGCAGCCCACGGCGTCGGCATAGAGCTCCATGAGCAGCGGGTTCTTCAGATGCCCGCCGGTGACATGCAGGGTGTCGATGCCATAGCCGCGCTCGTTCAGCGCCTCCAGGATGTGGCGCACGCCCAGCGCGATGCCGACGGCAGTGCGCCAATAGAGCCTGCACAGGCTGTCGAAGGAGGAATCCAGGGTCAGGCCGCTGATGACGCCGACCGCGTGGGGATCGGCCAGGGGCGAGCGGTTGCCGTGGAAATCCGGCAGCACGTGCAGGCGCCCGGCGAGATCGAGGCCCGCGTCGCGGCGCAGCTCCATGATCCGCTCAGTGATGCGCCGGTGGTTCTCGGCATTGGGCCCGCCGCCGGCGCTGTGCCAGCGGATCATGTGGTCCAGCAGGGCGCCGGTGGCCGACTGGCCGCCTTCGTTCAGCCAGCAGTCGGGCAGCAGCGCGCCGAAATAGGGACCCCAGACGCCCTGGGTCGGCCGCGGCTCGGCGGAGAGCGCCATGACGCAGCTCGAGGTGCCGGCGATGAGCGCCAGGTGGCGGTCGATGCCCTGGGGATCGCCGGCATAGCCGCCAAGTACGCCCAGTGCCCCGGCGTGGGCGTCGATCAGCCCGGCGCCGACCCGGCAGGCGGTGGTGAGGCCCAGCGCCGCGGCGGCCGCCTCGGTCAGCGGGCCCAGGTCCGCGCCGATGGGGCTGGCCCGCTCCGGCAGGCTGCCGCGCTCGCGCAGGTCGCCAAGCCCGACCTGCTCGAAGAAGTCCTGCTGCCAGCCGGGGGCCTCGTGGCCCAGGTAGGTCCACTTGCAGGTCACCGTGCACTGGGAGCGCGCGTCGTTGCCGCTGGCTTTCCAGGCGAGGAAGTCGGCGAGGTCGAAGAAGTGGCCCGCGCTCTCCCAGCACTGCGGCAGATGGCGCTTCAGCCACATGAGTTTCGGCGTCTCCATCTCCGGTGACATGACGCCGCCGATGTAATCGAGCACCCGGTGGCCGGTGGCGGTGCATTCCTCGGCCTCCGCCAGGGCGCGGTGGTCGAGCCAGACGATGGTGTCCCAGCGCGCTTCGCCGCTGGTGGAGACGCTGACCTGACCGCCGGCGCGGTCGCGCACCACCAGCGAACAGGTGGCGTCGAAGGAGATACCGGCGATGTCGCCACCTTCGGCGCCGGCGGCCGCCAAGGCCCCGCGCACCGCGCTGCCCACCGCCGCCCAGATCTGCTCCGAATCGTGCTCGCTGTGGTTGGTCTGCGGCTGGTTCATGTCGATGGGGTGCTCGGCCCGGCCCAGCAGCTTGCCGTCCCTGCCCAGGACACCGGCGCGCGCGCTGCCGGTGCCGACATCGACCCCAACCACCAAGTCACCCATCAGGATACCTTCCGGTCCTTCTCCAACCCCAGCAGCAGGCCCGGCAGCGCCGTCATGTCGTCGAAGACGCCCGTCGGCCGCAGCGCCTGCAGCTTCTCGCGGTGCGTGGCCGCCTGCGCGTGGCTGCCGCCGGTGAACCCCAGCACCTCCATGCCGGCCTCCCGCGCCGCGGTGACGCCGGCGGGGCTGTCCTCGATCACCATACAGTGCTCGGGCGCGACGTGCATCCGTTGTGCCGCGAAGAGGAAGAGGTCCGGCGCCGGCTTGCCCCGGGCGACCATGGTGGCGCTGAAGACGTCGTCACCGAAGAAGCGCTCGAGGCCGGTCACCGCCAGGGAAAGACGGATGCGCTCGACCTGGCTGGAAGAGGCGACGCAGATCGGACGGCCCAGCGTCTCCAGGGTCCGGGCGATGCCGGGAATGGGCTGCAGCTCCGCGCGGATTGCCGCGTTCAGCCGGGCGCGCATGCGCTGCAGGGCGGCATCGTCCACATCCACGCCGTAGTCGCGGCGCAGCATCTCACAGACCGTGGCCAGGCTCTTGCCGAGGAAAGCCTCGTAAGCCTCCTCGGCCGCCAGCTCGACACCGGCCTCGGCCAGCGTCTGCAGCAGCAGCTGCATGGCCAGCGGCTCGCTGTCCACCAGCACACCGTCGCAGTCAAAGATGACGAGGCCGATGGAGGTCGAGCGCACGGGATTCTGCCGTTCCGCCGCCGGGGCGGCCTACCAGCAGGTGTAGCCGCCGTCGGCGGCGACGATGGCGCCGGTGACCAGGCTGGCGGCGTCGGAGGCAAGGAAGTGAACCACCGAGGCGATCTCCTCCGGCTGGCCGACCCGGCCCATGGGGGTCATCTCCAGCCAGACCTTGTACATCTCGGGGTTTTCCTCGATGCCGAAGGCGGTCAACGGGGTCTCGATGTACGTCGGCGCCACCGCGTTGACGCGCACGCCGCGCGCCGCCCACTCCGCGGCCAGCGAGCGCGTCAGATGATGCACGGCGGCCTTGGAGGCGTTGTAGAAGGACTGCGGCTGCGGCTTGTTGACGATGAAGCCGGACATGGAGCCGATGTTCACGATGGAGCCGCTGCCCTGGTTCAGCATCTCGCGGCCGAAGGCACGGCAGCACCAGAACAGGCCGTCGACGTTGACGTTCATGTGGAAGCGCCAGTGGTCGTCGCTGGTCTCCTCGGCGCGCACGTCGCTCTTGGCGACGCCGGCGTTGTTGACCAGGATGTCGACGCGGCCGTGGTCGCGCTTCACCTTGGCGGCCAGTTCGTCGACCTGGCCCGACTGGGTGACGTCGAGCTCCATGGCCTCCACGTCCAGGCCCTGGCGGCCCAGCAGCTCCGCGCAGGCGGTGGCCCGCTCGGGAACCAGTTCGGCCACCACCACCTTGGCCCCCGCCTCGCCCAGCGCCTGGGCGCAGGCGGCGCCGATTCCCTGCCCGCCGCCGGTTACCACAGCGACACGGCCATCGAGTTTCAGTTTGTCCAGATACATGTCACCAGGCCTCTCAGCTCAGATAGTTGCCGCCGTCGACGTTGTAGGTTTGTCCGACGACGTAATCGCTTTCGGAACTCGCAAGGAACACCGCCATGCCGGTCAGATCCTCGGCCCGCCCCATACGGCCATAAGGCACGGCTTCCCCGACAAGGCGCTTCTTCTCCCCGGGGGGGCGCTTCTCGTACTTGGCAAAGAGGGCATCCACCCCGTCCCAATGCTCGCCCTCGACCACACCGGGGGCGATGGCGTTCACGTTGATCCGGTGCTCGATGAGGTTGAGGGCGGCCGACTGGGTGAGGCTGATCACCGCGGCCTTGCTGGCGCAGTAGACGGTGACGAGGGACTCGCCGCGGCGCCCGGCCTGGCTGGCCATGTTGATGATCTTGCCGCCCCGGCCGCGCCGGATCATGCCGCGGGCCGCCGCCTGCAGGGTGAAGAGGGTGCCGGCGACGTTGACGGCGAACAGGCGCTCGTAGCTCGCCCGCGTGATCTCCACGACGGGCGCCAGGTCGAAGAGCGCCGCGTTGTTCACCAGGATGTCGATGCCGCCGCGCGCCTCGACCGCCTGTACCGCTGCGTCGATGGAGACCTGGTCGGACACGTCCATCTGCACGGCGAAGGCCCGGGGGCCGATGGACGCCGCCGACTCCTCGGCCCGCGCCAGATCGATGTCGCCCAGCGCCACGCTGGCGCCCTCGGCGGCATAGGCCCGGGCGAAGGCCAGGCCGATGCCGCGGGCCGCTCCCGTAATCAGGGCCGTCTTGCCGTCCAGGCGCGCCATTACAGGGCCAGCCCGTCCGCGCCGAAGCGGTAGAGGCGCTCGGGCGGCGGCGTCAGCCAAACCCGGTCGCCGTGGCGCACGCCGTACTCGCCGTTGACCCGCGCCGTCACCGGCCCGATGTTGTCGACGTTCACGTGCAGGAAGGTGTCGGAGCCCAGGTGCTCGGCGACGCCGACAATGCCCGGCCACTCGCCGCCCTCGGTCGAGAGCTCGACGTGCTCGGGACGGATCCCGATGGTATGGGCGTCGTACTTGGCCGCCGCCGCGCCCTCCATCAGGTTCATCTTGGGCGAACCGATAAAACCGGCGACGAAGACGTTGGCCGGATTGCGGTAGAGCTCCAGCGGCGAGCCGACCTGCTCGATGCGCCCGTCATGCAGCACCACGATCTTGTCGGCCATGGTCATGGCCTCGACCTGGTCGTGGGTCACGTAGATCATGGTGGTCGCCAGCGTGTTGTGCAGCTCGCTGATCTCCAGGCGCATGTTCACGCGCAGGGCGGCATCCAGGTTCGACAGCGGCTCGTCGAAAAGGAAGGCCGCCGGCTCGCGCACGATGGCGCGGCCGATGGCGACGCGCTGGCGCTGGCCGCCGGAAAGCTGGCCCGGGCGGCGGTCCAGGTAGTTGGTCAGGTTCAGGGTCGCCGCGGCGCCTTCCACCTTCTGCTTGATGGTGGCCTCGTCGATGCCGGCCATCTTCAGCGGGAAGGCGATGTTCTTGTAGACGCTCATATGCGGATAGAGCGCGTAGGACTGGAACACCATGGCCAGGCCGCGCTTGGCCGGCGAGGTGCCGGTGGCGTCGACGCCGTCGATCTTGATGGTGCCAGAGGTCACGTCCTCCAGGCCCGCGATGAGCCGCAGCAGGGTGGACTTGCCGCAGCCCGAGGGGCCGACGAAGACGACGAACTCGCCCTCCGCGATCTCCAGGTCGACGCCCGGGATCACGTCCACGTCGCCGAAGCTCTTGGTCACCTTCTCCAGGGTGATAGCGCCCATGGTTCTTGCTCCCTATTTGACTGCGCCGAAGGTGAGGCCGCGGACCAGCTGTTTCTGGCTGAACCAGCCCATGACCAAAATCGGGGCGATGGCCAGCGTCGAGGCCGCCGACAGCTTGGCCCAGAAGAGCCCTTCCGGGCTGGAGTAGGAGGCGATGAAGGCGGTCAGCGGCGCCGCCTTGGATGCCGTCAGGTTCAGGGTCCAGAAGGCCTCGTTCCAGGCCAGGATGATGTTGAGCAGCAGCGTCGAGGCGATGCCCGGCACGGCCATGGGCGTCAGCACGTAGATGATTTCCTTGCCCAGGGAGGCGCCGTCCATGCGCGCGGCCTCCAGGATGTCGCCCGGGATTTCCTTGAAGTAGGTGTAGAGCATCCACACGATGATCGGCAGGTTCATCAGCATGAGGATGGCCACCAGCGAGACCAGCGAGTCGAGCAGGCCGAGCCACTGGCACATGAGATAGATCGGCATCAGCACGCCGACCGCCGGCAGCATCTTGGTGGACAGCATCCACATGAGGATGTCCTTGGTCCGCTTCGTCGGCGAGAAGGCCATGGACCAGGCCGCCGGAATGGCCACGAGCAGGCCCAGCAGCGTCGACCCCACCGAGATGATCACGGAGTTCATCGCGTGCCGCAGGTAGTTGGAGCGCTCCTGCACCTCGACGTAGTTCTCCAGCGTCCAGTCGAAGAACAGGAAGCTGGGCGGCGTGGCGATGGCCTCGCCCTCCGTCTTGAAGCTGGTGAGGATGGTCCAGAGAACCGGGAAGAACAGGGTGAGCCCGACGGTCCAGGCGATGACCGTGAAGACGACCTTGCGTCGGTTGGTGACTGCGCGTGCCATGGCTCAGGCCTCCAGGTTCTTGCCGATCATGCGGATCAGGAAGACCGCGACGATATTGGCCAGAATGATGGCCACCACGCCGCCGGCCGAGGCGGTGCCCGCGTCGTACTGCAGCAGGGCCTGAATGTAGATCAGGAAGGGCAGATTGGTGCTGGCCGTGCCCGGCCCGCCGCCGGTGGTGACGTAGATCTCGGCGAAAACCGACAGCAGGAAGATGGTCTCGATCAGGGTGACCACCGTCAGGGCGCGGGCGAGGTGCGGCAGGGTGATGTACCAGAAAATCGAAACCGGGCCGGCGCCGTCCATCTCCGCCGCTTCCTTCTGCTCGCTGTCCAGCGACTGCAGGGCGGTGAGGATGATCAGCGTGGCGAAGGGCAGCCAGCCCCAGGCGACGATGACGGTGATGGAGAACAGCGGCAGGTCGGCCAGCCAGTCCACCGGCTCGGCGCCGAAGCCGCGGGTGATCCAGGCGAAGAGGCCGTTGACCGGATGCATCAGCATGTTCTTCCACACCAGCGCGGAAACCGTCGGCATGACGAAGAAGGGCGCGATGACCAGCAGCCGCACGATGCCGCGGCCCCAGATCGGCTGGTCGATCAGGATGGCGAGGAAGGTGCCGCCGACGACCGTGGCCAGCAGCACGCCGCCGACCAGCAGCAGGGTGTTGGCGAGGGCCTCCAGAAAGGCCGGATCGGTGAGGAAGAATTCGTAGTTGCCGAAGCCGGTGAACTCTTCCATGCCCGGCATCAGCAGGTTGTAGCGCAGGAAGGAGAAGTAGAGCGTCATGCCCAGCGGCACGATCATCCAGGCCAGCAGCATGAGCACCGCCGGAGACATCATGATCTTGGCCGTAAACTGCGTTTGCTTGGTCGCCATGGTTCCCTCCCCTTCCGCTATGCGCCTACAGGATAGGCGCCGAAAGGTGAAACGTCGTCGCTGAGAAAAAGTTGCGGGCCGCCCGTGGTTGGGAGGACGGACGGCCCGCCGGGAGGAAAAGCTACTTGATGTAGCCGCTGCGCTTCATCTCACGCTCGGTGAGAGTCTGCGCGTTCTTCAGCGCCTGGTCGACGGAGACCTGGCCGGCCAGGGCCGCAGAGAACTGCTGGCCCACCGCCGTGCCGAGGCCCTGGAACTCGGGGATCGCCACGAACTGCACGCCGACGTAGGGGACCGGGTCGACCGTCGGATGCTTGGGATCGGCCGCCTTGATGGACTCCAGGGTCATCTCGGCAAAGGGCGCCGCTTCCTGGTACTTGGGGTTCTCGTAGAGAGAGGTGCGGGTGCCCGGCGGCACGTTGGCCCAGCCTTCCTTGGAAGCGACCAGCTTCGCATAGTCCTTGCCGGTGGCCCAGGCGATGAATTCCTGCGCCGCCTCGGTCTTATCCGAGCCCGCCGGCACGGCCAGCGACCAGGCCCAGAGCCAGTTGCCGCGCTTGCCCAGGCCGTTGTCCGGCGCCAGCGCGAAGCCGACCTTGTCGGCGACCTGGGATTCCTGCGGGTTGGTCACGAAGGAAGCGGCGACGGTGGCGTCGATCCACATGCCGCATTTACCGGTCTGGAACAGTGCCAGGTTCTCGTTGAAGCCGTTGGAGGAGGCTCCCGGAGGGCCGGCATCCTCCATCAGGTCGACGTAGAACTGCAGGGTCTTCTTCCATTCCGGCTGGTCGAACTGCGGCTGCCAGTTCTCGTCGAACCAGCGCGCGCCGAAGGAGTTCGAGGTGGCCGTCAGGAAGGCCATGTTCTCGCCCCAGCCGGCCTTGCCGCGCAGGCAGATGCCGTAGACCTCGTTGTCCTTGTCGGTGATCTTGCGTGCCGCATCGGCCACGAAATCCCACGTCGGCGCGTCGGGCATTTTCAGCCCTGCCTTCTCGAAGAGGTCGGTGCGGTACATGACCATGGAACTTTCGCCATAGAAGGGCGCGGCGTAGAGCTTGTCCTCGACGGTCAGGCCGCCGCGGATCGCCGGCAGCAGATCGTCGACGTCGTAATCGGCGCCCAGGCTGTCGAGCGGCACCAGCCAGCCCTGCTTGGCCCAGATCGGCACTTCGTAGGTGCCGATGGTCATGATGTCGTACTGGCCGCCCTTGGTGGCGATGTCGGTCGTCACCTTCTGGCGCAGCACGTTCTCTTCCATGGTCACCCACTCGACTTTGATGTCGGGGTGCTTGGCGGTGAAGTCGTCCGTCAGCTTCTGCATCCGGATCATGTCGCCGTTGTTGACCGTCGCGATGGTGAGCGTGGTCTCGGCAAAAGCCTGCCCGGCAAGCAAAGCCGCGGCGCAGGTACCCAACAAAATCGGCATCAATCTCATGATTTCCTCCCCGAGGCGTTATTGAGCAATTGCCAACGTTGAGAGCAATTACTCACAGGTAGACCGATGACGTCAAGACAGATTCGTTGCTGCGGCGCACAACGGAGGCCGCCACAAAGCCGGCAGATTGGGGGTTTTACGAGCTGAAAAAGGCGGTTAGCGCTCGGCCAGGAGTTTCTCGGCCGTCCACTCGTCGGTGATGAGTCCGTTGACCAGCGGCCGGCTCACCGCCGCCCGGATGCCCGGCAGCTTGGTCTCTCCCTTGGCCACGGCGACGACCAGGGAGCGCTCCGGCGAGGGCAGCGGCGCGGAGGCGACCCGCGCGTTGGTCAGGTCCTGGATCATCCGGCCCTCGGCATCGAAGGCCCAGCCGATGATCTCCGCCACCGCACCGGCTTTCTGCAGCGCCGCCAGCTCCGCCTTGGTGATGAAGCCGTCCTCCTGCAGCGGCGCGCGCGGCGCCAGCTCGCCGATGCCGAGGAAGGTCACGTCGGCCTGGGCCGCCAGTTCCAGCGTGGTACGGACGATGATCTGCTGGTGCAGCAGGTCGCGCTCTTCCGGCGAGGCGGCGATGACCGGCATCGGCAGGGGATAGTGCCGGGCGTTGACCACCTCGGCCATGGTGAAGATGACGCTGTAGAAAGCCGCCGCACCGTCCGGCGTGAAGTTGCCGGTCAGCGAGACGATCTTCTTGTCCGGCGCGTCGATGCGCGGCAGCAGCTCGCCCGCCGCCTTCAGGGTGCGGCCGGTGCCGATCGCCATGACCTTGGTCTCCGGCGACTTCAAGCGACGTTCCATCTCCGCCGCCGCGGCATCGGCGACGCCCAGAGTCGAGGAGTCGGAGGCCGGGTCCGTCGGCACCACCTCGCAGAGCGCCAGGCCGAAGCGCTCGCGCAGCCGCGTGGCCAGCTCCAGGCAGTTGGCCAGGGGATGGTCGAGGCGGACCTTCACCAGGCCCTCCGAGACCGCCAGCGAGACCAGGCGCTGAGCGGACTGGCGGGAGATGCCGAGCTTGGCGGCGATCTCGTCCTGGGTGTTCCCGGCCACGTAGTAGAGCCAGCCGGCCCGCGCCGCGTCGTCCAGGCGGCCCTCTCCGTTGTCCCTGCGCTTCCTCAACTCAACTGTCCCCATGGTTTCCGGGCGCCGTCCGCCGGTCGCAGACCGCGACGGAGGGCTGCGGCAGTCTAGCGGCGGCGGGCGCTCTGTGTAGCGAATTCTTCACCCCGGGGGGGCTGCGGCGGGCAGGCAGGGGGTCTGCGGCCGTGTCGCGGGCGAAGGGAAAAACCGCGGGGGGTGGTGGGCCCGGCAGGATTCGAACCTGCGACAACGCCGTTATGAGCGGCGGGTTCTAACCGCTGAACTACGGGCCCGGCGCTATTCTGCCGTCGCAGGCGGTCAGATCAAGCGAATTGGGCCGCGGAAATTCCCTCATTGAACCGGGCGCGGCGAACGGGGGGCAGACTAAGTTGGAGGCCTGACTTAGTTGGAGGCCTGGCGGACTTCCGGCGTCTCGCCGGTTTCCGGGTATATGAAACCGTAGGCGGGGTAGTGGCCCGAGCCCATCTGCTGGCCCGGCGTGTACCAGACGCGCACCACGGACCAGTCGTTGTTCTCCGAGATGTCGCGGACCGGCGTGTAGCGGTGGATCCGGCCGCGGTTCAGCCAGTTGGCCTGGTGCACGATGATCTCGCGGTCGCTCACCACCTCGGCCACCACAGCAAGATGGCCAAGGCGCAGGCGGCGCGTCTTGCTGAGCACCAGCACCGAGCCGACGCGCGGCGTCGAGCCGCGCTCGTAGCGGCCCTCGGCCTTCTGCCACCAGGTCCAGGCATTGCCGCGCAGGGCGATCTTGGAAAGCTCGCGTGCATAGGGCACGCACTGCAGGGGACGCTTGGCCTTGACGATGGCCGGGCGCGGACGGGTCGGCGTGGGCGGCTTCGGCAGAGCGGTGAGGCCGGCCGGGGTCACCTCCATCAGGCGCGGCGCGACGGGGCGCGCCACCTGCTGTGTGGTCAGCGGTTTGGGGATCTGGGCGCGCGGTGTCGACGGAGCGGCAGGGCTTTCCCCGGCGCCCGACTGCGCGACAACCGACTGGGGGCCGCTCGACTGCGGGACGCCCGACTGGGGCACCGCGCAGGCGCCGAGCAGCAGCAGCAGGCCCAGCGAGAACGCCCGCCCACGCGCACAACGCAAAACACGATCGACCCTAAAACCCAAGAAACGGATCCTCCCCGCATGCCCCGGCGGCTCGAGGCCGCCGCAGCGCCGCTAGCACTTTCCCGGCTTCTCGCGCCCCGACCAGAGACAAAACCGGAACAACACACAAGACGAATTCAAAGTCCACAACCGGGGCTTTCAGGTATCGCGCCAGTTGCCAGTGGGGCTCGGCTGGAGAGTTTACGCCATTGCCCAAGAAAGTGAGCCCCCGAAGCTTTTAAGGGCACAGTTTTGACATAGCAACAACAAGCTGCCGCCTCCTATATCCCTGCCGATGCACTTTCCAGTCCATTGAGGCAGGGAGATATAAATGATTCGTTTATCAACTTTCACGCCAGCCCTTCTCCTCGCCACCGCCCTTGGCCTTTCCGCCTGCGGCAGCAGCACCGGGGACCGCGGCCTCAGCGGCGCCGGCATCGGCGCGGCGGCCGGCACCGCGCTCGGCGCCGTCACCGGCCTCGGGATCGTGGAAGGCGCCCTGATCGGCGCCGGCGCCGGCGGCCTCACGGGCGCGCTGACCGACGAGGACACCATCGACCTCGGCGATCCCTGGTGGAAGTAAAGGGGGGTGGAACGACCTCATCCAGCGCAGCAGCGGTCACCACGCCTCCGGCACCACGGCGCGGCGGCATCCGCCGCGCTGTTGAGCCTGCTGCTGGTGGCAGGCTGCGCCTCCCCTGCAGCTTCCCACGACAGTGAAACCCACCCGGCGCGGAAGCCCGGGGCCAACCTGGCCGCGCTCCCCGCGCCGGATCATGAGCCGCGCAGCGGCGACGCGACGGGGGAAGCCGTCGTCGCGAGCTACGTCGGCCTCGCCTCCTGGTACGGGCCGGGCTTTCACGGCCGGCGCACCGCCAGTGGAAAGCGCTTCGACATGGCCGCTCTCACCGCGGCGCACCGAAGCCTGCCCTTCGGCAGCCGGGTGCGCGTCACCAACCTCGCCAACGGACGCTCGGTAGTCGTGCGGATCAACGACCGCGGCCCCTACGTGAAGCCGCGCATCATCGACCTGTCCCGCGCCGCCGCCAGGGAGCTCGATTTCCTGGAAGACGGCATCACCCGCGTGCGCATCGACCTGCTGGCCGGCCCCGCGGGCTAGCACCTCTCTTCAGTTCTGAAGTTTCCCGGCCCCGCCCAGCGCCAAAACCGCCTGGCCGCAGGTGACACGCCGCGCCGCCAGGTCGATCCGCAACAGATCCTCGGCCAGGATCAGCGGCCCGCCGTAGTCGGCGGCCACTTCGGCCAGCAGCGCCGCCCGGTCGCAGGCCGGCGGCACGAAGTGCGTAAGCGCCAGGGCTCGCACCCCGGCCTCCGCGGCGATCTTGCCGACCTCCTCGGAAAGGGTGTGGTAGCTGGCGACGTTGGCCACGGTCTCCGCCGAGCGCACCCCCTCCACCACCGGCATCTCGCGGTGGATGAAGACCTCGTGCACCAGCAGGTCGGCGCCGTGCGCCGCCGCGATCAGCGCCTCGCAGCGCCGGGTGTCGCCGGAAAGCACGAGCTTCTCCCCAGCCTCCTCGAAGACGAAGCCGAAGGCATGGCGCACCGGCTGGTGGTCCACTTCCACCACCTGCACCGCAAGGCCGCCGATTTCCAGCCGCTGCCCGGCGGCGATTTCCGTGACGTCGATCTTCAGCGCCTCGGTGGAGGGGCGCTTCTCATGAGCGATGCGCCGGCTCAGCTCCGGCTCCCACAGCGCCATGAGTCCTTCGGCGTAGCGCCGCGTGCCCGGTGGCCCGTAGATCGGCAAGGGCCGCTCGCGGCCCTGGTGCCAGGAGGAGACGATGAGCTGGTAGAGGTCGACCAGGTGGTCGGAATGCAGGTGGGTGAGCAGCAGGGCGTCGAGGGCGCGCCCGGGCGTGCCGGCGGCCAGCAGGCGCTGGGTGACGCCGGAGCCGCAGTCGACCAGGACCCTGGCGTCCTGAGCCAGGATGAGCTGCGCCGGCCCGTAGCGTTCGGTCGAGACCACCGGACAGCCGGTGCCGAGAAAGACGATCTCCATGGGCGGAGAGGCTAGCGCGACCGGCGACCCGCGCAACGAAAAAGCGGCCCCCATCGCCCTGCGAATGCTTTGCGGTCTTGTCCGGCAGGACTGCAAAAACTGACGGAAAGCTGAAGGAGTATAGGCCTCCACCGTCAGGCAGCCGTCAGCGTTGCACCGTTAGTCTGGTCGTCATCGGACGCGACAGCGCACGGCAGCACAGCGGCAGCGGCACCCACCATGACGGTCCATGACAGCCTGAGAAGCCAGCACGCGAGAGCCAGGGTCCCGGTCTGGGATCTCTGCGTGCGCCTGTTCCACTGGCTTCTGGTCGCCGCGATTGCGATGGCGGCGGTCACCGGCTTTCTTGCCGACGCGCCCTGGGTCGACGTTCACATCTGGGCAGGCGTCCTGGCGGCGGGTCTCGTCATCTTGCGGATCATCTGGGGCCTGCTCGGCACCAGGCATGCCCGCTTCGCGGACTTCGTCGTCTGGCCCAAGACACTCCTCGCACACGTCCGATCGTTGCGCCGGGGCAGCGCCGGGCGACATCTCGGACACAACCCTCTCGGCGGCGCCATGGTGCTTGTGCTGCTGGTGACGATCATCGCGATTGCGGCCACGGGCGTGATCGTTCTGGGCGGCACCCTGAAAGCCGGCCCCCTCGCCTTCGCGACCAGTTTTGCGGCCGGCAGGCAGCTGCGCGAGCTCCACGAGCTCCTGGCATTCGTTCTGCTGGGGCTTGTCGCCCTGCACCTGGCCGGGGTCTTCGCCGAAAGCCGGCGCACGCGCGAGAACCTCGTCCGCGCGATGATCGACGGCAAGAAGGAGGCGCGTGAAGCGAATCCTCTGCCGGCCGAACGCCAAGCTCATTCTTTCCTGGCGTCATCGATCGCCGCGGTGATCCTCCTCGTCTCCGCCGCGGCGGTCTGGTCACTGGCCGCAAGACCCGGCCTCGGCGTGCCCGCGCCGGGGCTGGACCCGACCTACGCGGAGGAATGCGGCGCCTGCCACATCGCCTACCATCCCAGCCTGTTGCCGCGCGCCTCGTGGGACGCCCTGATGGCGGGGCTCGACGACCACTTCGGCGAAAACGCCGGCCTGGACGACGCCACCACGGCCCGGATCACCGCCTACCTTCAGGACAACGGCGCCGAGGCCTACGACACCAAGCCGGCAAACGCCTTCCGCCGCGTCACCGCGGAAAAGGCCTTCACCATCACCGCGACGCCCTTCTGGGTCCGCATGCACGCCGACATCCCCGACCGTGTCTTCGCCTCGAAGACGGTCGCTCAGCGCGGCAACTGCGAGGCCTGTCACAGCGATGCGCGTTCCGGGCGCTTCTATCCCGGCGCCATCGACATTCCCAGGGAGACAAGACCGTGAAACCGTTGTTCTTCGCCGCCGTTGTTGTCTCGCTGAGCGCCGCCGCCATCGCGGCCTCGCCGCGCCAGGCGATCCTGGACGACTATGCCAGGCAGGCCGGCATCGCGGCCTTCTCCGCGGAGCGCGGCAAGGCGTTCTTCGAGGCAAATCACGCCGGCGGCAAGCCCGCCAGCCCGTCCTGCACGACCTGCCACGGCACGAACCCCCGCGAGGCGGGCCGGACGCGCGCCGGCAAGGTCATCGACCCCATGGCGGTCTCGGCCAATCCCGAGCGCTTCACCGATCCGGCCTTCGTCGAGAAGTGGTTCGGCCGGAATTGCGACAGCGTCCTGGGCCGGGCCTGCACCGCCGCCGAGAAGGGCGACTTCATCGCCTACCTGTCCAGCCTTTGACGCCAAGAAGAAGAGGAACGCCCCATGCACAGCCGCCAGCCTTCCCGCTTACCGTTTCTTCTCTCCGCCGCGGTGACCGCCGCCGCACTCGTCATGGCCGGCTTCCTGGCCATCCCGTCCGCGCAGGCAGATGATGACGAATATTTCCCACCGGTGCGCAATGATGTGGTGCTGAAGGAGTGCTCGGATTGCCACATGGCCTTCCCGCCCTCCATGCTGCCGGCGCGCTCGTGGCGTGCCGTGATGGCCGGCCTCGACGATCACTTCGGTGAGAACGCCAGCCTCGACCCGGCGAGCGTCCAGTACATCACCGACTATCTCGTCGCCGCCGCGGCCGATACCGGCGGCCGGCGCAAACGCGTCCTCAGGGGTCTCGCCCCGGATGAGGCGCCGCTCCGAATCTCCGACACGCCCTGGTGGATCCGCCAGCACCGCGGCGAGGTCCGCCCCGGCGCCTTCGAGGATCCGCGGGTCGGCTCGAAGGCGAACTGCGCCGCCTGCCACCGCCGTGCCGAGCGGGGCGATTACGAGGACGATTGACGCGTCGTCACGGAGGCGATGGACGGCCTCAGGCGGCGGCTTGCGGAGAAACAGAAAAGGGCCGCTCCGGGGAGCGGCCCTTTGTCTCACAGACTGCCTGTCTTGATCAGGTGTCCAGGAAGGAGCGCAGCTTGCGCGAGCGCGAGGGGTGCTTCAGCTTGCGCAGCGCCTTGGCCTCGATCTGGCGGATACGTTCGCGGGTCACCGAGAACTGCTGGCCGACCTCCTCCAGGGTGTGGTCGGTGTTCATGCCGATGCCGAAGCGCATGCGCAGCACGCGCTCCTCGCGCGGCGTCAGGCTGGCCAGCACCCGCGTGGTGGTTTCGCGCAGGTTGGACTGAATAACCGCGTCAGGCGGGATGACCGCGTTCTTGTCCTCGATGCAGTCGCCGAGGTGGCTGTCCTCCTCATCGCCGATCGACGTCTCGAGCGAGATCGGCTCCTTGGCGATCTTGAGGACCTTGCGCACCTTCTCCAGCGGCATGACGAGACGCTCGGCCAGCTCCTCCGGGGTCGGCTCGCGGCCGATCTCGTGCAGCATCTGGCGGCTGGTGCGCACCAGCTTGTTGATGGTCTCGATCATGTGCACCGGGATACGGATGGTGCGCGCCTGGTCGGCGATCGAGCGGGTGATCGCCTGGCGGATCCACCAGGTGGCGTAGGTCGAGAACTTGTAGCCGCGGCGGTACTCGAACTTGTCGACCGCCTTCATCAGGCCGATGTTGCCTTCCTGGATGAGGTCGAGGAACTGCAGGCCGCGGTTGGTGTACTTCTTGGCGATGGAGATCACCAGACGCAGGTTGGCCTCGACCATCTCGGTCTTGGCCTTGCTGGCCTCCTTCTCGCCGGTCTGCACCGTCTTCACGATGCGGCGGAACTCGCTGATCGGCAGCTCGCTCTCGGCGGCGATCTCGGCGACCTCCTTGCGGATGGCCTTCACGTCGTCGCCGTAGCGCTCGGCGAACTTGGACCAGCCCTTGCCGGTCAGCCGCTTCACGCGGCTGACCCAGCGCGGGTCGAGCTCGCGCCCGAAGTAGTGATCCAGGAAGTCCTGGCGGTCGACGCCGCAGCGCTCGGCCATGCGCAGCATCTTGCCCTCGAAACCGACCAGGCGGCGGTTGAGGCCATAGAGCTGGTCCACCAGCTGCTCCAGGCGGTTGTTGTTGAAGTGCACGACCTCCATGAGCTCGACCAGCTCATGCTGCAGCTTCTCGTAACGCTTCTCGGTCTGCGGCGTGATCTTCTCACCGCGCTGCAGGTGGGTCAGGCGCTTCTCCTGGACCTTGGTGATCTTCTTCCAGGTCTTGGAGATCTCGTCGAAGGTATCGAGCACCTGCGGCAGCAGGGCGGCTTCCATGGCGGCCAACGAGATGGAGTTCTCCTCCTCGTCGTCGTCCTCGTCGTCCTCACCTTCGCCTTCGGCCTTCTCGCCCTCTTCCTCGGACTCCTCGCCCTCGGCCTTGGCCTTCTTGCCCTTGGCCTTGGTCGCGGCTTCCTCTTCGGCCTTGGCGGCCTTGCCCTTACCCTTGGCCGCGTCCTTGCCGTCTTCCTTGCCGCCCTTGCCCTTGGCCTTGGCGTCTTCCGGCTTGGCCTCGGGCTCGTCTTCCATCTCGGCGATCTCGTCGACCGCCTGGTTCATGGCGTCCTCCGAGGGCCCGCCGCCGTAGGTGGCGTCCAGGTCGATGATGTCGCGCAGCAGGATGCGGCCCTCGATCAGGGCCTCGCGCCAGGCCAGCAGGGCGCGGATGGTCAGCGGGCTCTCGCAGATGCCGCCGATCATCTTCTCGCGGCCGGCCTCGATGCGCTTGGCGATGGCGATCTCGCCCTCGCGCGACAGCAGCTCCACCGAGCCCATCTCGCGCAGGTACATGCGCACCGGGTCGTCGGTGCGCCCGATGTCGTCGTCGTTCAGGTTGCCGGTGACGGTTTTCTCGCCGTCCTTGGCCTCTTCGTCGTTGGAGGAGTCGTCCTGCTCCTCGCTCTCGATGACGGTGATGCCCATCTCCGAGAGGAGGGACATGGTGTCTTCGATCTGTTCGGAGGACATCTGGTCCGGCGGCAGAACGGCGTTGAGCTCGTCATAGGTGACGTAACCGCGTTCCTTCGCCTTCTGGATCATCTTCTTGACGGCGGCGGACATGGAGTCCATCAGCGGCCCGTCAGAGGACTCCTCTCGCGATTCCGTCGTTTCAGCGCTTTCGTTTGCCTTGGTCGCCATTCAGCCCACTACCTCAAAATACCCTCTTGGAAGCGCCCCGACGGCGCCGAAGCATCGATCCGCCCGAGATCGATCCTCCGCGCCCCAGCGGCGCACCTCGCTAAGAGTCTGCCTTGTCCACGGTCGTTTGAAGCATTGCCTCAAATCGGTCCAGATCCACCTTGCGGCCGTCTTCTTCAAGCCGAAGCTTCTGCCGGGCCTGAACCCGCTTCAACTGCTCAGCCGTCATATCCGCCGCCAGGGCCTGCGCCTCTTCCACACGCTGCACCCCGGATTGGCGGTCACGCAAAACCCCCAAAATGTGCAAAACAGATTGCCGCGCCACCTCCGCTGAGGCGTCGGGACGGGCAAACCTGCCATGAACATATACTTCTGGGGCCAAAAGCGTAGCCAAAAGCCCCGAAAACCCCTGTTCTGACAGGTGGCATTTCACACCTTCGGTGTCAAGTTCCGCATTGCGAGCCATGCAGTCGATCAGGGCCTGGCGCAGCGCATTCAGTTCGCTGCTGATGAAATCGATCCCAGCCAGATCCTCGACAAACTCGATTAATAAATTGTTATGATTAATCAAAGTGGCAAGGAGTACCTGCTCGGTCCGTTCCGGGCGCAGCAGATCGCCGGGCCGGCGCCGCTTGCCGGGCTCGTCCAGCGGCCCCCACTGCCGGTTCCAGCCGCCCTTGCTGCCGGGCCCGCCGCGCCGCCCGCCGCCGTAGCCTGAGCGCCCGCCGCGCCAGCCGCCCGCGGCGGCCTGACCGCCGGCCTTGGGGCCGTAGCCCCCGGCCCCCTTGGGGCCATAGCCGAAGACCAGCTCGAAGCGGCGCTCCATTTCCTGGCGGTAGTCCTCGCGCAACTCCGGGTCGCGGATCGTGCGCACCTGATCGCGCAGCTCGGCGCGGATCGCCGCCCGGCGCTCCGGGGTGTCGGCGGGCCGGCCCTCGGTGGCCTGGCGCCAGATCATGTCGGCCAGGGGCTGGGCGGTCTCCAGCAGGCCGCGCAGGGCCGCCGGGCCCTGGCCGCGCAGCAGGCTGTCCGGATCCTCGCCCGGCGGCAGCAGGGCGAAGAGCAGGCTCTTGCCCGGCTTCAGCAGCGGCAGGGCGCGGCTGGCGGCGCGGAAGGCGGCGCGCTGGCCGGCGGCGTCGCCGTCGAAGCAGAGGGTCGGCTCGGGCGTCAGGCGCCACAGCTCCTCGATCTGCTCCTCGGTGATGGCGGTGCCGAGCGGCGCCACCGCCGCCGGAAAGCCGCCCTCGGCCAGGGCGATGACGTCCATGTAGCCCTCGGTGACCAGCAGCTCGCCGGTGTCGTGGGCAGCCTTCCTCGCGCGGGCCAGGTTGTAGAGCACCCGGCCCTTGTGGAACAGCGGCGTGTCCGGTGAGTTCAGGTACTTGGCCTTGGACTCGCCCAGGGTGCGCCCGCCGAAGGCGATGACCCGGCCGCGCCGGTCGGTGATCGGGAAGATGACCCGGTGGAAGAAGTAGTCGCGCAGGTCTTCCGGCCCCTCCTCCCCGCGCTTCACCAGGCCGGCTTCCAGCAGCTGTTCGACGGTGATGCCGCGGGCGCGCAGGGCCTTGGCCAGGACGCCGCGCTGGCGGGGCGCGAAGCCCAGGCGGAAGGCCTTCACGGTCTCCGGCGCCAGGCCACGGCGCTCCAGGTAGTCGCGCGCCTCCTTGCCCGCGTCCGTCTGCAGCTGCTCCTCGAACCAGGCCGCCGCCGCCTCCATGACGTCGATCAGCCCGGCGCGCTTCTGGGCGCGCTCGCGGTCCTCCGGGCGCTCCTGGGGAACCTCCATGCCGGCCAGGGCGGCCAGGCGCTCCACCGTCTCGGGGAAGCTCAGGCCCTCGGTGTTCATGACGAAGTCGATGGCGCTGCCGTGGGCGCCGCAGCCGAAGCAGTGGTAGAAGCCCTTGTCGTCGTTGACGGTGAAGGAGGGCGTCTTCTCGTTGTGGAAGGGGCAGAGGCCGGAGAATTCCCGGCCTTTCTTCACCAGCTTGACGCGCTTGCCGACCACCTCCGAGGTGGTGATGCGGTTGCGCAGTTCGTCCAGAAATTCCGGTGGAAAAGCCATGTCACCGTCGGTTTGTGAAATCCGCCGGCGACTCCGGGCGGCCGGGGGTCGTCCAAGCTATCAAAGGCGGCCCCGGGCTGCACCTCCGGCAGAGGCCGAGTCGCCGCCTTCATTGTAGGTCAAATTGGGGAAAAGCTCGGGAAAAGCGGGGGATAACGCGTGCATAAAGAGGGATGGTTCCCGCCAAGCCCGCGAAGACCCGGCGCCCGCCACGGGGGATAAAATCCTGCTGCCGAAAAGCCGCGCCTAAACCAGCGCCTCTTTGACGATGCCGCTGGCCTTGCCGAAGTCCATACGGCCGGGATAGCGCTCCTTCAGGGTCCCCATGACCCGGCCCATGTCCTTGACGCTGGAAGCGCCGAGCTCGCCGATCACCGATTCGATGGCCGCGCGCATGTCGGTCTCGTCCATCTGCTTGGGCAGGAAGCGCTCGATGACCTCGATTTCCTCGGCCTCGCGCTTGGCCAGGTCGTCGCGGCCGCCCTTGGTGTACATCTCTATGGAATCGTGGCGCTGGCGCACCATCTTCTGGAGCATCTCGAGGATCTGCTCGTCGCCCAGGCCGTCGCCGTTGCCCTTGGTCCGCTCGGCAATGTCCCGGTCCTTCAAGGCGGCCAGGATCAGCCGCAGGGTCGAGGTGGCCCGGGCTTCCTTGCCCTTCATGGCGTCTTTCAGAGCGTCGTTGAGACGGGAGCGCAGCATCAGTGATCTTTCGCAGTGACTCGCAAGGCGCGGGAGGTTAGCTCAATTCATCCGAAATGGCAAAACGCGGAACGACGTTTTAAGCTATTGAAATATATACATTATGGACTTTTGCTTAGGCTTGACCAAGCCGGGCCTTTCCCTTAAACATCAGGCCGCCTGCGTCGAGGATCCGCTTCATGAACGACACACCTCCGATCCCTAACCCGTCCGCCGAGGACGGGCCGTCTTCCGCTGCGCCCGTCTCGGTGCCGCCGGGCGTCACCGGCGCCCTGGTGCTGGCCGACGGCAGCGTATTCTGGGGCAAGGGCCTGGGCGCCAGCGGCCGGGCGGTGGGCGAGGTCTGCTTCAACACCTCCATGACCGGCTACCAGGAGATCGCCACCGATCCCTCCTACGCCGGCGAGATCATCACCTTCACCTTCCCCCACATCGGCAACGTCGGCACCAACGCCGAAGACATCGAGACCCTGACCCCCGCCGTGCGCGGCGTGGTGCTGCGCGACGACATCACCGAGCCGTCGAACTGGCGCAACGCCCAGCACTTCGACGCCTGGCTGAAGTCGCATAACCTGATCGGCCTGGCCGGCGTCGACAGCCGCGCCATCACCCGGCGCATCCGCGACGTCGGCGCGCCGCACGGCACCATCGTCCACTTCCCCGAAGGCGAGGTCGACATCGAGGCCTGCCGCCTGATGGCCGCCGAGTGGCCGGGGCTGGAGGGCATGGACCTGGCCGCCGAGGTGAGCTGCCGCCAGACCTACGACTGGTCGGAGACGCGCTGGGAACTGGGCAGGGGCTACGGCTCCCAGGCCGCGCCGAAGCACAAGGTGGTGGCCGTCGACTACGGCGCCAAGCGCAACATCCTGCGCTGCCTGGCGACGCTCGGCTGCGACGTCACCGTGGTGCCGGCCGACGCCAGCGCCGAGGAGATCCTGCGCCACAAGCCCGACGGCGTCTTCCTCTCCAACGGCCCCGGCGACCCGGCGGCGACCGGCGTCTATGCCGTGCCGACGGTGCGGACCATCCTGGAGACCGGCCTGCCGGTTTTCGGGATCTGTCTGGGCCACCAGATCCTGGCGCTGGCGCTGGGCGCCAAGACCACGAAGATGCAGCGCGGCCACCGCGGCGCCAACCATCCGGTCAAGGACCTCGCCACCGGCAAGGTGGAGATCACCAGCCAGAACCACGGCTTCATGGTCGACACCAGGACCCTGCCGGAAGGCGTGGTCGAGAGCCACCTCTCCCTCTTCGACGGCACCAACGAGGGCATCGCGGTCAAGGGCCGTCCGGTGTTCTCCGTACAGTATCACCCCGAGGCCTCCCCCGGCCCCAAGGACAGCCACTACCTCTTCGAGCGCTTCGTCGCCCTGATTGAAGACCACAAGGCCGGCGCCACCCAGAATGCTTGAGCTCCATGCCTAAACGCACAGACATCAAATCGATCCTGATCATCGGTGCCGGGCCGATCGTCATCGGCCAGGCCTGCGAGTTCGACTATTCCGGGGCGCAGGCCTGCAAGGCGCTGAAGGAGGAGGGCTACCGGGTCATCCTGGTGAACTCCAACCCCGCCACCATCATGACCGACCCGGACCTGGCCGACGCCACCTACGTCGAGCCGATCACCCCGGCCATGGTCGCCAAGGTCATCGAGCGCGAGCGCCCCGACGCCCTCCTGCCCACCATGGGCGGGCAGACCGCGCTCAACACCGGCCTGGCGCTGGAGCGCGACGGCACCCTGGAGAAGTTCGGCGTCGAGATGATCGGCGCCAAGGGCGACGTCATCGACAAGGCGGAGGACCGCCAGCGCTTCCGCGAGGCCATGGACAAGATCGGCCTGAAGTCGCCGCGCTCCCACCTGGTGAACACCTTCGAGGCGGCCCTGGAGGCCCTGCCGGACGTCGGCCTGCCGGCGATCATCCGCCCCTCCTTCACCCTGGGCGGCACCGGCGGCGGCATCGCCTACAACCCCGATGAGTTCGAGGACATCGTCAAGGGCGGCCTGCGCGCCTCGCCGACCACCCAGGTGCTGATCGAACAGTCGGTGCTGGGCTGGAAGGAGTACGAGATGGAGGTGGTCCGCGACTGCGCGGACAACTGCATCATCATCTGCTCCATCGAGAACGTGGACCCCATGGGCATCCACACCGGCGACTCCGTCACCGTGGCCCCGGCCCTGACGCTGACCGACAAGGAATACCAGATCCTGCGC
Source organism: Kiloniellaceae bacterium (assembly GCA_050290145.1). GTDB lineage: Bacteria > Pseudomonadota > Alphaproteobacteria > Kiloniellales > Kiloniellaceae > Pelagibius. Next base: position 7,485 of record JBNKHC010000260.1, on the reverse strand, counting down.
GACGCCTCGATCGCTGTGCTGCGCGAGATCGGCGTCGACACCGGCGGCTCCAACGTGCAGTTCGCCATCAACCCGGACAACGGCGAGCTGGTCATCATCGAGATGAACCCGCGCGTCTCGCGCTCCTCGGCGCTGGCCTCGAAGGCCACCGGCTTTCCCATCGCCAAGATCGCCGCCAAGCTGGCCGTGGGCTACACCCTCGACGAGCTGGACAACGACATCACCAAGGTGACCCCGGCCTCCTTCGAGCCGACCATCGACTACGTGGTCACCAAGATGCCGCGCTTCACCTTCGAGAAGTTCCCCGGCGCCGAGCCGCTGCTGACCACCTCCATGAAGTCGGTGGGCGAGGCCATGGCCATCGGCCGCTGCTTCGCCGAGTCCCTGCAGAAGGCGCTGCGCTCCATGGAGACCGGCCTGACGGGCCTGAACGAGGTGGATATCCCCGGCGCCCTGGACGGCGAGGGCAACGTCGACCGCGACGCCATCCGCACCGCCCTGGCCGCGCCCCGGCCCGACCGCCTGCTGACCATCGCCCAGGCCTTCCGTCACGGCATCACCCTGGTGGAGATCCTGGAGACCACCCACTTCGACCCCTGGTTCCTGCGCCAGGTGCAGGACATCGTCAAAGCCGAGGAAGCGGTGCGCAAGGGCGGCCTGCCGCGCGACCGCGCCGGCTGGCTGCGCCTGAAGCAGATGGGCTTCTCCGACGCGCGCCTCGGCGAGCTGAGCGGCCAGGAGGAGAGCGCCGTCTACCAGGCCCGCCAGACCATGGATGTCGGCGCCGTCTACAAGCGCATCGACACCTGCGCCGGCGAGTTCCCCTCCATCACGCCTTACATGTACGCGGCCTACGAGACCGGGCACCTGGGCCCCGACGGCCCCCTGCCCGCCGACTGTGAGGCCGACCCCAGCGATCGCAACAAGGTGATGATTCTGGGCGGCGGGCCCAACCGCATCGGCCAGGGCATCGAGTTCGACTACTGCTGCGTCCACGCCGCCTATGCGCTGAGCGATGCCGGCTACGAGACCGTCATGGTCAACTGCAATCCGGAGACCGTGTCCACCGACTACGACACCTCCGACCGCCTCTACTTCGAGCCGCTGACCACCGAGGACGTGATCGGCATCGCCCGCAAGGAGCAGAGCCGCGGCAGCCTGAAGGGCGTCATCGTGCAGTTCGGCGGCCAGACGCCGCTGAAGCTGGCCAACGACCTGGAGCGCGCCGGCATCCCCATCCTGGGCACGGCGCCGGACGCCATCGACCTGGCCGAGGACCGCAAGCGCTTCCAGGCGCTGCTGGCCGAGCTGAACCTGAAGCAGCCGCCCAACGGCACCGCCACCTCCAAGGACGAGGCGCTGGCCGTGGCCGAGAAGATCGGCTACCCGGTGCTGATCCGCCCCTCCTACGTGCTGGGCGGGCGCGCCATGGAGATCGTGCACAGCCCCGAGCGGCTGGAGCGCTACATCGAGACCGCGGTGAAGGTCTCCGGCAAGAACCCGGTGCTGATCGACAGCTACCTGCGCGAGGCGGTCGAGGTCGACGTCGACGCGGTGGCCGACGGCGAGGCCGTCTTCATCGCCGGCGTCATGGAGCACATCGAGGAAGCCGGCATCCACTCCGGCGACAGCGCCTGTTCGCTGCCGCCCTACAGCCTGGCCCCGGCCATCGTCGAGGAGATCGGCCGCCAGACCGAGCAGCTGGCCAAGGCGCTGAAGGTGGTCGGCCTGATGAACGTGCAGTTCGCGGTGCGCGGCGAGGAGATCTACATCCTGGAGGTGAACCCGCGCGCCAGCCGCACGGTGCCCTTCGTGGCCAAGGCCACCGGCCTGCCCATCGCCAAGATCGCCGCCCGGGTCATGGCCGGCGAGAAGCTGGCCGACTTCGACCTGACCCGCGGCGGCGGCCAACATGTGGCCGTCAAGGAAGCGGTCTTCCCCTTCGCCCGCTTCCCCGGCGTCGACGTCATGCTGGGCCCGGAGATGCGCTCAACCGGCGAGGTGATGGGCCTGGACAGTGATTTCGCCCGGGCCTTCCTGAAGGCGCAGCTCGGCGCCGGCGTCACCCTGCCGCAGAGCGGCACGGTCTTCATCTCGGTGAAGGACGACGACAAGGCGGCCATGACCCCCGTCGCCCGCGCCATCGCCGACCTGGGCTTCAAGATCCTGGCCACCGGCGGCACGGCGAAACACCTTGCCGATCAAGGACTTGACGTGGAACCGATCAAGAAGGTCCGCGAGGGCCGGCCGCACATCGTCGACGCCATGAAATCGGGCCAGGTGCAGCTGGTGTTCAATACCACCGAAGATGCCAAGGCCATCGCCGACTCCTTCGAACTCAGGCGAACGGCGTTAACCAATTCTGTACCTTATAGCACCACCGTAGCGGGCGCCCGTGCCGCGGTTAAGGCCATCGAGGCCTTGAAATCGGACGATCTTGCAGTCGCCCCATTGCAGTCTTATTTTAGTAGGTCGTACTAAAGACAGCGGCTTTTCGGGTCCTGTCTTATCGGGCACAGTTACTCTCTCGGTAATTTAGGAAGCATCAGGCTTGCTCCCATGAGCGATAAGGTACCTATGACTGTGGGCGGATACGCCCGCCTTGAAGAAGAACTGCGCTATCTGAAGTCGACGGCGCGGCCGGAAGTGATCCGCGCCATCGCGGAAGCGCGCGAGCACGGCGACCTCTCCGAGAACGCGGAATACCATGCCGCCCGCGAGCGCCAGAGCTTCATCGAAGGCCGGGTCGCCGAGCTGGAGGACAAGATCGCCCGCGCCGAGGTGATCGACGTCGCCAGCCTGGACGGCAACACCGTGAAATTCGGGGCCACCGTCACCCTGGTCGACGAGGACACCGACGCCGAAACCGCCTACCAGCTGGTGGGGGAGCTGGAAGCCGACGTGAAGGAAGGCCGCCTGGCCATCACCGCGCCCCTGGCGCGCGCCCTGATCGGCAAGGAAGTCGGCGATTCCGTCGAGGTGATGACCCCCGCCGGCTCCAAGGCCTACGAGATCCTGAAAGTCCAGTACGTCTGAGCGCGCGGCCGTCCCGGCGGCGCCCCTTCACGACATTCTGCTGAAACCGCGGCCCGGAGTTGCTTTGGCTGGGTCTTCCGGCCCGCCGGTCAGTCCTGGCTCGCCGGCTCGGCGCCCTGGGCGATGTCGATGGGCACGCCCGGCGTCGACTTGGCGGTGCGGATGACCTGGATGGTCTTCACCGTCACCACATGCGGGGCCGAGGTGAGACGCTGGGTCAGCTCGTTCTCGTGCGCGGTGTTGCGCGCCACCAGGCGCAGCACGAAGTCGTCGGGCCCGCGCGCCATGTGGCACTCGCGCACCTCCGGCCAGCTGCCGGCCAGGGTCTCGAAGTCGTTCAGCACCGTCTCCGACTGGCTGTCCAGGCCGACCAGCGCGAAGAAGGTCACCTCGAAGCCCAGGGCCTCGGCGTCCAGGTCGGCGTGGTAGCCCTTGATGAAGCCGGATTCCTCCAGGGCGCGCACGCGCCGGAGGCAGGGCGGCGCCGAGATGCCGGCGCGCCGCGCCAGCTCCACGTTCGTGATCCGTCCGTCTTCCTGGAGGTCCTGCAGGATCTGCAGGTCGATTCGGTCCAATTTGACCCGCCGCATGGGCATCCTCGGTTAGGCAAAGAAAAGATCGCGCCCGTCTTCGCGGCCGCTGAGCAACAATATTACCCGGCCGCCCCTTTCGTTCAAGCCCCGTGACCTGTGTAAAACCTCCCGCCGCAAGCTTCTGTCCCGGCCGGTCAGGCAGCGGAAAGCACGGCGCCCCCGGGAGATTCGGGTCCCGCTTCGGTCTTGCACAGCGCCAGAGGCCAGCCCATAGTCCGCCGCCATGACCCGCCTCGAGAGTTCCGAGTCCCCCGCCGCGCAGAGCCTGCACGACCTCACCTGCTGGGTGGTGACCGACGGCAAGGCCGGCATGGAGATCCAGTGCCTGGGCCTGGCCGAGGCCATGGGCTGCGTTCCGGTGGTCAAGCGCGTCTCCGTCGGCAAGCCCTGGCGCTGGATGCCCGCGGCCCTGCTCCGCAAGCCCTTCAAGGCGCCCATGGAGACCTTGGGCCCCAAGGGCGATTTTCTCAGCCCGCCCTGGCCGGACCTCTGGATCGCCAGCGGCCGCCAGACCGTGCCCCTGACCCGCGACGTGAAACGCCTGAGCGGCGGGCGCACCTTCACCGTGCAGGTGCAGAACCCGGCCATCGATCCCGCCGCCTTCGACCTCATCGTCACGCCGGAGCACGACCGCCTGCGCGCCGAGAACGTGCTGAAAACCCGCGGCGCCCTGGGACGGGTGACGCCCGAGCGCCTGGCCGCCGCGGCCGAGCACTTCGAGCCGCTCTACGCCCAGCTGCCGGCGCGCCGTGTCGCCGTGCTGATCGGCGGCAACAACAAGGTCTTCCGCATGACCGCGGACCTGATGACCAAGCTGACCGGGCAGCTCGCCCGCCTGGTGCGCGAGGAAAGCATCGGCCTGATGATCACCCCCTCGCGGCGCACCGGGGCACGCAACGTGGAGATTCTGCGCCGCGGCCTGGAGGGCCTGCCGGTCCATATCTGGGACGGCAACGGCGAGAACCCCTATTTCGGCATCCTGGGCCTGGCCGATGCCATCATCTGCACCGGCGACTCGGTGAACATGGTCTCGGAGTCGGCCAGTACCGGCAAACCGGTGCACATCGTCCAGCTGGAGGGCGGCTCGGCCAAGTTCCGCCGCTTCCACGAGGCCATGCAGGCCGCCGGCATCACCCGCCCCTTCACAGGCGAGCTGGAGCAGTGGTCCTACACGCCGCTGGACGAGACCCACCGGATCGCCCGGGAAATCCGCGCGCGCCTGCAGGCGCGCCTTGCCGCGGCCGGGTGACCGGACTCCGGCCGGGCGGCTTGATCTGGCTCATTTGATCTTTGCCGGCACGGCCTATAAATAAGGCTGCAGAACTCTCAGCCGTCCGCCGAATCCGGGGAACCGCCGCTTGTCGAGCCTTGCCGCCGAAACCTTCCCGACCTCCCCGCGCCTCGACATGGACCGCTTCGAGGCGACGCCGCTGCAGCGCGCGCCCTTCGACTTCCTCATCGTCCCCGGATTCCTGAAGCGCGACGCCCTGCCCGCGGTCGAGCGCGACTTCCCGCAGATCACCAGCGGCGGCAGCTTCCCGGCGACCAGCCTGAAGTGCGGCCCGGCCTTCAAGGCGCTGCTGGACGAGCTGCAGGGCCCGGCGGTGACCGCCGCCTTCGAGGCCAAGTTCGGCATCGACCTCAGCGGACGGCCGACCATGATCACCCTGCGCGGCCAGTCGCGCGCCAAGGACGGGGCCATCCACACGGACTCGCGCAGCAAGCTGGTGACGGCCCTCATCTACCTGAACAGCGACTGGGAATCCGACGGCGGGCGCCTGCGCATGCTCAATGGCCCCGACGACCTGGAGGACTACGCCGCCGAGGTGCCGCCGGAAGCCGGCACCCTGGTCGCCTTCCGCTGCTCGCCGGAAGCCTGGCACGGCCACAAACCCTTCATCGGCCAGCGCCGCTCCATCCAGCTCAACTGGCTGACCGATCAAGGCGTGCTCAAAAGAGAACTCAAACGCCACGCCTTTTCCGCCCTGACCAAAAAGCTGACCAAGAAGCTGCTGCGCTTCGGCGCCTGACCCCGAGATACCTCACGTTCCGTCGAGAGAACCATGGCCCTGAACATCGAGACCTTCAGCAACGCCAAGGGCGGCAACGCCTTCTTCAAGGCCATCGGCCATCCCCTGGCCGCGCGCCAGGCGGCGGCGCTGCTGCAGGACCTGGGCGCCGGCCCCGTCGCGGTCTACGACCCGCTGGGCTATGCCCGCGCCTTCGCCGAGATCTACGACCTCTCGGGCCTCGACATCGCCGCGGTCTACGTGCAGGACCTGCAGGACATCGGCAGCGAGATCCTCGGCCGCCAGGCCCAGCCGGTCACCGACCTGCCGGGCAGCACGGCAACGAAGGTCTTCGTCACCGCTTTCGATGCCGGGCGCCTCATCGACCACATCCGCCACCTGCTGCCCCAGGGCGCGGAGGTGGTGAGCCTGGATGCGCTGCGCCTGCCCGAGGCCATGGTGACCAACACCGGCAACTACCTGGACAGCCTGAACTTCGCCACCAACCTGGTGTTCTTCCGCGAGGGCGGCGGCCACCACACGCGTCTGGCCACCGCCAACTACTGGTCGGGCTACGGCGCCCAGGCGCCGAGCGCCTGGTGCTGCCTGATGGACGAGAACGGTACGCCGCTGGCCGAATGGGACGATCCGCTGCCGGGCGCGGGCGGCAGCGTGGTGATCGACTCGAAAGAGGTGCGCGAACGTTTCGGCCTCGGCGACTTCACCGGCAGCCTCTTCCTCCACATCTGCGGCATCGCCGGTCACGACATCGTCAAGTACGCGCTCGACACCTACGGCGACAGCGACGAGGTGCTGTCCTGCACCCACGACGCCAACTCCTGGCCCGCCGACCTCTACGGCGGCCTGCCGGCGCCCAAGGAGGACGAGCAGGTGCTGCTGTGGGTGCAGAACAGCCACCCCGCGCCGGTGCCCGCCGGCAGCGTCGGCCTCAACCTCATGGGCGAGCCGGAGATTGCCTGGCTGGACCGCGAGATCCCGCCCTTCGGCATGCTGGCCATCGACACCGCCGAGCTGCTGCCCGCGGCGCGCTGGCCGCAGCAGATCGAGGTGCAGGCCGGCAAGCACTTCGTGCGCCCGCGCTACGAGGTGCTGGCCAACGGCGCCATAAACCCGCCGCGCCAGCGCATCGCCCATGCCAACGTGGAGCGCGTCGACCTGAAGCCGGACCCGCGCATCCCGGAGCTCTCCAACCTGCTGGGCAAGGGCTTCATCCTGCCGGCGCCGATCCTGCCGCGCGGCCGCTTCCGCTCGCTGGCCCTGCCGACCCCCATGTCGACCTGCCAGGCAAACCTGCCGGTCGCCCTGCTGGCCTACGACCCCGCGGGACGCGAGATCGGCGCCAGGTCGCTCGGCAAGCTGCCGCGCAACCACGCGACGCTGGTCGACATCGACGAGCTGGTCGACGGCGCCGAGGCCGACTGGGGCCACATGGAACTGGTCTACGACTTCGCCGAGGGCGGCGAAGCCGACGGCTGGCTGCACGGCCTTTTCCGATACGAGGACAAAACCTCCGGCCACATCGCGGAGACCTCCTTCGGCGCCCACGTCTTCAACGCGGTGCTGACCTACAACGGCGAGCCGCAATCCTACGCCGGGCGCGCGCCGGGCCTCTCGACCCGCCTCTTCCTCTCCTTCGGGCCCGAGCCCTACGAGCCGGTCTGCCACCTGATCTACCCGGCCTCGACGCCCTGGCACGCCAGGAGCGAGACCCACCTGATGCTCTACGACCAGGACGGCCAGCAGATCGCCGAGCATGAAGTACAGATCGCCTGCGGCGGCTCCCTCCTATGGAAGCCGGCGGACTTCTTCTCCGCCGCCGACATGCG
>JBNKHC010000259.1:0-7738 GCA_050290145.1 Kiloniellaceae bacterium | reverse complement strand
ATAGGCCGAGAACGTCGCTCCGCCCGTCTCCGCCAAGACCTTCGTAATCGCCGCCGTCAGCGTCGTCTTACCGTGGTCGACGTGCCCAATCGTCCCAATGTTGCAGTGCGGCTTTGTCCGCTCAAACTTTTCCTTGGCCATTACCTTATCGTTCCTGTCGTCAGTCTCAGGCGCGCTCTAATCCTGCGTTTCGACCCAAGCGGGCCGGGTTCGGTGCCGGACCCGCTCTCTGATGGAGCGGGTGGCGGGAATCGAACCCGCGTAGCCAGCTTGGAAGGCTGGAGCTCTACCACTGAGCTACACCCGCACACTCCCACCTTCCGCTGATCAGCGATGACCGCGCCCCGGCGAGGGGCGGATGGTGGAGGGGGTTGGATTCGAACCAACGTAGGCATAGCCAACGGGTTTACAGCCCGTCCCCTTTAGCCACTCGGGCACCCCTCCAGCCGACGCAACCGGCGGTGCGATGGAGTTGCGAAATATGTTGATTTAATTCAGCCTGTCAACTTCTAAACATGCCGACGGCGCCCCATTCGACCGAATCACCCCGGCGGCCGAGAGGAACGCAGATGGAACCCGTTTGCTCTAAGCCCGCATACTAGGTCCCGATATGACGAAACGCAAGGATAAGTCAGGCCGCCGGCCGCCCCCCGCCGGCAAGACTCGCGGCGGAAAGCCTGGCTTCCAGACCTCCGGCGACGGCGGACGGTCCGGCAAGGGCCCGCGCCGCAGCCCCCGCGGGGCCGCCCGGCCCGGCGGCGCCCAGCCGCTTTGGCTGTTCGGCGTCCATGCCGTCCTGGCCGCCCTGGGCAACCCGAATCGGCGCCCCGAGCGCCTGCTCCTGACCCCGGAAGCCGCGCAAACCTGGGGCGCGCGCCTGCGCGAGGTGCGCGATCCCCGCCACGCGGCCCTGGCCGGCGAGACCGTGACCCGCCGGGAAATCGACGATCTGCTGCCCGAAGGCGCGGTGCACCAGGGCCTGGCCCTGCGCACCGCCCCGCTGGACCAGCCGGCCCTGGAGGACGTGCTGACCCGGGAGAACGCGCCGGCCGGGACCGAAAACGGCGGAAATCCGCCGCCCCGCCGCGTCATCGTGCTGCTGGACCAGGTCACCGACCCCCACAATGTCGGGGCGGTGCTGCGTTCGGCCGCGGCCTTCGGCGCCCTGGCGGTGGTGGCCCTGGACAAGGGGGCGCCCGAGGAGAGCGGCACCCTGGCAAAATCGGCCTCCGGGGCCCTGGAGGCAGTGCCTTATATAAGTGTGGTCAACCTGGCGCGCAGCCTGGACCTGCTGAAGGAGGCCGGATTCTGGTGCCTGGGCCTGGCCGGCGAGGCCGAAGTCAGCCTGGCGGAGAGCGATCCCGGGCCCGCCGTGGCCCTGGTCCTGGGCGCCGAAGGCCCCGGCCTCAGGCGGCTGACGCGGGAGCGCTGCGACCTGCTGGTCAAGCTGCCGACCCGCCCGCCGATCGATTCCCTGAACGTCTCCAACGCCGCCGCGGTGGCCCTCTACGAGCTGCTGGGGCGCGGCTGAGAGCCCCCTCAGCCGCCGATTTCGCGGCATCACGCCAGCTTGCCAGCCGCTCGCAGGCCGTGCTAGCGGTTGGCGCTGGAGATCTCACCATCTTGCGGACGGCACGGCTGGGGAGCGCAACATGATGAGATCTCCAGATCTTGAAATCAGCGCCGGAGGCCCCCCGAAATCGCCTCCGCACGCCCAATCCGCAGGAAAACATGCAATCCATTGAAGACTTTATCAAAGAACGCCGGATCGACGAGGTCGAGTGCCTGGTGCCGGACATGGCGGGCGTGGCCCGCGGCAAGATCCTGCCGGCCCATAAGTTTCTCGCCGGCATGCGCAAGGAAGGCCTGCGCATCCCCGAGGATGTCTTCATCCAGACCGTCAACGGCGACTATCCCGACGATTCCGCCGGGGTGACCAGCGCCTCGACCCGCGACGTCTACATGGTGCCGGACCCCGAGACCCTGCGCATCGTGCCCTGGTACGAGGAGCCGACGGCCCAGGTGATCTGCGACGCCCATCATTTCAACGACGACGGTGAAGTGCAGATTGCCGCGCGCCACATCCTGAAGCGCATCCTGGCGCTCTATGAGGCAGAGGGCTGGAAGCCCATCGTCGCCCCGGAGCTGGAGTTCTTCCTGGTCGACGTGAATACCGACCCGGACTACCCCCTGGAGCCGCCGATCGGCCGCTCGGGGCGGCGCGAGACCAGCCGCCAGGCCTACGGCGTCGACGCCGTCAACGAGTTCGACCCGATCTTCGAGGAGGTCTACGACTTCTGCGAAGCCCAGGGCATCGACATCGACACCCTGACCCACGAGAGCGGCGCGGCACAGATGGAGATGAACTTCAACCACGGCGACCCGCTGCTGCTGGCCGACCAGGCCTTCCTCTTCAAGCGCACGGTGCGCGAGGCGGCCATGCGCCACAAGGTCTACGCCACCTTCATGGCCAAGCCGATGCAGGGCCAGCCGGGCAGTTCCATGCACGTGCACCAGAGCGTCCTGGACGCCAACACCGGACGGAACCTCTTTTCCACCCGCAGCGGCAAGGACACCGCCCTGTTCCGCAACCACATCGCGGGGCTGCAGCGCTATCTGCCGACGGTGATGCCGCTGCTGGCCCCCAACGTGAACAGCTACCGCCGCCTGATGCCGGACTACGATGCCCCCATCAACACCCATTGGGGCTACGACAACCGCACCGTCGGCCTGCGCGTGCCGAACTCAGAGCCTGCCGCCCGGCGCGTCGAGAACCGCCTGGCCGGCGCCGATGCCAATCCCTACCTGGCGATCGCCGCTTCGCTGGCCTGCGGTTACCTGGGCATGAAGGAGAAGCTGAAGCCGCGCAAGCCGATCGAAGGCAGCGCCTACCGCCTGGCCCGCACCCTGCCCCGGACCCTCTATGACGCGCTGGAGCGCTTCAACGGCACCCGTGCCCTCAAGCCGATCTTCGGGGAGATATTCATCGACGCGGTGACCATGGTGAAAGGCGAGGAACTGGATGCCTACCAACAGGTCATCTCGTCTTGGGAGCGTGAGCATCTTCTGCTAAACGTATAGCCGCGATGCCGCTTATCCTTACATATCCCGCCTTTGCCGCCGTCCAGCGTGGCGGCGTATCGCTGCGTTCGCGGCGCATGGAGCTCATGCTGAACTGCGCGCGGATCGGCTACAATCCCTAGAACCGGGCAGCCCGGCCGCCTGGCGGCCGGGAAAGATCGTGTTTCTTTCCGGTTTCCAAAGACAAGGATTGCAGTCATGAACAGCGCCCCCCTGAAGGATCAGGCCCGCAACTCGACCACCGTCTGGCGCGCCGCCGACACCGCCCACCACCTGCACCCCTTCACCGACTTCCGCGGCCTGGCCGAGGAAGGCGGCAGCCGCATCATCACCAAGGCCGACGGCGTCTGGCTGGAGGATTCCGAGGGCGAGAAGATCATCGACGGCATGGCCGGCCTGTGGTGCGTCAACGTCGGCTACGGGCGCGAGCGCCTGGCCAAGGTGGCCTACGACCAGATGGTCGAGCTGCCCTACTACAACACCTTCTTCAAGACCGCGACGCCGAGCTCCATCGAGCTGTCGGAGAAGCTGGCGTCGCTGACGCCGGCCGGGCTCGACAAGGTCTTCTACGCCTCCTCCGGCTCCGAGGCCAACGACACCATCGCCCGCATGGTGCGCCGCTTCTGGCGCCTGCAGGGTCAGCCGGAGCGCATCAACATCATCAGCCGCGTCAACGGCTACCACGGCTCGACCATGGCCTCGGCCAGCCTGGGCGGCATGAAGCCGATGCACCAGCTCGACGGCCTGCCGCTGCCGGGCTTCCACCACGTGCGCCAGCCCTACTACTACGGCGAGGGCGGCAAGATGAGCGAGGAGGAGTTCGGCAGGGTCGCGGCGCTGGCGATCGAGGAGAAGATCCTGGAACTGGGCCCGGAGACAGTCGCCGCCTTCATCGGCGAGCCGATCCAGGGCGCCGGCGGCGTCATCATCCCGCCGGCCAGCTACTGGCCGGAGGTGCAGAAGATCTGCAAGCAGTACGACATCCTGCTGATCGCCGACGAGGTCATCTGCGGCTTCGGGCGCACCGGCCAGTGGTTCGGCAGTGACAGCTTCGACATCAAGCCGGACATTATGCCGATGGCCAAGGGCCTGACCTCCGGCTACCTGCCGCTCTCCGCCGTCGCGGTCGGCAAGCGCGTGGTCGACGTGCTGTGGGAAAAGGGCGGCGAGTTCGCCCACGGCTTCACCTATTCCGGCCATCCCGTGGCCTGCGCGGTGGCGCTGGAGAACATCGCCATCATCGAGGAAGAAAACCTGGTGCAGCGGGTGCGCGAGGACGTCGGCCCCTACCTGCAGCAGCGCCTCGCCACCCTGGCCGACCATCCCCTGGTGGGCGAGGTGCGCGGTTTCGGCCTGCTGGGCGCCGTCGAGCTGGTCTCCGACAAGCAGACCCGCGGGCGCTTCGCGCCGGAGGGCCGCGCCGGCACCATCTGCCGCGATCACTGCGTGAAGCAGAACGTCGTCAGCCGTGCGGTGCGCGACACCATGGTGGTCTCGCCGCCGCTGATCATCACCCACGAGGAGATCGACGAGCTGGTCGCGCGCCTGGGCAGGGCCATTGATCTCGCCGCCAAAGACCTGGGTGTGAAATAGTCTTTGGTGTGAGCTGACCAACAGGGAGGGCGTTTCGATGCGCGAGGTTACTGTCGCCGCCACCCAGATGGCCTGCAGCTGGGACCGCGAGGCCAACCTCGCCGGGGCCGAGGCCCTGGTGCGCGAGGCCGCCGGCCAGGGTGCGCAGGTGGTGCTGATCCAGGAACTCTTCGAGACGCCCTACTTCTGCCAGGACCAGAAGCGCGAGTACTTCGCCCTCGCCCATCCCGTCGAGGGCAACCCGGTGCTGGGGCGCATGTCCGCCCTCGCCGCAGAGTTGGGTGTCGTGCTGCCGGTCAGCTTCTTCGAGCGCGCCAACAACGCGCACTACAATTCGCTGGCCATGGTCGACGCCGACGGCAGCATCCTGGGCGTCTACCGCAAATCGCACATCCCCGACGGGCCGGGCTACCAGGAGAAGTTCTACTTCAATCCGGGCGACACCGGCTTTCGCGTCTGGCAGACGCGCTACGGCACCCTGGGCAGCGGCATCTGCTGGGACCAGTGGTTCCCCGAGTGCGCCCGGGCCATGGCGCTGATGGGCGCGGAGATCCTGTTCTATCCCACCGCCATCGGCAGCGAGCCCCAGGACGCGACGCTGAATACCCGCGAGCACTGGCAGCGCACCATGCAGGGCCACGCCGCCGCCAACGTGATGCCGCTGGTCGCCTCCAACCGCATCGGCCGCGAGGAGGGCGACAACGCCTCCCTCACCTTCTACGGCAGCTCCTTCATCGCCGACCCCACCGGCGCCAAGGTGGCCGAGGCCAACCAGAGCGACCGCGCGGTGATCACCGCCAGCTTCGACCTCGACGCCATCGCCGTGCAGCGCGCCTCCTGGGGCCTGTTCCGCGACCGCCGTCCCGACCTCTACGGACCTTTGTTGACGGCGGACGGTGGCAAACCCCGGCCATGACCCCGGCCGTAATCCGCCCCGCTTTCCCCGCCGACGCGGCGCGCGTCGCGGCCGTCGCCGAGGCCGCCTACCGGCCCTACCTGCAGCGCATGAGCCGCAAGCCGGCGCCCATGGAAGAAGACTACGGCGCCCGCATCGCCAAAGGCCTGACCTGGGTGCTGGAAGAGGACGGCGAGATCCTCGGCATCCTGGTGCTGGAGGCCCACGCTGATCACCTGCTGCTCGACAACATCGCCGTCGACCCGGCCCGCCACGGCCAGGGGATCGGCCGGCGGCTGCTGACCTTTACCGAAGATGAGGCCCGCCGCCGCGGCTACGGCGCGGTGGAGCTCTATACCAACGAGGTGATGGTCGAGAACATCGCCATGTACGAGCGCCTCGGCTACGTGGAGACCGGGCGCAAACAGGACCGCGGCTACGACCGCGTCTTCTTCCGCAAGGCGCTTTAAGGGGAATCCGCCTCGCCCTTCGAGACGCGCTGCCCAAGAGGTACTGGCAGCGCTCCACAGGGCGAGGCTCTGGCCAGCAAGAGGACCTCATGCTGAGGAGCCTGCGAAGCAGCCGTCCCGAAGCTTGCGGCCGGCCGCGAGGCCTCAATCGAAGTCACGGCCCTCGACGAGAATCAGGCGGCCGCGCGCATCGACGTCGAGACCCAGGTCGTCGCCGCTGCGCGACAGCAGGTCGTCGACCCCCAGAGAAACGGCATCGCCCGGCGACGGATCCGCGGGGGGCCGGAAATCGAATAGTGTCATGCCCAGTCTACCCATCAAAAAGCCAAGGCGCGTGGCTGCCTTGGGTTGAACACCCTTTTCTCACTCAATTTAAATTATAGTGACGGGGCGATCTGCGCGAAAGAGGTATCGCTGGGATATCAGCGGGGCAGAAGAGGGACAAGTCATTACGCAGCCTGGGGTTTTTCCGCCTTTCGGCGACCTCCGCGAACCCTGAAAGGCAGAACGGCGGAGCCCCTTTCGAGGCCCCGCCGCTGTTGGCGCCCGGTGAGACCGGCGTCTAGCTGAGGTCGATCCAGACGGTCTTCACCTCGGTGTACTTCTCCATGGCGTGCAGCGACTTGTCGCGGCCGAAGCCGGACTGCTTGAAGCCGCCGAAGGGCGTGGTCATGTCACCGGCGTCGAAGCAGTTCACCCAGACGCTGCCGGCGCGCAGCGCCTTGGCCGCCCGGTGCGCCTTCTTGATGTCGCTGGTCCACACCGCCGCGGCCAGGCCGTATATGGTGTCGTTGCCGACCTTGATGGCCTCCTCCGCGTCGGCGAAGGTGATGGTCGAGAGCACCGGCCCGAAGATCTCCTCCTGGGCGATGGTCATGTCGTTCCTCACCCCGTCGAAGACCGTCGGCTCGATGTAGTAGCCGCCGCTCTCGGCCATGATGCGCTGACCGCCCAGGGTGATCTTGGCGCCTTCCGACTGGCCCTTCTCGATGTAGCCCAGGACGCGCTCCATCTGGGTGGAATCGACCATGGCGCCCATCTGGGTCGCCGGGTCCAGGGGATCGCCGACGCGCAGGGTCTTGGCGACCTGCATCACCTTCTCGATGACCTGGTCCTTCACCTTGTCCTCGACCAGCAGGCGGGAGCCGGCGTTGCAGACCTCACCCTGGTTGAAGAAGATGCCCCAGGCGGCGGCGGTGGCCGCGGCGTCCAGGTCCGGCGCGTCGGCCATGATGATGTTGGGGGTCTTGCCGCCGCACTCCAGCGACACCCGCTTCATGTTGGACTCGCCGGCATACTTCATGAACAGCTTGCCGACCTCACCGGAGCCGGTGAAGGCGACGGCGTCCACGTCCATGTGGCGGCCCAGCGCCTGGCCGGCGGTCTCGCCGAAGCCCGGCACCACGTTGAGGACGCCGTCGGGCAGGCCCGCCTCGCTGGCCAGCTCGGCGGCGCGGATCATGGTCAGGGGCGACTGCTCGGCCGGCTTGATGATCATGGAATTGCCGGTGGCCAGCGCCGGGCCCATCTTCCAGGCCGCCATGAGCAGCGGGAAGTTCCAGGGCACCACGGCGCCGATGATGCCCAGCGGCTCGCGCACCATCATGGCCACGGCGTCGGCGCCGGTCGGCGCGATCTCGTCGTAGACCTTGTCGGCGGCCTCGGCGTACCAGCGGATGCAGTTGATGACGGCGGGAAT
>JBNKHC010000258.1:0-10033 GCA_050290145.1 Kiloniellaceae bacterium | reverse complement strand
GCTCACCCCCCATAGACGTACTGCGTTCAGCCGATTCTTGGCCAGCAGATATGGACAGGCGCGGCAGGCATCCGCACACTGCCGCGGCCGCCGCCACTCTCGCCAATTCCAGCCCTAGCTGCAAGACCATGACCACATCTTCTCTGCCGCCCGTCACCCTGGTTCTCGGCGGCGCCCGCTCGGGCAAGTCGAGCTATGCCGAACAACTCGCCGAAAGCCAGTGCAGGGACTGCGTCTATGTGGCCACGGCAACCGCCGGGGACGAAGAGATGGCCGATCGCATCGCCCGACACCAGGAACGCCGCGGCGCAGGCTGGCGGACCGTGGAAGCGCCCCTGGACTTGGCGGGGGCGCTCGCGGCTGCCGCGTCTTCCGACACCGTGGTTCTGGTTGATTGCCTTACGCTATGGCTTTCCAACATCTTGTTCGAAGAACTTAATGTGGAAAATGAATGTGGAAAGCTGGTCGCGGCGCTGCCGGGCCTGGCCGGGCCGGTGATCTTCGTCTCCAACGAGGTCGGCCTCGGCATCGTGCCGGACAACGCCCTGGCGCGCCGCTTCCGGGACGAGGCGGGGCGGCTGAACCAGGCCGTGGCGGCGGCCGCTCAGTCGGTGGTCTTCGTCGCGGCCGGGCTGCCGCTGGTGCTGAAGCCCTCGCCGTAGGCCTCAGGCGACCAGCAGCGCGGCCATGACCGCCGCAAACAGCAGGCCGCCGGCGGCCAGGTATAGGTCGAGCACGCGGCCCAGATCCTCCGCCGTCACCTCGCGGCGTCCGTCGCCCATCCAGTGATCCTCCACCACCTGGCCGCCATACTGGCGCGGTCCGGCCAGCGCCAGGCCCAGGGCGCCGGCAAGCGCCGCTTCCTGCCAGCCGGCGTTCGGCGAGCGGTGGCGGGGAGCGTCGCGCCGCATGGCCCGCCAGGCGCCGCCGGCGCTGGCCGCCGGCAGCAGCAGGGCGGCCAGGACGATCAGCAGCCCGGCCAGGCGGGCGGGCAGGAAGTTCACCGCGTCGTCGAGCCGCGCGGCGACCTTGCCGAAGGCCTCGTAGCGGGCGTTCCGGTGGCCGATCATGCTGTCCAGGGTGTTCACCGCCTTGTAGGCCAGCAGGCCGGGCAGTCCCAGCAGCAGGAACCAGAAGACCGGGGCGACGAAGCCGTCGGAGAAGTTCTCCGCGGCGGACTCGGCGGCGGCGCGGCCGACCCCGGCGGAGTCCAGGCTGGCCGGGTCGCGGCCGACGATATGGCTGACCGCCGCGCGCCCTGCCTCCAGGCTCTCGGCGAGGCCCCGCGCGACCCGGCGTACGGCGTCGTAGAGCCCGCGGAAGGCCAGCAGACTGCTGGCCAGCACGCCTTCCGCGACCCAGCCGTAGGGCAGGCCGCTCAGCAAGTGGTGCAGCAGCGCCCCGAGGCCGCCCGCAAGCCCGACGACGAGGACGGTGCAGAGCCCACCCAGCAGCAGGCGCCGCCCGCGCGACAGGCTCTGGCGGTTGAGCACCCGGTCCAGTACTGCGATCAAGTGGCCCAGCAGCACCACAGGGTGCGGCAGCAGCCGGTAGAGCCACTTCGGGTCGCCGGCCAGCAGATCCACCGCCATGGCCAGCAGGAGGATGGCGAGGGGCGCCGTCGCGGGGCTCCAGTGCCCGGAGGTCAGGGAGTCCCAGAGCACGGGGCTAGTCTTCCAGGGCCTCGCGGTAGGGGAACAGGGCGGGCATGCCGCCGGTGTGCAGGAAGACCACGGTATCGTCCGCCGAGAACGACCCGGCCTCGATCAGGCCGATGAGGCCCGCCATGGCCTTGCCGCTGTAGACCGGGTCGAGCAGCAGGCCCTCCAGACGGGCGACGCGTCGCACGGCCTCCGCCATGGCCGCGGTGGGCAGGCCGTAGGCCTCGCCCGCGTAGCCGGTCTGCAGGGTCACCTTGTCCTCCGGGAAGGCGCCGGGCAGGCCGAGACGCTCCCAGACCTCCCCGGCCAGGCGGCGGACGTCGCCGGCCACGGCCTCGGGGTGGGCGTCCACGTCGATGCCGATGACCCGGACGGCCGGATCGATGGCGGCGAAGCCGGCGGTGAGGCCAGCCTGGGTGCCGCCGCTGGAGGAGGCCTGCACCACGGCCGCAATCTTCTCGCCCTGATCGGCCGCCTGGGCCGCCAGTTCCGCGGCCGCGGCGGCATAGCCCAGCGCGCCGGTGGCGTTGGAGCCGCCGGTCGGGATCAGGTAGGGCGTCTTGCTGTCGCGGCGCAGGGTTTCGGCGAGAGTCTCCATGGCCGCCACCCGGTCGGTGCCGCCGTCGTGCAGATGCACCTTGGCCCCGAACAGCCGGTCGAGCTGGATGTTGCCGCTCAGCTCGTAGTCCGGCCCGCCCCAGGGCACCACGCGGTTCAGCACCAGCTCGCAAGCCAGGCCCAGCTTGGCGGCGGCTGCCGCCGTCTGGCGCACGTGGTTGGACTGGACGCCGCCGGTGGTGATCACCGTGTCGGCGCCCCGTGCCAGCGCCTCGGCCATGAGGAACTCCAGCTTGCGCGTCTTGTTGCCGCCCAGGCCGAGCCCGGTGCAGTCGTCGCGCTTCACCAGAAGCCTCGGCCCGCCCAACGCCGCGCCGAGGCGCGCCAGGGGCTCCAGCGGTGTCGGCAGGTGGGCGAGGGCGTGGCGCGGGATGTCCTCGAGGGCGCCAAGGGGAGCGGGCATGGACGCCGTCCTAACCGGCTTTGTCCGTCTCGGCCTTGATCGCGCGTTCGATCATGCGGCAGGCCTCGTCGGCTTCGCCCCAGCGCTTGATCTTCACCCACTTCTCGGCTTCCAGGTCCTTGTAGTGGGCGAAGAAGTGCGCGATCTGGTCGAGCAGGATCTTCGGCAGGCCACGGTAGGACGACACGTTGGTGTAGAAGGGGTGCAGCTCGTCGACCGGCACCGAGAGCACCTTTTCGTCCTCGCCGGCCTCGTCCTCCATGATCAGGACGCCGATCGGACGCACCCGCACCACCGCGCCGGCGATGACCGGCACGGAGCTGACGATCAGAACGTCGACCGGATCGCCGTCATCGGCCAGGGTGTGGGGGATGAAGCCGTAGTTGAGCGGGTACTGCATCGAGGTGTGCAGGAAGCGGTCGACGAAGATCGCGCCCGAGTCCTTGTCCATCTCGTATTTCACCGGGTGCGCGCCCAGGGGCACTTCAACGATAGCGTTCAAATCCCACGGGGGATTCTTGCCAACCGGGATTTTGCTGATATCCAACGGTTTCTCCTCAGTTTCCGGGGGCCACGCCCCAATTTTCCCACCGTTCCATCGGGCTTCTCTTTACGAATTGTTAACGTCGCGAGCCTATTAATAAACCGTTAGCGCGAACCAAAGCGCTCACGAATAAAACAAGATAAATAATTGATTTACATAGAAAGTTGTCGCGTCCCTTGGCCGATCCTGAACGGCGATCCAGACGGTTCCCTGTCTTGAGGCGGCAGGAAGGGATGAAGAACCATTAACTGTGGCTCTATGGCCTTTTTGCAGGTCTTTGGCAAGAAGGCAGCGTGGTGGACACTCCCGCCGGCAGGGTGCCGCGGGTGGCCATGTGGGCCCAGACTGATGCGATACGGAACGGTATGAGCGTGAAGGAAACATCGAAGCGCAGACTTTTGTCGCGTTGGCCGGCCGCGTTCATCGCGGCGGTGCTGATCGGCACCACGGCGCTCGTCCTTTACGTCGAAGCCAGCATCTCCAAGCTCAAGCAGGTCCTGCCCGTCGAGGTGCTGCGCCAGGAGCGCGACGTCGTCTTCATGATCGACGACCTGGCCGCGCTGCAGCAGGCCATCCGCGAGGCGCGTGCGCATCCGGGCATCGAGGGCCGCCAAATCGTCATCGACCGCGTCGAGCTGGTCGAGAGCCGCGTCAGCGAACTCATCGAGGCCTACTCCTTCAGCAACCAGATCGGCATTGCCTCCATGCACGCCACCCTGCGGCCGGTCGCCGGCGACCTGAAGCTGTGGCTCAGCGACGGTGTGCAGGGCTTGTCGCCGGATTCCGAGGTCGTGCTGGACCTGGCCGCCGAACGCGTCGCCGCCGCCCGCCAGGAGATCGTCAAGCAGTTCGGCGAGGCCAATGCCAACGCCCTCGCCATGCTGCAGGAGGAAGCGACGGATCTGGAGCGCTTCCGCGGCGCGCTGATCCTGGTGGTCATCGTCGTGGCCTCGCTGACCATCGTGCTGGTCGCCTTCATCTTCCGTGAGCGCCGTTCCGAGCTGGCTGCCGCGGCCGCCCAGCAGCGCCTGCGGGAGTCCATCGAATCCCTGGCCGGCGGCTTCGCGCTCTTCGACGCGAACGAGACGCTCGTCCTGTGCAACCGGCGCTACGGCGATCTCTATGCCGGCGTGCGCGACATGCTGGTGCCGGGCATGAGCTTCGAGCAACTGATCACCGCGGCGGCGCGTTCCGGCAACTTCCCCGAAGCCAACGAAAACGCTGAGGTCTGGGTACACAAGCAGCTGCAGCACTTCCGCAACCCGGGGCGCCCCTTCGAGATCGAACTGCGCGACGGCACATGGTTCCGCGTTGCCGAGCGGCGCACCGCTAACGGCGGCTTCGTCGTCATCTCAACCAACATCACCGAACTGCGGCGCCGCGAGTCAGAGCTGCGCAGCATCGGCGAGGAGCTGCGCCACAAGAACGTGCTGCTGGACGCCGCCCTGGACAACATGGCCCAGGGCCTGGCCATGTTCGACGTGAACCAGCGCATGATCATCTGTAACCAGCGCTTCCTCGACCTCTATAACCTGCCGGCCAGCATGGCCCAGCCGGGGACCGATCTGGCGGAGATCCTCAGCTTTACCGCCGATATGGAGGAGCTGACGCCGGAGCAGGCCAAGGCCCTGCGCCAGCGCCGCCTGGCCACCGCCGCCAGCCCCGAGGAAACCACCATGCAGGATTTCCTCTCCAACGGGCGGGTGATCAACGTGGTGCACCGGCCCATGCCGGGCGGCGGTTCGCTGGCGACCTACGATGACGTGACGGGCAGCTACAGCGCCGAGCGCCAGCTGCGCATGGCCAAGGAAGAGGCCGAGCTGGCCAGCCGCGCCAAGTCCGACTTCCTGGCCAACGTCAGCCACGAGCTGCGCACGCCGCTGAACGCCATCATCGGCTTCTCGGAGATCATCAAGGACCAGCTTTTCGGGCCGATGGGCAACCAGCGTTACCGCGAGTACGCCATCGACATCCACGACAGCGGCACGCATCTGCTGAGCCTCATCAACGACATCCTCGACCTGTCGAAGATCGAGGCCGGCAAGTTCGAGCTGCACGAAGAGGCGATCGACCTGGAGCGGGCCACCAAGTCCTGCTTCCGCATCATGCGCGACCGCGCGGAGGAGGCCGGCGTGGTGCTGGAACATCGCTTCCCGGCGCAGGTCCCGAACCTGAAAGCGGATCCGCGCGCGGTGAAGCAGATCCTGCTGAATCTGCTGTCCAATGCCGTGAAGTTCACCGATCCGGGCGGCCGGGTGCTGGTCTACTCCAGCATCAACCAGGAAGCCGGGCTGGTGCTGCACGTGGAGGACACCGGGATCGGCATCGCCGAGGCCGACATCGCCAAGGCCATGGCGCCCTTCGGCCAGGTCGACTCCTCTCTCAGCCGCAAGTACGAGGGCACCGGCCTCGGCCTGCCGCTGACACGCCACCTGGTGGATCTGCACGAGGGCGACCTGACGCTCAGGAGCAACATGGGGCAGGGCACCCACGTCTCCATCTCCTTCCCCCGCCACCGGGTGCTCTCCGCGCCGCTGCCCTTCGAGCCGCGCCGCATCGCCGGGAAATCCGCCTGACCGGCGACACCTGCGGTCGAACAATCCCTGCGTATTTGCCGTCCCGCGCACGAATCGCTCGCAATGCCTACTACATGTGGTATAATTGTGTGATCTTGGGGGCATATCAGGGGACGGGCCGTGCAACAGGCTTTCGATCCGGGGATCTTGCCGGACAGCAAGCTGCGGCGCCTGTACGACTACTGGCGATCTCGCTGCGGCGGGGGGACTTATCCCTCGCGCCGGGACATCGACCCCATCGACATTCCGGACCTCCTGCCCAACATCTTCCTTCTGGACGTCATCGGTGACGCCCAGGATTTCGTGTTCCGCCTGGCCGGAACCCTGGTCGAGGACGCCTTCAGCATGCCGCTGCGCGGCAAGTCCATCGCCGAGATCCAGAAAGCCGCCGGAACGCCGATCCCGGTGGCTCACCACGTTGAGGTCGCCCGCGGCGGCGGCCCGCGCTACCGCGAGGGCGAAATGCTGGTCGCCGGGCGCAACCACTGGAAAACCCACCGCTTGCTGTTGCCTCTGGCCAGCGACGGCTGCTCGGTCGACGTGCTGATGGGCGGGGCGATTTTCCTGCTCGGGGACCGGGTCAGCGAGATGCCGGCGGAACCCTGGAGCTACAGCCGGCCGGTCAGCGATCCGCCGCTGGGATTCTAGCGCAACGGTAGTCAGGGGCGCTCTGCCCGAAACCCGCGCCGCGGCCGCGGGAACGCCTCAATTTTGCCTCACAGTCGTGGTCAGCTTGTCAGCTAGCTTCGCTTGTGTTTGCCTGAAGGCGCATAAGCACGAAAATCGCGGCTCAACCGCGGAATAGGGAGAACTTGGCGGCCATGAATATGACGAAACCATCGCGCCGGTTGCCTGCAGGCCCCGAAACGGCGGCGGGTGTGCGCCCGGGACCGGGCGTTCTGGGTCTGGCGAGAGGCGAGGACACGGCCAAGCAGGCGCCGGAAAAAGAGCCTGGCACCGAAGGCACCCTCATTGTCGGCGAAGGCATTCAGGTCAAAGGCGAGATCCAGTCCTGCGACAAGCTGATCGTCGAAGGCAAGGTCGAGGCCTCGCTGGAGGCGGCGGAACTGACGGTGCGCAAGGGCGGCGTCTACCACGGCAAGGCGGTGGTGAAGTCGGCCAGCATCGACGGGCGCTTCGACGGCGACCTGACGGTCGACGGCCTGCTGACCATCCAGGCGGGCGGCCGGGTGACCGGCGCCCTGCGCTACCGCGACCTGAAGATCGAGCGGGGCGGACGCCTGAGCGGCGATATCGACCTGCTGGATGACGACGCGGCCTCGGCACCGGAAGAACAGCGGCTGGAAGAGGCCGCGGCGCGCTGAGCCCGCGGCAAGAGCTGTTTCAGGCCGGCGCCAGGCGGCGCCAGATTTCACGCTGCACCGAGAGGTAGCCGGCGGCCCGCACGGCCATCTGCGGCGCCAGCAGGCGGTCGGCGGCGGGCAGGGCGTGGAACGGCACTCCCGGAAAGGCGTGGTGGGCCGTGTGCAGGTTCATGTGCCAGCACAGGGCCGCCAGCGGCGCGGCGGTCAGCGTGGTGCGGCTGTTGGCCAGCATGTCGCGCAGCGGCGGGCAGCCGGTGTGCTCTGCCAGCAGATAGAGCCGCAGCGCCGGCTGGCCGAGCAGCGCCGGAATCACCCAGAGCAACAGCAGCAGGTCGCCGCCGGCCAGCAGGCCGGCGCCGGCGGTGAGGCCGTAGGCGGCCAGGTGCAGGCGCGCCTCGCGCACGATGCCCGGGCGCAGCCCAGCACTGATGTAGGGCTCGGGCGCGCGGCCCAGGGCATGGCGGCAGGCGGTGGCGAGGCGCTCGCCCCAATAGGGCAGGCCGGAGACGTGCAGCAGATAGGCGCTGCGGGTCGCCAAGGTCGGCCCCGAAAGCTCTGGGTCGCGCGCCGGGTCCTGGGTGAAGCGGTGGTGCTGCAGATGGAAGGCGCGGAAGTAATCCGCCGGCAGCAGCAGCAGGAAGCCGCAGAGGGCGGCGGCCCCATCGTTCAGGCGGCGGCTGCGGAAGGCCGTGCGGTGGATCGTCTCGTGCAGCGGGGCGAAGAGGAAGACCAGCACGATCCCCTGCGCCAGCAGGGCGGGGACCATCCAGAGGCTGCCGCGGCTCCACAGCACGAGGGCGCTGGTGAGCGCCAGCAGGGCCAGGTGGCCGGCAAGCTGGCGCAGGCCCTTGGCGTTGCTGGGCGCGGAGAGCGCCTTCAGGGTCTGCGTGTCGAGGGCGGCGCGGCGTCCAGCCTCGGTAACTGGGCGCGGGGAAACCGGAGGCGGGCCGACGTCGTCATCCATGGCCGCGCCCCCGTTTCATCCGCAGAGGACCTTGGCGTGGTGGCGCAGGTGGTCCTCCATGAAGGTGGCGATGAAGTAGTAGCTGTGGTCGTAGTCCGGCTGCATGCGCAGCTCGAAACGCTGGCCGGCGTCCTCGCAGGCCTCCACCAGCAGGTCCGGCAGCAGCTGCTCGCTGAGGAAGGGGTCCTCGACCCCCTGGTCGATGAACAGCAGGGCGTCGGAGGGCTGTTTGCGGATCAGCGCGCAGGCATCGTAGTCCTGCCAGGCCGTCTCGTCCTTGCCGAGATAGCCGATGAAGGCTTTCTGCCCCCAGGGGCACTGGCTCGGCGCGACGATGGGCGCAAAGGCCGAGACCGACTTGTAGGTGCCGGGGTTCTTCAGGTGGATGGTCAGCGCGCCGTGGCCGCCCATGGAATGCCCCATAATGCCCTGGTGGCCCATGTCGGCCGGGAAGTGCTCGGCGATCAGGGCAGGCAGTTCCTTGGTGATATAAGAGTACATGCGGTAGCGTTCGGACCACGGCTTCTGGGTGGCGTCGAGGTAGAAGCCGGCACCGCTGCCGAAGTCGTAGTCGTCGTCTTCGCCCGGGTAGCCCGCCCCGCGCGGCGAGGTGTCCGGCGCCAGCACCATGACCCCCAGCTCCGCTGCGACGCGCTGCGCCCCGGCCTTTTCGGTGAAGTTCGCCTCGGTGCAGGTGAGCCCGGAGAGATAGGTCACCAGCGGCACCTTGTTGCCGCCCTTGGCCTGGGGCGGCTGGAAGACGGCGAAGTTCATGGTGCCGCCGCAGACTTCCGACTCGTGGCTGTAGAAGCCCTGCGTCCCCTCGAAGCAGCGCTGCTGACTGTTGACTGTAAGATCCATAACCGCCCCTAGCCTTGTGATCTCGCTGGAGGTCGGGCAGCGGCCTTCCCCATTGTGAGCCGCCGCCCGACTCCGCCCATGATACCGCTTTTGGGTTCCAGCCCGAATAGGCCGCTTGTCTAGCGGATTGGCCTAGTAAACGACGACGGAGCGGATGGACTTGCCCTCGTGCATGAGGTCGAAGCCCTTGTTGATCTCGTCGAGGGGCATGGTGTGGGTGATCAGGTCGTCGATGTTGATCTTGCCCTCCATGTACCAGTCGACGATCTGCGGCACGTCGGTGCGCCCGCGCGCGCCGCCGAAGGCGGTGCCCTTCCAGACCCGCCCGGTGACCAGCTGGAAGGGCCGCGTGGCGATCTCCTGGCCGGCGCCGGCCACGCCGATGATCACCGAGACGCCCCAGCCCTTGTGGCAGCACTCCAGGGCCTGGCGCATGGTGTTGACGTTGCCGATGCACTCGAAGCTGTAGTCGGCGCCGCCCTTGGTCAGGTTGACCAGATAGGGCACCAGGTCACCCTCGACCTCGCGCGGGTTGACGAAATGGGTCATGCCGAAGCGCTCGGCATGGGCCTTGCGGGCCGGATTCAGGTCGACACCGACGATCATGTCGGCGCCCGCCAGCCGCAGGCCCTGGATCACGTTCAGCCCGATGCCGCCCAGCCCGAAGACCACGCAGCGGCTGCCGATCTCGACCTTGGCCGTGTTGATCACCGCGCCGATGCCGGTCGTCACGCCGCAGCCGATGTAGCAGATCTTGTCGAAGGGCGCGTCCTCGCGCACCTTGGCCAGCGCGATCTCGGGCAAGACAGTGTGGTTCGAGAAGGTCGAGCAGCCCATGTAGTGCAGGATCTCGTCGCCATCGAGCGTCGAGAAGCGGGACGTGCCGTCGGGCATCTTGCCGGCGCCCTGCGTGGTGCGGATCGCCTGGCAGAGGTTGGTCTTGGGGTTGAGGCAGTAGTCGCATTCGCGGCATTCGGGCGTGTAGAGCGGGATGACATGATCGCCCTTCTTCAACGAAGTGACGCCCGGCCCGACCTCGACGACGACGCCCGCGCCCTCATGGCCCAGAATGGCAGGGAAG
>JBNKHC010000257.1:0-4920 GCA_050290145.1 Kiloniellaceae bacterium | reverse complement strand
AGAGGACCGATCCCATGTCCGACCGTACCCTCGATATCCTGAAGAGCCGGCGCTTCCTGCCGCTGTTCGCGACGCAGTTTCTCGGCGCCTTCAACGACAACCTCTTCAAGAATTCGCTGGTGATGCTGATCCTCTTCCGTCTGGCTGCGCCGGGCGGTGCGGTCGGCGGGCTCAGCGGCGAGCTGCTGGTGACCCTGGCCGGCGGCGTGTTCATCCTGCCGTTCTTCCTCTTCTCCGCCACCGCGGGGCAGCTCGCCGACAAGTACGACAAGGCGCGCATGATCCGCGGCGTGAAGCTGGCCGAGGTGGCGATCATGGTCCTGGCGGCGCTGGGCTTCGCCTGGGCGCGGGCGGACTTCCTCATCGCCGTGCTGTTTCTCATGGGCACCCAGTCGGCCTTCTTCGGCCCCCTGAAGTACGGCATCCTGCCGCAGCATCTGGAAACCAAGGAGCTGGTCGGCGGCAACGCGCTGATCGAGGCGGCGACCTTCCTCTCCATCCTGCTCGGCACCATCGCCGGCGGCCTGCTGATCCTGACCGACGGCGGCGTTGCCGTGATCTCCGGCGCGGTCATCGTGGTGGCGCTGCTCGGCTGGGCGGCCAGCCTGATGATCCCGGCGGCGCCGGCCCCCGCGCCGCAGCTGCCGGTCAACTGGAACTTCGCCTGGGAGACGGGAGAGATCCTGCGTCACGCCGCCGCGCGCCGCGACATCTTCCTGTCGATCCTCGGCATCTCGTGGTTCTGGCTGGTCGGCGCCACCTTCATCCTGCTGTTCCCGCCCTACGCCAAGGACGTGCTGGGCGGCGACCAGACGGTGGTGACACTGTTCCTGACGGTCTTCTCGATCGGCATCGGCATCGGCTCCCTCGGCTGCGACCGCCTGCTGAAGGGCGAGGTCTCGGCGCGCACCGTCCCCTTCGGCGCGCTGGGCATGGCGGTTTTCTCCATCGACCTGTACTTCGCCAGCGTCGCCGTGGCGCAGGCGGCGCCCGCCGAAGCCCTGCTGGGCATCGGCGGTTTCCTGGCCCAGGCGGGGCACTGGCGCATTCTCGCCGACCTGCTGCTGATCTCCATCTGCGGCGGCCTCTACATCGTGCCGCTCTATGCCATCGTGCAGGCGCGCGCCGAGCCCGAGCACCGCGCCCGCACCATCGCCGCCAACAATGTCATGAACGCGCTCTTCATGGTGATCGGCGCCGGGGCGGCGGCGGCGCTCTTCGCTCTCGGCATGACTGTGACCGGCGTTTTCCTGATCGTCGCCGCGGCCAACGTCATCGCCGCCTGGTACGTCTGCAAGCTGCTGCCGCAGGAGCTGTTGAAGGGCATCTTCGCCGCGATCTTCCGGCTGTTCTTCCGGGTCGAGCTGCATGGCGGCGAGAACATCAAGGCGGCCGGCGACAGGGCGGTCATCGTGGTCAACCATGTCTCCTTCCTCGACGGCGCCCTGCTGGCCGCCTTCCTGCCGGGCCGGCCGATGTTCGCCATCGACTCCCACGTGGCGACGCGCTGGTGGGTCAGGCCCTTCATGGTGCTGGTCGAGGCCTTTCCCATGGACCCGACCTCGCCCTTTGCGACCCGTGCGCTGATCCGCGAGGTGGAGAAGGGCAAGCACTGCGTGATCTTCCCCGAGGGCCGCATCACCGTCACCGGCGCCCTGATGAAGGTCTACGAGGGGCCGGGCATGATCGCCGACAAGTCGGGGGCGCAGATCCTGCCGGTGCGCATCGACGGCGCGCAGTTCAGCTACTTCTCACGCCTGAAGGGCAAGTTCCGCCTGGCCCTCTTCCCCAAGATCACCATCACCGTGCTGCCGCCGCGCCGCTTCGAGATTCCGGCGGAGGCGCGCGGGCGCAAACGCCGCCAGCTGGCCGGTGACGCGCTCTACGAGGTGATGTCGGACATGATGTTCCGCATCCATCACCAGGAACCGCGCACCCTGTTCCAGGCGCTGCTGGAGGCGCGCTCCCTGCACGGCGGCGGCAAGCCGGCGCTGGAGGATATCGAGCGCAAGCCGCTGACCTACGACCGTCTGGTCACCGGCGCCCTGGTGCTGGGCCGCCGCATGGCGAAGGCCTCCCGCAGAGGCGAAGTCGTCGGCCTGATGCTGCCCTCGACCAGCGGCGCCGCGGTCTCCTTCTTCGCGCTGCAGGCCTTCGGGCGGGTGCCGGCCATGCTGAACTTCACGGCGGGTAGCGCCAACCTGGTCTCCGCCTGCAAGACGGCGGAGATCGAGACGGTCTACACCTCCCGCCGCTTTGTCGAGCAGGCCAGGCTGGAGGCGATCGCCGAGGCGCTTTCCGGGGAGGTGAAGCTCGTCTACCTGGAGGACCTGCGCAGCGAGATCGGCTTTTTCTCGAAGCTCTACGGGCTGGTCCTGCGGCCCTTCGCCGGCTCCCTCCATGCCCGCGCCTGCGGCACGGTAGGCCTGGATCCGGGTTCGCCTGCCGTGGTGCTCTTCACCTCCGGTTCGGAAGGCGCGCCCAAGGGCGTGGTGCTGAGCCACGACAACCTGCTGGCCAACTGCCGCCAGCTCGCCGCGCGCATCGACTTCAATCCGACCGACAGCGTCATCAACGCCCTGCCGGTGTTCCACTCCTTCGGCCTGACCGGCGGTCTGCTGCTGCCGCTGTTCTCCGGCGTGAAGACCTTCATGTACCCCTCGCCGCTGCACTACCGCATCGTGCCGGTGCTGGCCTACGACACCAACGCCACCATCATGTTCGGCACCGACACCTTCCTGGCCGGCTACGCCCGCATGGCGCACCCCTACGACTTCTACGCCATGCGCTATGTCTTCGCCGGCGCCGAGCGGGTGCGCGAAGAGACCCGCCGCGTGTGGATGGAGAAGTTCGGCCTGCGCATCCTGGAAGGCTACGGCGCCACCGAGTGCGCGCCGGTCATCGCCGTGAACTCGCCGATGCATTTCAAGGCCGGCACCGTCGGCCGCCTGCTGCCCGGCATGCACCACCGCCTGGAGCCGGTGCCCGGCGTCGACCACGGCGGACGTCTGCAGGTCTCCGGACCCAACGTGATGCTCGGCTACCTGAAGGCGGATAACCCCGGCGCCCTCGAGCGTCCGGAAGACGGCTGGTACGACACCGGCGACATCGTCGATATCGATGCGGAGGGCTACGTCACCATCCTCGGCCGCGCCAAGCGCTTCGCCAAGGTCGCCGGCGAGATGATCTCCCTGGGCGCGGTGGAGAACCTGGTGAGCGCGCTCTGGCCCGACGAGATGCACGCCGTCGTCGCCCTGCCGGACGCGCGCAAGGGCGAGCAGCTGGTGCTGCTGACCGAGCGCGAGGGGGCGAAGCGCGAGGAGATTTCCGCCCACGCGCGGGCCGAAGGCGCCAGCGAGCTGATGGTGCCGCGGCAGATCTTCTGCGTCGACAAGCTGCCCCTGCTGGGCAGCGGCAAGGTCGACTACCCTGCGGCCAAGGTCATGGCCGAACAGTTCGTGGGCGGCCCCGTCGGAGCCGCCTGAGCGCGCGCCAAGTGAAGGAGCGGGAACATGGACGAGGTCTTTTGGGTTCTCTTGGGCGGCTCGCTGGTGCTGTACCTGCTGATCGGCCCGGCGCTCGGCATCGCCGCCTTCGCGCGGCGCAGCGCACCGGCGGTGGATCTCGCCGCCCTGCAGAAGCGCCTCAACGACCTGAGCGCCGAAGTCTCGGCGCTGCGCCGGCGTCTCGACCGACGCGAGGCGGCGGCTACCCCACCGCCGGAAGCCGAGCCTGCCCCGGAACCAACGCCTGAACCAGCGCCTGAACCAGCGCCTGAACCGACGCCCGGGCCCGCGCCGGAGCCGGCCCCGGAAGGCGTTTCCGAACCGCCCGCTGAGCCTGCCGCCGCGCCGCGGCCTGCGCCGTCGGCCGCACCCGCCGGCGCCGCGGCGCCGGGCCTCGGCATCGAGCAGTGGCTGACCTCGCGTGGCCTCATCTGGCTGGGCGGCATCACCCTCGCCCTGGCCGGTCTGTTCCTCGCCAAATACACCTACGAGCGCGGCTGGCTGGCGCTCGGGCCGGCGGCGCGCTGCGGGGCCGGCTTTCTCTTCGGTCTCGCGCTCACCGCCGGCGGCGAGTGGCTGCGCCGGCGCCCGCTGCAGCGCGCCGTCGCCGCCCTCGGCCCCAACTACCTGCCGCCGGCGCTGACCGCGGCCGGCCTGTCCTCGGCCTTCGCCAGCATCTATGCCGCACACGCCCTCTACGGCCTGCTGCCGCCGCTGCTGGCCTTCCTGCTGCTGGCCCTGGTGGCCTTCGCCGCCTTCGCGCTGGCGATCCTGCAGGGGCCCCTGATCGCCGTCCTGGCGCTGCTCGGCGGCTTCGCCACGCCGCTGCTGGTGGCCACGCCCGAGCCCTCGGCCTGGGGCCTGTTCTCCTACCTGCTGGTGCTCACCGCCGCGGCCCTGGCGGTGACGCGCTACATGGCCTGCTGGTGGCTCGCCTGGGGCGCGCTGGCCGGCGCCGTGCTGTGGCCGCTGCTGTGGTTCGCCGCCCTGTGGTCGCCCTGGGACAGCCCGGCGCTGGCCGTCTACCTGGTGCTGCTGGCCGGACTGTTCCTGGCGGTGCGCTACCGTAGCGAAGCCGCCGCGGGCGACAGCCCCTGGCCGCAGACGGCGCCGGACAGCATCGCCTGGGCCGGCGCCCTGGCGAGTGCGGTCCTGGGCTTCATCCTGGTGCGCATGGACGGCTACGACGCGGTTTCCCTCATCGCCGTCTTCCTGCTGGCCGGGCTTTACCTCGCCGCCGCCTGGCGCGAGCCGGTGTTCGAGGGTCTGGTGATCGTCGGCGCCCTGCTGGCGCTGGCGGTCGTCGCCTGCTGGCACCTGCCGGCCATCGCCGACTGGCCCGCCTTTACCCATGACTACCGCGGCGAAGGCTATGCCGGGGCGCTGGGACCGGTGGTGCCGCCGCAGCTCTCGG
>JBNKHC010000256.1:0-19168 GCA_050290145.1 Kiloniellaceae bacterium | reverse complement strand
CGCGGCCGGCGGCAAGGCCAAGGCCATCGCCTGCGACGTCGCCAGCTACGACGACGTCGCCGCGGCGGTGGAGCTCTGCAAGTCGAGCTTCGGCAGCGTCGACATCCTGGTGAACAACGCCGGCGTCATCGAGCCCATCGCGCGACTGGCCGAGTCCGATCCCGCCGGCTGGGACCAGGCCATCGACATCAACGTGAAGGGCGTCTATCACGGCCTGCGCGCGGTGCTGCCGATCATGGAGGCGCAGGGCTCCGGCGTCATCGTCAACGTCAGCTCCGGCGCCGCCACCAGCGCGCTGGAAGGCTGGAGCCACTATTGCTCCTCGAAGGCGGCGGTGCTGATGCTGACGCGCTGCGTCCACAAGGAATACGCCGACAAGGGCGTGCGCGTCGTCGGCCTCAGCCCCGGCACCGTCGCCACAGGAATGCAGGTCTCCATCAAGAGCTCCGGCATCAACCCGGTGAGCCAGCTCGACCCCTCGGTGCACATTTCCCCGGACTGGCCGGCGAAGGCCGTCGTCTGGCTGTGCACGAAGGAGGCTTCGGATTACGACGGCGGCGACTTCTCGCTGAAGAGCGAGGAAGGCCGCCGCAAGGTCGGGCTGGTGGCGTAAAGGCGCATGCGGCACATCCTTCGAGACGCCGCCTGCGCCGGCTCCTCAGGGTGAGGACCTACACTCGATCATCATCCTGAGGAGGGCTGAAAGCCCGTCTCGAAGGATGTGCCACCGCTCTATTCAGCAGGTTGCTGCACTGCCGGCTCCTGCGCCGCCAGCAGCTTCCGCCCCAAGACCCAGTCCAGCGAGACCGCGCCGGCGCCCTTCACCACCAGAGTGACCAGCAGGAAGACCCACAGCGCGCGCTGGTCCAGGATCGCCGCGTCGGCGAAGCGGTCGAACCAGGCGCCGATGGTCTTGGCGTCGACGCCGTGGAAGGCGATATCGACGTAGCTCTGCACCAGGGTGAAGCCGATCATCCCCAGCGCCGCAAGGCGCGTGAAGAGGCCCAGCACGATGAGAATCGGCAGGATGAACTCGGCGTAGGTGCCGGCGACGACGATCAGGTCGTAAGGGAAGAAGGGCACCTGGGAGGCGTCGTAGCCATAGGCCTCCACCACGCTCGGCAGTATCTGGAAATAGGCGTTGTCGCCGACCGAGAAGAAGCCGGCGATGCCCTCGCCCACCTTGGTGCTGGCCGAGTTGAGATAATAGACCAGCAGCACGGCGGCGAAGAGGAAGCGCGCCAGCAACCCGAGGAACCAGCCGTCGAGGCGGGCCTCGGTCAGGCCGACGGCGCAGCGGTAGAGGCGCAGCGCGCGGGAGATCGCTTGAGTCATCGTTCTAACTCTATGCCTGTTCTTGAATCGGTTCGGGCGTATGAAGGTCGGCAACGGCGCCGAGCTGGAACAGCCCCTGCAGATGGCAGGCGAGATCGAAGCCGGCCACCTTCTGCGCGGCCTGGTCCGCCGCCTCGCCCAGGGTGCGGCCGTCGGCCAGCGCCGCCATGAAGGCGTGGCCGCCCGGCGGCAGCAGGCGCAGGTCGACCGCCAGCATGGGGCGCAGCACCGCGGCGTCCTCGCCGCGTTTCATGTCGACCTCGGCTTGCGGGTCCGCCCCGCTGGTCGCCGCCCAGAGGGAGGCCACCGGATAGATCGAACTGATAAGCCGCAGCGAGGGGTGCAGCGTGAAGCGCACCTCCGCCAGCAGGTCCTGCGGCAGCACCGCCAGGCGCTCGATGGTCAGCGGCTCCGCATCGGCCGCGTGGTAGGCATTGACCCGCGCCCACTCCAGGCGCGCCACGTCGCCCAGATAGGGTACGCCGGCCGCCGGCTCGAAGCCGTCGAGGAAGTCCCCGAAGGTCTCGCCGTAGAGCAGCAGCACCGGGGAGCGCGGCGGCGTCCGCCGGATATAGGTCTTGGCCGCCGCCTTGAAGAAGTCGCTGCCCACCAGGCGCTGGACCACGGGGTAGGTGGCCTCCAGCGCCTCGATGAGGCTGACCATCATGTTGTTGCGATAGACGTCGAAGCGCCGGCTCTGCGGCAGCTTCACCTGGCCCCGATTTCCTGGGCGGCGTACGGCCGCCGGCGCCGGCAGCGCCGGGTCGCTGAGTGCCGCGGCGAACTCCGCCTGCAGGTCAGCCAGCCTTTGCATGTCCGGCCTCCTGCCCCAATTCACCCTTGCCCGCGCGGTCACAGCGCAGGGCGTCCTGCGCCACCATCAGGCGCTCGGCGGTTCGCGCCTCGGCGAAGAGCTCGCGCCAGCTCGGCACGTTGTTGTCCCATTCGATCAGCGTCGGTTTCACGCCCGCGCGGGCAATGGCGCGCGCATAGAGCGTCCAGACCTTGTCGTCGACCTGGCGGTCGTGGGCGTCGATCAGCAGCGGCTGGCCGGCGTCGTCGCGGTCGCGGGCGTGGCCGGCCAGATGGATCTCGCCCACCGCGACCATGGGGAAGGCGTCGATATAGGCCTCGGCGCTGTAGCCCTGGTTGGTGGCGGAGACCAGCACGTTGTTCACGTCCAGCAGCAGCCCACAGCCGCTGCGCAGGGAGACGGCCTGCAGGAATTCCAGCTCGCTCATCTCGCTGGTCTCGAAGGCGACGTAGGTAGAAGGGTTCTCCAGCAGGATGCGCCGGCCCAGCACCTCCTGCAGGCGGTCGATGTGGTCGCTGACCCGCGCCACGGCTTCACCCGTGTAGGGCAGCGGCAGCAGGTCGTTGAAGAAGACGTCGTTATGGGTCGACCAGGCGAGGTGCTCGCTGACCAGGCCCGGTTCGTAGCGCTCGTTCAGCGCCTTGAGACGCGCCAGGTGCTCCTCGTCCAGGGGACGCGCGGCGCCGATGGACAGGCCGACGCCGTGCAACGAGATGGGGTAGTCGCGGCGGATGGCCTCCAGGTAGTGGTGCGGCGGGCCGCCGGCGCCCATGTAGTTCTCGGCATGCACCTCGAACCAGCCGACATCGGGACGGCCGCCCAGGATGGCGTCGTAGTGCTGGGCCTTGAGGCCCACCCCGGCGCGCGCCGGGATCTCCGCCGAAACCGCCATGCCAGCCATCCTCCAGTTCACGCCGCCGGGAAAGCCGCGCCCGGCCGCGACATCACGGCCGGGCGCGAAACTCCTTGAGGACCAGCCTCAGGCCGGCTGATCGCGCTCCAGCGCCTCGAGCGAGCCCTTGCGGTCGCCGGGCAGCTCGTACTTGGCCTCGCTCTCCTCGACGCCGTACTTGGCGCAGTCGCCCGCGGGCACCAGCTTCCAGGCATTGCCCTGGTAGTCGACGGTCGAGGTGCCGGCGCAGGTGGTGCCGGGACCGGCGGCGCAGTCGTTCTGGCCGGCCAGCGAGATACCGTAGCACTTCTCCTTGGCCTGGGCGGAGGCCGGGGTCACATCCGCCGTCGCCGAAACCGCCAGGGCCACCGCACCGGCAATCATCGCCGCGCTCATCGTTTTCGTCTTGTCAGCCATATAAGGACTCTCCTTCTCAACTCTCTATGCGGTCGTTAGTTTCCGGGCCTTGCGTGCCCGAAGCGTGAATCAGTTGGTCAGCGCCTTCGGCTTCAGCGGCGCATCGACCGAATAGGTGCCGTTGTTGTCGGCGATGGCCTTCCAGCTCTTGGTCGAGGCCGGCGCCGCTTCCTTGGACTCCCAGTTGTCCTCGGACTTCACCAGGAAGCCGTCGATGTCCTTCTCCCAGAAGCCCACCACCGTCGGGGTGATGTTGAGGTAGAGCTTGCCGTCGATGATGCGCCACAGGTTGGGATTGCCCGGCACCTTGCCGCCCTGGGCGACGCCGTAGGCGCAGTGGCCGTCATAGGCCGGAGCGTACTTCTCCGGATCGGCCAGAAACTTGTCGCGGTTGCCCTCGGAAGCGAAGGCCCATTTGGCGCCGTTGTACTCGGCGGTGATGCCGGCCTTTCCGGGGACCGCTTCGGGCTGCCGCTCGCCGACCGGGTTCTGCTTCAGTTCGAAGAAGGCGACGGGGTCGTAGCCGCTGACCGCATAGCCGGTCTCATCGACGTACTGCTCGCCGGCCTGGGCCGCGCCCAGCGTCATGACTGACAGGGCCGAGGCCAGAAGGAGTTTGCGCATCATGGGGGAAACCTCACATCTCCTGTTGCACCAGTCCCCTCGCGGGGCGCAGGCCGCTGCCTGCTGGTTTAGAGATATTTGGCCGCCCCCTGGACGATCAAATCACGTCACTACACGAGAATGTGACGGTGGGATGCGATGGAGCGCTCACAGCGGCGCGAGGCCCAAAACCCCCGGATTTCCGCGGGTTTTACGGGAAACTTACGGGGCCTCAGCCGAAATTGACGGCGGTGGTGTTGGCCCCGCAGAGCAGCACCGCCACCTTCTCGCCGGCCGCCGGGCGGTACTTGCCGGACAGCAGCGCCGCCATGGCCGCCGCCCCGCCCGGCTCCGTCACCACCCTCAGCGTCTCCCAGAGGGCTTGCTGGGCGGCGCGGATGTCGTCGTCGCTGACCAGGACCGAGCGCTCCACGTGGGCCTTGGCCAGGGGGAACATGAGCTGGCCGACCTGGCGGGGTGCCAGGGAGTCGGCGGCGATGCCCTCGGCCTCGGCATCGACCGGGTGGCCCGCCGCCAGGGCCTTGTAGAGGGTCGGCGCGCCCTCGGGCTCCACCGCCACCACCTTGATGCGCCCGGCGAACCAGGCGGCGATGCCGCCGATCAGGCCGCCGCCGCCGGTGGCCACCAGCAGGCTGTCGATCTCCGGCAGCTGCGCCTCGATCTCCAGGCCGACGCTGCCCTGGCCCAGCAGGGTCTCCGGCTGGTCGAAGGCGTGCACCGGCAGCGCGCCGCTCTCGGCCACGAAGGCCTCGCTGGCGGCCAGGGCGTCGGCATAGCGCTCGCCGCCCACCACCAGCCTGGCGCCGTAGCGCTCGATGCGCTCGGCCTTGGCCGGCGAGGTGACCGAGGGCAGGAAGATGGTCGCGGGAATGCCCAGTTTCCTGGCCGCATAGGCTACGGCGGCGCCGTGGTTGCCGCCGGAAGCCGCCACCACGCCAGCTTCCGGCACCTTGCGGGTCAGCAGGTTGGCAAAGGCGCCGCGCGCCTTGAAGGAGCCTGAGTGCTGCAGGAACTCCAGCTTCAGGTCCACCGGCCGCGGCGCCCTTTCATAGGCGGGCCCGAAATCCTCCAGGTCGACCGCCAGCACCGGGGTGCGCCGGATGTAGGGCCGGATCAGCCTTTCGGTCTCGGCGACGGCCTCGCGGGTGATCGGTTTCATCGGCTCTCCTCCCGCCGGCGGGCGACTTCCTTCAACAGGCGCTCCAGGCCGCGGTCCTTGACGCCCAGATTGCGCAGGTGGTGCACGGTGTTCTCCAGGTACTCCATGCAGGGCCCGCGGTTGCCGCAGCCCTGCAGGATCAGCTCCACCATCTCCTCGTGGCCGAGGCGCCCGGCGTACTGGCGGTGCTCGCGGTCGACCACGAAGGTCATGGCGCTGACCGGGCCGTGCTCGGTCTCGGCCCGACGCCAGGAGGGGCGGTAGACGCCGGTGACCATCTCGCGCTCGTAGAGATAGTCCAGCACTTCTTCGCCTTCGGCCGCCGGCACCCGGTAGACCATGCCGTGGCAGGAGCCGCCGCGGTCGAGGCCCAGCACCAGCCCCGGCACCTCGGGGGTCCCGCGGTAGCGGTGGGAATAGACGCAGAAGCTGCGGTGAAAACCGCGCAGACGGGCGAGGCGCACCTCCACATGCGCAAAACCCGGGTGCCACATCAGCGAGCCGTAGCCAAAGACCCAGAAATCCTCGCCCGGCGGCAGGCTGAGGCGGCGCGCCGCCAGCTCCTCCGGCGATAGGTTCTGCAGGTCGTCGAGTTTCGGCAGCTTGGGGGGCGTCATCAGGACCGGCTGCAATGAGAGTTCACTCAACATGTTAGGCCCCCTGCGCGGCGATGCAAGCCGCCCCCTGCAGCTTGTGCCTTAGGAATGAATTGGGGGCTGCAAGCCGCCCGGCGGAGACCTATCATGCCGGCCATGGCCCGCTATCGTCTTGCCGTCGCCACCACCTTCGCGCTGCTGCTGCTCGCCGGCGCGCTCAGCGGCTATTGGCTCTGGGCCCGCCAGGCGCTGGACGGCGGCATCGCCAAGTGGCGCGCCGAGCAGGAAGAGCGCGGCTACGACATCACCTACAAGGGGCCCGAGTTCGCCGGCTTCCCCTTCGCGCTCTCCGTCACCTTCCGCGAGCCGCGGGTGGTCACGCCCCAGGGCGTCACCTGGCAGGGCCCGCCGGTCAACGGCGAGGCCAAGCTGTGGGACCCCTTTACCATCGACCTGCGCTTTCCCGGACTGCACCGCCTGAACCTGCCCGCCGACCTGGCCAAGGATCTGGGCGGCGAAGCGGTGCAGAAGCAGGCCGACGTCGCCGCCGAGGAGGCCCGCGGCCGCGTGGTGCTGCGCAGCGACGGCAAGGTGGAGAGCGCAACCGTCGACCTGGGCGGGCTGCAGGTCAGCGGCGCCGACATCGAGACCGTCACCCTGCAGCGGCTGACCGCAAGGCTCGGCCCGCTGCGCGAGGGCGACAAGGGGGCGGGGGGCGAGACCCTGGACGAGGTCGACCTGGTGGGCGAGGCCCTCTTCGTCGAGCTGCCGCCGGGCCGCGGCGGCCCGTTGGGCGACGCGGTGGCGCGCCTCTCCTTCGATTCAACGCTGGTCGGCGGCATTCCGCCGGGCAAGCCGGAAAAGGCCCTGCCGGCCTGGCGCGACGGTGGCGGGCGCTGGCTCTTTCACCACCTGGTGGCGCTCTGGGGCCCGCTCGACCTGCGGGCCGAAGGCCGCCTGGGCCTGGATGAGGCGCTGCGCCCCGCCGGCCTCTTCGAGGCGGAACTGAAGGGCGCCAACAAGATCATCAAGCGGCTGATCGACAGCGGCAAGATCAAGCCGGAGGCGGCACTGGCCGCGCAGCTCGCGGTGGCCGCCATGGGACGGCCGGACGGGGAGACGGGGGAAACGGTGCTGGCGGCGCCGATCAGTCTTCGCCAGGGCCTGCTTTACCTGGGGCCGATCCCGCTATTCCCAGTCGCTCCGGTTCTCTAGCGTCGAAGGTACCGGCCTGGTGGGCGTCGATGACGCCGCTGCGGATCTCGCGGGTGCGGCGGAACAGGCCCTCCAGCGTCTCCCCCTCGCCCCAGCGGATCGCCCGCTGCAGGGCGGTCAGGTCCTCGGAGAAACGCTGCAGCATCTCCAGCACCGCCTCGCGGTTGTTGAGGAAGACGTCGCGCCACATCACCGGGTCGGAGCCGGCGATACGGGTGAAGTCGCGGAAACCGCCGGCGGAGAACTTCACCACCTCGGCGCGCTCGCTCTCCTCCAGGTCGACCGCGGTGCCGACGATGGTGTAGGCGATGAGGTGCGGCAGGTGCGAGGTGATGGCCAGCACCTTGTCGTGGTGGCCGGCGTCCATCAGGGCGACGGTGGAGCCGCAGCGCTCCCAGAAGGTCTTCAGCCTCTCGACCACCGGCTCGGGCGTGCCGGGCACCGGCGTCAGGATGCACCAGCGCTGCTCGAAGAGGTCGCCGAAGCCGGCCTCCGGCCCGGAATGCTCGGTGCCGGCGATGGGATGGCCGGGCACGAATTCGACGCCTTCGGGCAGATAGGGCCCGATGTCGCGGATCACCGCCTGCTTCACCGAGCCGACGTCGGTGACCAGTGCGCCGGCGGCCAGGTGCGGGCCCACCGCCTTGGCCACCGCCTCGTTGGCGCCGACCGGCACGCAGAAGATCACCAGGTCGGCGTCCTTCACCGCCTCGGCGGGATCGCCGTGCACGGAATCGGCAAAGCCCAGTTTCTCGATGGTGGCGCGGGTCTCCTCGCGGCGCGAATAGGCGGCGACGTGGCCGACCAGCCCGCGGGCGCGCACCGCCCAGGCCAGCGAGGAACCGATGAGGCCGGCGCCGAGCAGCGCCACCTTGTTGAACAACAGGCTCTCGGCGGGCGCGTTCATGACATCACCTCGGCCAGGGCCTCGGCGGTGGCGCGCATTTCCTCTTCGGTGCCGATGGTGACACGCAGGCAGTCGGGCAGGCCGTAGCCGGCCATGCCGCGCAGCAGGATGCCCTGGCGCTTCATCTCCGCCAACACGGCCTCGGCCTGGGCGCTGCCGCCGGGAAAGCGCAGCAGCACGAAGTTGCCGACGCTGGGCAGCGCCTCGATGCCGGCCTTGGTCGCCTCCTGGCTGAACCAGGCGAGCCACTTCTTATTATGAGCGATCGACGTTTCCACGTGCTCGCGGTCACGCACCGCCGCTATCCCGGCGGCCTGGGCCGCCTGGCTGACGTTGAAGGGTCCGCGCACCCGGTTCAGCACGTCGACCACCGCCGGCGGGCAGTAGGCCCAGCCCAGGCGCAGGGCCGCGAGGCCGTGGATCTTGGAGAAGGTGCGCAGCATGACCACGTTGTCGACGCTCTCCACCAGATCGGCCACCTGCGGATAGTCGGGCGCCGAGACGTATTCGGCATAGGCCATGTCGACGACCAGCAGCACGTGGTCCGGCAGGCCCTTGTGCAGGCGCCTCAGCGCCGCCTCGGAGATGTAGCTACCGGTCGGGTTGTTGGGATTGGCGATGAAGACCAGGCGCGTGCGCTCGGTGACCCGCGCCAGCAGCCCGTCCACGTCGGTTGTCAGGTTGGCTTCCGGCGCCGCCACCGGAGTCGCCCCGGCGGTCTTGGCGGAGATCGGATACATGAGGAAGCCGTGCTCGCTGTACAGCACCTCGTCGCCCTTGCCGGCATAGGCGCGCACCAGCAGGCCGATCAGCTCGTCGGAGCCGGCGCCGCAGACGATGCGGTCCATTTCCAGGGACTCCGCCTCGGCGATGGCCTGGCGCAGTTCCCTGGCGCCGCCGTCGGGATAGCGGTGCAGCTGGCCCTTCTCCGCCTCGTAGGCGGCAATGGCCTGGGCGCTGGGCCCCAGCGGGTTCTCGTTGGAGGCCAGGCGGATGACACGGTTGGCACCGGCCGCCTTGGACTCGCCGCCGACGTAGGGGGCGACGTCCATGATGCCGGGGCGGGGCTTCACGCTCATGACGCGCCCCCCGGCGTGTTGGCCAGGTCGGAAACGCTCAACGGCACGGCGAAGCTGCCCACCGACCAGGCGTGCTTCACGCTGTCGGCCTCGGCCAGCAGCGCCTCGATGCGCGCGTCGTCGGCAGCCAGGAAGCCCTCGACCTCCACCAGGTGCAAGGTGCGGTCCGGTGACTCGACCCAGGCCTGGATGTCGCAGACCTGGAAGCCGGCTTCCGACAGCAGGGTCTTCAGCGCGCCGCGGGACACCGCCTCGTCCAGCTCGACGATCATGTAGCCGTGGTCGTCGCCGCTTTCCTCCGGCTCGGCCAGGGAGACGACGACCCCCTGCGGGGAGTCGCCGCGGCCGCCGTCCAGCGGCGCGAAGGGCAGGCGGGCGATGATCTTTGGCGTCGCCTTGCCGTGGCGCGCCAGCTTGGGCCACCAGGGGGTGCCGCGGTCGGCCTCCGGCAGCGGCAGCACGCCGATGTTGGCCTTGCCGCTGGAGACGGCGCGCAGCACGCCCATCTCGGACTCGAAGCGGGTGATCGGGGTCAGCGAACCGAAGTGGTCACGGGCCAGGCCAAAAAGATCGGGCCCTTCCTGCGGTGAAAAGGCTGCCGCGGCGAAGGGCCCCTGCAAGCGGGTGAAGACGGAGACGATCTCCCGCCAGATACGCGCAATCACCGGTTTCGGGAAGGCGCCCTGGTGGCGCGCCACCAGGCGGCGCAGGACCCGCGCCTCGCGCCCCGGGCGCATGAAAACGGCGCCCTGGCCCTTGGCCACGCCGATCTGACGCGCGAGCTCAGTGCGACGCATGAGCAAGTCGTGGATGGCGTCGTCGATTTCGTCGATCTGGCGACGCAAATCGTCCAAAGATGGCGTTTGATTAGACATCTGGGCCCGATACCTGCAGCCAAGGCGGAGCTACTGATAGTCGTTGAACCCGGTAAAATCAAAGAAAACCTGAGGTCCGGCCCCGCCCCGGGGCGGGAGCCTGCCATGGCCAAGAAAGCGTTGACAGGCAGGCGCCCGGCTCCCTAGCTAAAGGGCTCCGGGCGCCCCCGCGGCGGCCCCGCGACAGCAGGTGTGGCGGCGCTCGACGGACAATCCACGGTTGGGCCCGGATGACGGCCCCGAGCATCTGAGCCCCTGCGCGGCCGAGCCGCGGCTTTAAGGATCTGACCTATGGTGATGGACCACCCCCTGAGGGGGGGTGCCCAGATGGACAATGCGGGAAGGGTGGCCGATCCTGCCCTGAAGGGCGGGCTGAGCATGGAGTTCGGCCGCGACGAGCCCCTGATGCTGGACTGCGGCGTCGCCCTGGGGCCCTTCACCCTGGCCTATCAGACCTACGGCGAGCTGAACGCCGAGAAGTCAAACGCCATCCTGGTCTGCCACGCCCTGACCGGCGACCAGTTCATGGCCAGCCGCCATCCGGTGACCGGCAAGGAGGGCTGGTGGAGCCAGATCGTCGGCCCCGGCCTGCCGCTCGACACCGGGCGCTACTTCGTCATCTGCATCAACGTGCTGGGCGGCTGCATGGGCTCGACCGGGCCGAAGTCGATCAACCCGGCCAGCGGCGAGCCCTGGGCGCTGGACTTCCCGGTCATCACCGTCGCCGACATGGTGCGCGCCCAGAAGCTGCTGATCGACCACCTGGGCATCGACAAGCTGTTCTGCGTGATCGGCGGCTCCATGGGCGGCATGCAGGTGCTGGAGTGGGCGGCCAAGTACCCGGAGAAGGTCTTCGCCGCCGTGCCCATCGCCACGGCCGCGCGCCACACGGCGCAGAACATCGCCTTCCACGAGGTCGGGCGCCAGGCGATCATGGCCGACCTGGACTGGTGCGGCGGGCGCTACCTGGCAGAGGGCAAGAACCCCGACCGCGGCCTGGCGGTGGCGCGCATGACCGCGCACATCACCTACCTCTCCGAGCCGGCGCTGCACCGCAAGTTCGGCCGCCGCCTGCAGGACCGCAATTCCCTGACCTTCGGCTTCGAGGCCGACTTCCAGGTGGAGAGCTACCTGCGCCACCAGGGTGCCGCCTTCGTGCAGCGCTTCGACGCCAACTCCTACCTCTATATCACCCGGGCCATGGACTACTTCGACCTGGCCCAGGAGCACGGCGGCAAGCTGGCCAACGCCTTCCGTGAGACGCCGGTGCGCTTCTGCGTCGTCTCCTTCACCAGCGACTGGCTGTTCCCCACTTCGGAGAACCGCGACATCGTCCACGCCCTCAATGCGGTGGCCGCCGACGTGAGCTTCGTGGAGATCGAGAGCGACGCCGGCCACGACGCCTTCCTGCTGGACGAGCCGGAGTTTCGCGACACCCTGGCGGGCTTCATCGCCGGCTGCGCCGAGCATCGGGGGCTCAACAAGCCATGAGCCCGCTCGACACCGCCCGCCCCACACCGGCCTACAGCGTCCCCGGCGCGCCGCTGCGCGCCGACCTGCAGCTCATCGCCGACATGGTCGATCCGGGCAGCCGGGTGCTGGACATCGGCTGCGGCGAGGGGGCCCTGCTGGAGTACCTGGCGCGCGAGCGCAGCGTCGCCGCCCGCGGCATGGAGCTGTCGCAGAAG
The DNA here is from genome assembly GCA_050290145.1 of Kiloniellaceae bacterium. GTDB lineage: Bacteria > Pseudomonadota > Alphaproteobacteria > Kiloniellales > Kiloniellaceae > Pelagibius. Next base: position 7,567 of record JBNKHC010000256.1, on the reverse strand, counting down.
AACGTGAACGCCAGCGTCGCCCGCGGCCTCTCTGTGATCCAGGGCGACGCCGACACCGACCTGGTCGAGTACCCGGCCGGCGCCTTCGACTACGCCATCCTCTCCCTCACCCTGCAGGCGACGCGCGACCCGCGCCGGGTGGTGGAGCAGATGGTGCGCATCGGCCGCCACGCCATCGTCTCCTTCCCCAACTTCGGCCACTGGCGGGTGCGCCTGCAGCTGCTGCTGAACGGGCGCATGCCGGTCACCGAGGCGCTGACCGAGGCCTGGTACGAGACGCCAAACATCCACCTCTGCACGCTGCGGGATTTCATCGCGCTGTGCGGCGACTGCGGCATCGAGATCGAGGAGGCCCTGGTCCTGAACGGCCGCGCCCACCGCGCCAGCCTCAGCAGCCCCCACCGGGCCAACCTCTTCGGCGAAAAGGCGATTTTCCGTCTGAGGAAGGACTAGCAGGCTGCTAAAGAAGGTGCCGATCCGGCTTTGAGGACGGCCTCATTGCCGAGGGCAGGAACCCGGACCGCGGCCTGGCGGTGGCGCGCTCGGGAAGCGCACGACCTTACGGCCAAGAAAGGACTTGGGTCCTGCCCTTTCGCGCTGACTGAACCATTTTCTTCCCCGCAGCGACCCAGCAAGACGGTACTGGACCAGTTCCCATGGCGTTCCCCAGCAGGAGGAGCCGGTAATGGACGTTTCCCGAAAAGCTTGTCGCCTCCCACGCAGCCGGCGCTCAGCGCTCGCCGCAGCCGCGTTCTTGCTGCTCGCCGCTGGATCATTCGAGCCGGCGCTGGCCAAGAGCGACGAGGAAGCGACGCTGCAGAGCGTCGTTCCGTCGGAAATCGAAGTCGCCAGCAATGGTGCCGCCTACACCACGACGCCGCCGAACAAGAACATCGTGGCCAACGTCCATATAGAAATCGATTCCGGCTGGTCCGGCCATGTGAAGAGCTGGGAGGTCTGGCTTGAACTGAAGGCCGCCGGCGCCCTGGGCCTCGAATTTCCGGAGCACGGCGCCAACGAGAGCTACCCGGTGTTCCAGCGGCCGCACAGCGTCGACGAAGTCGAGCAGTTGCTGATCCCTTCCGCCGCCTACAACAGCTATATCGTCGCTCAATGCAACAACCTCGCCGACTCTCTGCGCCAGCAGGGCTTGTCCGATCAAGAGATTTTCGACGAAGACCGGAACATCGGACTCTGGGTGAATCCACAGCTCGATGTCGACTACAGCGGGATCGTCAACCCCGGTTTTGAGGAGGCGGCGGCAGGGTCGCCCCCTGATATCCAGATCGTCTGCAAGAAGTGGACAGGCAGCGCTATGCCGATGGCCGGGGCGTTTCAGTCAAACTTCCAGGTGACCGGCGCCAAGCTCGCCATCTCGCCAGCCTACCGGAACCTCGTGGCCGACTGCCCGGTCACGGTGCCTCTGGTCGCCGAGTTCACATCCACCAACGCCGGCAATCTCAAGTTCCGCTTCGTCTCAGCAAGCGGCAAGGCCTCGCAGCTGCGCTCGGTGAATATCACCGGCCAGACCAACGGCGTCTTCAAAGCGCTCCACGAAGAGCACATCCAGGTTCCTCTGGCACAGGGCGGAAGTCCTGCCGGGAACCCAAGCGGCGGCGGCGGCATCGTCAATCAGCAGCCCGGTGGCGGTCTCGCAGTCCAGACTCAGCCGGAGGACCCGCTATTCCCGAGTTCCCCATCAAGTAGCGGGATGGGACAGGTGCAGGTGAACCCCCTGGCCGGCAACATCCACAGCGAGTCCTTCCGCGTCGAAGTCATGGACCCGGCAACCGGCATCGTCTCGGACTACGCCGGTTACCGCATCACCTGCAAACCCGAATCTGCCGGTATCGCCACGCCCGAGGCGCTGCAGATGCAGCCCCAGCCGCCACAGCCCCAAACCCAGCCGGGCACCGCCGCGATTCAGCCCGGTGGGCTGGCCACGACCCGCGATCCGGCGGCGCCGCGCCAGCAGGCGCCGGTCCCGGCGCTGCCGCGCGCCGGCCTCACCAGCGGCCTCAAGGCGGATATCATGGCGACGACCCTCGGCTTCATTCTGGCCGGCGGCCCCAACCCCTGGGGCTCGACCGTGGTGATCGACAAGCCGCAGCTCGCCGCCGCCACCGGCGTCGGGCCGCGCCGCAACCTCTGCCGCTTCGCCCAGGCCGGCTACCGCCCCTTCAACAAGGGCGACGTCCAGAGCGGCCCCTTCAAGAACAAGGTCTACCGCGGCTCGGCCACGGTCGACCAATCGGTCCACAACCTGGCGCCCAAGCAGACCGACGGCTGGCGGACCTTCGCGCTGGAGCTGCCCAGCGGCCTCAGCGTCGTCCGCGTGGTCATGGACGCCGACCGCCAGGTCGACGAGAGCGACGAGGACAACACCTTCGCGATCCGCGTGGACGTGAAGCTGGACTGCGGCGGCGCCCCCAAGCGCACGACGCCGCAGCGCACGCCGCAGCCGCAGCGCCTGGCGCCGCAACGGCAGTAGGCCGCTCCGCCAAAGCAGGTCAGGCAGGTTGAGAATCAGGACTCGTCGGACAGGTCGCGGCTGCATCCGACCGGCGACCTGCGGGAAGGAGACGATCACGGGGCGGCAGAACCTGCGCTGCTTGACCGACTTCAGGGTGTCGGCGTAGAGCTGTTTGCCCAACTCGATCGTCACCACGCCGGTCAAGGTGGCGAAGAAGAGCTCTCCCGCTTTTTCAAGCCTCGACGATGAAACGTGCTGCGCAGTAGTTTACGCCAAAACAGGATACAGAAATGTCTGAAGCCAGATCACTTTATGTGGTGGATCTCACCTATGTCGTCCCATTAAGCGAAGTCGATCAATATGTACCCGCGCACATCGACTTCCTCGACAAAAGCTATGCATCTGGCCTGTTTCTGGCATCTGGAGCAAAGGTTCCTCGTACCGGCGGGGTGATCATCGCGATGTCCCCTACCAAGTCGCAGTTGGAAGATCATTTGGCGGAAGACCCCTTCCACAAGAACGGGGTGGCCAAGTACAAAATCACGGAATTCAAGGCGAGCAAGCATCAGCCGCATCTATTCGGTTGAAGTTATGCTGGTGCACGATGCTGTGTGCGCTCGTAACCGGTCGATCCCGCTTTTGAAAACTGATCCGAGTCGCTGTGTGGATTTTTCCGGACATCGCAGCGCATCGCGGGGCCGGAAAGTATGGTTCAGTTGTCCCGCTGATTCAGTTCGGTGACTTTTCGCGGTGCATCCGCCCCGCGGTCTGCGGGAAGGAGACCACCACGGGGCGGCGGAACTTGCGCTGCTTGGCGGGGGTCATGGTGCCGGCATAGAGCTGCTTGCCGGACTCGATCATCACCACGCCGGCGAAGGTGGGGAAGAAGCGCGCGCCCATGCGCTCCCAGGCCGGAGCGGAGCGCAGGAAGGTGAAGTTGGCGATCGGCGGCACGTAGAGCGCCCGCTCGGTGCGCGCCGGGATGAACATGTTGTCGCGCAGCACGCGGGACAGCTGGGCGGCGCTGTAGGGATGGCCCCAGCCCAGCGGCGTGCGGTCGGAGCGCGCCCAGATGCCGCGGCGGTTCGGCACCACCACCAGCAGTCGGCCGTCGCCGGTCAGAACGCGCCAGATCTCACGCAGCAGGCCGCGCAGGGATTCGGTATTCTCCAGGCCGTGCACCAGCAGCACCCGGTCGACCGAGTAGTCGGGCAGCGGCAGCTCGGTCTCCTCCACCAGGCTGACCAGCCCCGGGCCTTCCGGCGGCCAGTGCATGACCCCTTGCGAGGCCGGCATGAAGGCCAGGACCCGTTCGGCCTCGCTCCTGAACTGGCGCAGGTAGGGCGTGGCGAAACCCAGGCCGAGCACGCTCTGACCGGTCACGTCCGGCCACACCGAGCGCACCGCGCGGCGCACCATATGGCGCGCCACCTGGCCGCGCCGGGTCTCGTAGAACTCCCGCAGATCGACAACGTCATGCCACATGATGTGGATAACTTAGCACAGGGCCTTTGATTGCGGGAATGGCTGATCTGCTATGGTTAACCGTGGGTTAACAAGCAAGGATCCGCCCCATGCCGGACGCCACGGACGCCCTCTCCGCCGCCGACATCATCCGCGAGCTCGCCCTGCAGCCGCACCCGGAAGGCGGCCACTTCCGCGAGACCTTCCGCGACCCGCTGTCCCTGGGAGAGGAAGAGGCGGCGCGCGGCGCCTCGACGGCCATCTACTACCTGCTGCAGGCCGGCGAGGTCTCGCACTGGCACCGGGTCGACGCGGCGGAGGTCTGGCACTGGTATGCCGGCGCCCCCTTGGAACTGACGATCTCCGCGGACGGGCGCGAGGCGGCCACCCACCGCCTGGGCCCGGAGGTGACCGCCCGCCAGCGCCCCCAGGTGGTGGTGCCGGCCCATGCCTGGCAGAGCGCGCGCAGCCTGGGCGCCTGGACTCTCTGCGGCTGCACCGTGGCCCCGGCCTTCCGCTTCGAGGGCTTCGAGATGGCGCCGCCCGACTGGCAGCCGATGTCTCTGAGGGGTAAGCGCTAGCTCGCGCGCCGGCGCCGCAGCATTTCCTTGGAGGCCAGCAGCGCGCCGGCGACGATCAGCAGGCAGGCGAGGCCCACCTGCCAGGTCGCCTCGGCCTGGCCGAAGGCGATGAGGATGAGGGTGGAGAGCAGCGGCGCGGCGTAGGCGAGCGCGCCCAGCACCTGGATGTTGCCGTGCTTGGTGCCGTAGTCCCAGACGAAGAAGGCGGCGCCCACCGGCCCCAGGCCCAACCCTAAGATCGCCAGCCACTGCAGGCCCTGGGGCGTCACCGTGGTCTCCAGCGCCAGGTGGCAGAGGAGGCCGAGCAGCGCCACCGCGCCGCAGAAGCCGCCCACCACCTCGGTCGGCACCGCGCCGAAGCGGCGGTTGGTGACGGAGTAGCTGGACCAGGTGAGCGCGCAGGCCGCCGCTGCCAGGTAGCCGAGCGAGTAGCGCGCATCGAAGGCCAGCGAGCCGCCCTTGGTGACCAGCAGCCCGGCCCCGAAGAGGCCCATGGCGGCGCCCGCCAGATGGAACCAGCGCAGCCGCTCACCCGGCAGCAGCGCCGAGAAGACCACGATGAGCAGCGGCCAGAGATAGGCGATGAGGCTGGCGTCCACCGCCGGCGCGTTGCCGAGGGCGACGAAGTAGAAGAAGTGGTAGCCGAAGAGGCCGCCGACGCCCAGCGCCCAGACCGCCGGCCGCTGGCGCCAGGCGGCGAAGGCGCGCCGGCCCCGCGCCGCCAGCACGGCGAGGCCGACGATGAAGGCCACGGCGAAGGTCATGGCCAGCAGCTGGAAGGGCGGAATGCCCGCCGCCCCGGTGGTGAAGAGCGCCAGCAGCGCCCACAGCAGCACGGCGATTCCGCCGATGAGGGTGGCCCGCACGCGGCGGGTGCCGCTGTCGCTTGCGATAGAAGTCATGGCGAGGGAAATAGCGGGTGGCAATCGTCCAGGCAAGTGAGCCTTTGTTTCGACCCGGTATCGCTTGGAAACACCGCTGTCGTCCCGGCACGTGTTGCCGGGACCCATTGCCCCTGACGCTTTATCAGCTTTTCCGAAAGAATCACCGCGCGCCGACGCCAATGGGTCCCGGGGTCAAGCCCCGGGACGACAGAGACATGTGACGCGCGGACGGTGCGACTACCGGAATGTTTGGGAGGTAAGCCGTTTCTCCATCGCCAGCGCGATGATGCGCCGGGTCTCCTTCCACAGATCGTAAGGCGCCAGCTCCGCCGGGTCGGCCCAGGCGACCTCGGCGGCGTCGTGGCCGGCCACGGCCTCCCCCGACCGCCATTCGGCCAGCAGGTCGACCAGGGTGTAGTGGTACTGCACCGCGCCCTGATCGTCGCGGGTGATGGAGTCCACCACGTCGACCAGGGGCCCGACCTCGACCTCGATGCCCGCCTCCTCGGCCACCTCGCGGCGCGCCGTCTCCTCGACCCGCTCGCCCAGGCGCTGGCGGCCGCCGGGCAGCGACCACTGGCCCTCGCGCGGCGGCTTGCCGCGGCGGATCAGCAGCACGCGGTCGTCATTGAAGACCACGACGCCGACGCCGATGAGCGGGCGGTTGGGGTAGTCGTTCACGTGAGTCCTAGTCCGCTTCGCCGTGGGCCGCCTCACCGTAGGCCAGGGCGCGCAGGCGTTCGTCGACCGGCACGCGGTAGCCGTTGACCAGGCTGTTGGTCTCGTTGGCCATGCCGACCACGGCCAGCAGTTCCTGCAGCATGGCGTCGGTCATGCCCTTCTGGATCGCGCCGGCGGTGTGGGAGGTGATGCAGTACTCGCAGTTGTTGGTGACGCTGACGGCGATGTAGAGCATCTCCTTGGTCAGCGGGTCGAGGGCGCCCGGCGCCATGACCTGCTTCACGCTCTCCCAGGTGCGCTTCAGGGTCTGCGGGTCCTGGGCCAGCGCCTTCCAGAAGTTGTTCACCCAATCGCTCTTGCGGGTCGCCATGATGTCGTCGTAGACGGCGCGCACCTCGTCGCTCGCGTCCTCGTATTCGATGAGCCGGCCCAGGGGCATGGGGCATACTCCCTCTTCGTGTTCTCAGGCTGCTTGTCCCGTTATAGCGCCGGCACGGCAGTGGCGCATCAGGGAGCGGCCAGGCGGAGGAGCGTCATGCGGGTGGGCAAGCGGAGCTTCAGCCAGCCGAAGCCGAAGCGGATGGCCGGGCCGTCGGCGATCCGAGCGCTCTCGGGCAGCGCCTCCAGGGAAGCGAGCGGCGGACGAGGCGATCGCCCCACCGCCGCTCATACGCTTTCCCGGGGCCGGTCCTCAGGACATGTACTGGCCGCCGTTGGCGGACAGCGTGGCGCCGGTGATGAAGCCCGCGTCCTCGCCGGCCAGGAAGACCACGCAGCGCGCGATCTCCTCCGGCTCGCCCAGGCGGCCGACCGGGATGAGGGGCAGGATCTTGCTGTTCAACACCTCTTCGGGCACGGCGCGGACCATTTCGGTGCCGATGTAGCCCGGGGCGATGGCGTTGACGGTGATGCCCTTGGCGGCGCTTTCCTGGGCCACCGCCTTGGTGAAGCCGAAGACGCCGGCCTTGGCGGCGGAATAGTTGGCCTGGCCGAACTGGCCCTTCTGGCCGTTGATCGAGGAGATCGAGATGATGCGGCCGTAACCGCGCTCGCGCATGCCCTCGATGACGTTGCGCGTCATGTTGAACAGGGAGTCGAGATTGGTGGAGATGACCGCGCGCCAGTTCTCCGGGCTCATGCGGTGCAGTGTGCCGTCACGGGTGATGCCGGCGTTGTTGACCAGCACGTCGACCGGCCCGAGGTCGCTCTCGACCCTGGCGATGCCGTCCTTGCAGGCGTCGAAATCGCCGACGTCCCACTTGAAGACGTGGATGCCGGTCTCTTCCTTGAACTTGTTCGCCGCCTCGTCGTTGCCGCCGTAAGTGGCGGCGACCGTGAAGCCTGCGTCTTTCAGTCCCCTGGAAATCGCCTCGCCGATCCCTCGGGTTCCCCCTGTCACCAGAGCCACGCGCGCCATATTCTAGCCTCCCCGTTTGACTGTTCGTAGCCGTCTAGAACGACGGTCTGGTTGCCGGATCTAATCA
>JBNKHC010000255.1:0-26619 GCA_050290145.1 Kiloniellaceae bacterium | reverse complement strand
GGACAGGAGGTGGCGCGCGGCCTGGCGGCCTATTCCGCCGCCGATGCGCGCCGGATCATGGGCCACAAGAGCCGTGAAATCGAAGCCATTCTCGGCTACCGTGGCCGGGAAGAGCTGGTCCACCGGGACGACCTGGTGGTGTCCTAACAGCCTGAAATTACTACCTTAACCGGGAGAACTGAGCCATGTCCGCCGAAGCGGCCCTCAAAGGGGAAGACCTCCAGAGCACCATGACGGCGCTCGGACAGGCGGCCCGCGCCGCCGCCGCCGAGCTGGCCCTGGCCGACCCGGAGGTGAAGAACCGGGCGCTGATGGCCGCCGCCCGGGCGATCCGCGACGAGGCCGGGAAGATCGCCGCCGCCAATGCCAAGGACATGGCCGCCGCCCGGGCCAAGGGCCTGACCCCGGCCCTGCTGGACCGCCTGGAGCTGACGCCCGAGCGCATCGAGGCCATGGCCAAGGGCGTCGAGGACGTCGCCGGGCTGCCCGATCCGGTAGGCCGCGTGCTGGCCGAATGGGACCGCCCCAACGGCCTGAAGATCGCCCGCGTCTCCGTGCCCCTGGGCGTCATCGGCATCATCTACGAAAGCCGGCCCAACGTGACCGCCGACGCCGGCGCGCTCTGCCTCAAGTCGGGCAACGCCGCCATCCTGCGCGGCGGCTCCGAGAGCTTCCACTCCTCCGGCGCCATCCTGGAGTGCCTGCAGGCGGGCCTGAAGGCCGCCGGCCTGCCCGAAGCCTGCATCCAGCGCATCCCCACCACCGACCGCGCTGCCGTCGGCATCCTGCTGACCATGAGCGACGACGTCGACGTCATCGTGCCGCGCGGCGGCCGGGGGCTGATCGAGCGCATCCAGCGCGAGAGCCGCATCCCCGTGTTCAGCCACCTGGACGGCATGGTGCACACCTACGTCCACGCCGCCGCCGACCCGGAAATGGCCGAGCGGATCGTGATCAACGCCAAGATGCGGCGTACCGGCATCTGCGGGGCGACCGAGACCCTGCTGGTCGATGAAGCCCTGGCGGAGACCCTGTTGCCCAAGCTGCTCGAGGCTCTGCACGCGGCCGACTGCGCCATCCGCGGCGACGAGGTCGTGCGCCGGGTGATGCCCGAGGCCGAGGCGGCGACGCCCGAGGACTGGGACACCGAGTACCTGGCGCCGATCATCGCGGTGAAGGTGGTCTCCGGCCTGGACGAGGCCATCGCCCACATCAACGCCCACGGCTCCCACCACACCGAGGCCATCATCACCGAGGACGCCGGCGCCGCGGCCCGCTTCATGAGCGAGGTCGATGCCGGAATCGTGATGCACAACACCTCGACACAGTTCGCCGATGGTGGAGAATTCGGCATGGGGGCCGAGATCGGCATCTCCACCGGGAAGCTGCATGCCCGCGGTCCGGTCGGCGCGGAGCAGCTGACCAGTTACAAGTATAAGGTGCAGGGTCGAGGCCAGATCCGGCCCTGACGGCGCTTGCATCCCTCGGGTGCAGGCCACGGTTTCCCCCGCTGCCGCAGGCGGCGGGAGGGTTTGTTCGTTGACATACGTTCGGTGGGCTATTTAGCTTGCCAATTCAGAGAAGGCGCGATATTGCGCCCAAGCCGCAATTAAGACAGTAAGTCACCAACGGCTACTGCAGGGAGACTACTTAATGAAGAAAATACTTAGTATGACCGCGCTCGGCCTGATTATGGCCGCCAGCGTGACCGCCGCCGCCGAGGCGAAGACCCTGGTCTTCTGCTCGGAAGGCAGCCCCGAGGGCTTCAACCCCTCGCTGTATACCGCCGGCACCACCTTCGACGCCTCCTCGCGCCAGGTGTTCAACAAGCTGGTCGAATTCACCACCGGCACCACAAACATCGAGCCGGCCCTGGCCGAGTCCTGGGACGTTACCGATGACGGCCTGGAGTACACCTTCCACCTGCGCCGCGGCGTGAAGTGGCAGACCACTGGGAACTTCACCCCGTCGCGCGACTTCAACGCCGATGACGTGGTCTATTCCTTCGCGCGCCAGTGGGACAAGAACCACCCCTATCACGGTGTTTCCGGCGGCGCCTACGAGTACTTCAACGGCATGTCGATGCCCGACCTGATCAAGGACATCGTCAAGGTCGACGACTACACCGTGAAGTTCGTGCTGAACCGCCCCGAAGCGCCGATGATCGCCAACCTGGCGATGGACTTCGCCTCCATCCTCTCGGCCGAATACGCCGACAAGATGATGGACGCCGGCACGCCGGAGAAGGTCGACCTGGAGCCGGTCGGCACCGGCCCCTTCCAGCTCGTCGCCTACCAGAAGGACGCGGTGATCCGCTACAAGGCGCACCCGGACTACTGGCGCGGCAAGGCGGCCATCGACAACCTGATCTTCGCCATCACCCCGGACGCCAGCGTGCGCTACCAGAAGCTGAAGGCGAACGAGTGTCAGGTCATGCCCTATCCGAACCCGGCCGATATCGAGGCCATGAAGGCGGACCCGGACATCAACCTGCTGCAGCAGGAAGGCCTGAACGTCGGCTACCTGGCCTACAACACCCAGATGGCGCCCTTCAACAACCCCGCAGTGCGCAAGGCCCTCAACCTGGCCATCAACAAGCAGGCCATCATCGACGGCGTGTTCCAGGGTGCCGGCAAGATCGCCAAGAACCCGATCCCGCCGACCATCTGGTCGTACAACGAGGCCACGGTTGACGACGCCTACAATCCGGACACCGCCAAGGCGCTGCTGGAAGAAGCCGGCGTCACCAACCTGAAGACCAAGATCTGGGCGATGCCGGTGCAGCGTCCCTACAACCCCAACGCCCGCCGCATGGCCGAGCTGATCCAGGCCGACTGGGCCGCGGTCGGCGTCGAGGCGGAGATCGTCAGCTACGAGTGGGGTGAGTACCTGGAGCGCTCCAAGGCCAAGGATCGCGACGGTGCCGTGCTGCTGGGCTGGACCGGCGACAACGGCGACCCCGACAACTTCCTGGCCGTGCTGCTGGGCTGTGACGGCGTCGGCGGCTCCAACCGCGCCCAGTGGTGCTACAAGCCCTTCGAGGACCTGATCCAGCAGGCCAAGGTCGTGAGCGACAACGACAAGCGCTCGGATCTCTACAAGCAGGCTCAGACCGTGTTCAAGGAGCAGGCCCCCTGGGCGACCATTGCGCACTCGGTCGTCTTCAAGCCGATCCGCAAGGAAGTGAAGAACTTCAAGATCGACCCCTTCGGCGGTCACGTCTTCTACGGCGTCGACATCGAAGAGTAAGCCGGTCCCGCCAACGAGGAACGGACGGGAGGAGCATTAGGCTCCTCCCGTTCGCGCTTCGGCCGCCCTGCGATCCGCCCCGGGCCAAGACGACATGCTCCGTCTTCTCATCACCAAGCTCGCGCAGCTGATTCCGACCTTCTTCGGCATCACCGTGCTGTCCTTCGCCTTCATCCGGCTGCTGCCCGGCGACCCTGTAACGCTGCTGGCCGGCGAGCGCGGGGTGACGCCCGAGCGCCACGCCGAGCTGATGACCCAACTCGGCTTCGACAAGCCCATCTGGCAACAGTACCTGCTCTACGTTTCCGACATCTTCCAGGGCGACCTCGGCAAGTCCCTGGTCACCAAGCAGCCGGTGCTGGAGGAGTTCTTCACCCTCTTCCCGGCGACGCTGGAGCTTTCCTTCTGCGCCATCGTCTTCGCCACTGCCATCGGCCTGCCGGCCGGCGTCATCGCCGCGGTGAAGCGGGGGTCCTGGTTCGACCACACCCTGATGGGCGTCGCGCTGACCGGCTATTCCATGCCGATCTTCTGGTGGGCGCTGATCCTCATCATCGTGTTCTCGACAGGCCTGGGCTGGACGCCGGTCTCGGGTCGCCTCGACATTCTCTATTTCTTCGACCAGCCAACCGGCTTCATGCTGATCGACAGCCTGCTGTCGGGCGAGAAGGGCGCCTTCAAATCGGCGCTCAGCCACCTGATCCTGCCAACCATCGCACTGGGCACCATCCCGCTGGCGGTCTTCGCACGCCAGACCCGCTCAGCCATGCTGGAGGTGCTGGGCGAGGATTACGTGCGCACGGCGCGCGCCAAGGGCCTGGCGCCCTGGCGGGTCATTGGTCTGCACGCGTTGCGCAACGCGCTGATCCCGGTGATCACGGTCATCGGCCTCTCCGTCGGCGTGCTGCTGGCGGGCGCCATCCTGACCGAGACCATCTTCGCCTGGCCGGGCATCGGCAAGTGGATGGTCGATTCCATCTCGCGCCGCGACTACCCCTCGGTGCAGGGCGGCTTGCTGCTCATCGCGGCCATCGTCATGATCGTGAACATTGCCGTGGAGCTCCTCTACGGCCTCATCAACCCGCGTATCCGGCACAGGCGCTAGAGGGAAGAATATGACGGCTCACGACCCCTCCGTTCAGGTGCCCGCCGCCCGGCGCAACATCCGCGCCGAGCGCCTGCGCGAGTTCTGGCACTACTTCTCGGAGAACAACGGCGCCGTCGCCGGCCTGGTTGTCGTCGTGGTGCTGATCCTGCTGGCCGTCTTCGCCGACGTGGTGGCGCCGCATTCGCCGATCGAGCAGTACCGCGGACACTTCCTCGAACCGCCGGTGTGGATGGAAGGCGGTTCCTGGGAGTTCATCCTCGGCACCGATGCGGTCGGCCGCGACATCCTCTCGCGCCTCATCCACGGCGCCCGCTATTCGCTTTACGTCGGTTCCATCGTCATCGCCATCGCCTTCACCGCCGGCATTACCCTGGGCCTGATTGCGGGCTTCTTCCGCGGCACCACGGAAGTCCTCATCGCGCGGGCGATGGACATCATCCTTGCCTTCCCTTCGATCCTGCTGGCCCTGGTGCTGGTCACCCTGCTCGGGCCCAGCCTGACCAACGCCATGATCGCCGTGGCCGTGGTGGTGCTGCCGCACTTCGTGCGCCTGACCCGCGCCTCGGTGATCTCGGAGAGCACCCGCGACTACGTTACCTCCGCAAGGGTCGCCGGGGCGCGACTGCCGCGGCTGATGTTCGTCACCGTGCTGCCCAACTGCATGGCCCCGCTGATCGTGCAGGCGACGCTCAGCTTCTCCACCGCGATCCTCGACGCCGCGGCGCTCGGCTTCCTGGGCCAGGGCGCCCAACCGCCGACGCCGGAGTGGGGCGCCATGCTGGCCGACGCCCGCGAGTTCATCACCCGCGCCTGGTGGGTGGTGACCTTCCCGGGCCTCGCCATCCTCATCACCGTTCTTGCCATCAACCTCTTCGGCGATGGGCTGCGCGATGCGCTGGACCCGAAGATGAAGCGCTCATGAGCAGCTTGTTAGAGATCCGCAACCTCTCGGTCGATTTCCAGACCGCCCACGGCCTGTTCCGCGCCGTCGATTCCGTCGACCTGGACATCGGCAAGGGCGAGCTGGTCGCCATCGTCGGCGAGTCCGGCTCGGGCAAGTCGGTCTCCATGCTGGCGCTCATGGGCCTCCTGCCCTGGACTGCCAAGGTGAGCGCCGACCGCCTGGCCTTCGACGGCCGCGACCTGCTGACCATGTCGCCCAGGGACCGGCGCAAGATCATCGGCAAGGACATGGCGATGATCTTCCAGGAACCCATGACCTCGCTGAACCCCTGCTTCACCGTCGGCTTCCAGATCACCGAATCGCTGAAGACCCACCTGGGCGGCTCGCGCGCCGAGCACCGGCGCCGCGCCATCGAGCTCTTGGAACTGGTCGGCATCCCGGCGCCGGAGACGCGGCTTTCCGCCTTCCCGCACCAGCTGTCCGGCGGCATGAACCAGCGCGTGATGATCGCCATCGCCATCGCCTGCAACCCGCGCCTGCTGATCGCCGATGAGCCGACCACGGCCCTGGACGTCACCATCCAGGCGCAGATCCTGGAGCTGCTGATCGAGCTGCAGCGCGAACGCGACATGGCCCTGGTGCTGATCACCCACGACATGGGCGTGGTCGCCGAGACCGCCCAGCGCGTCACCGTGCAGTACGCCGGCCAGCAGGTGGAAAAGCAGTCGGTCGAGGGCCTCTTCAACGATCCGCATCATCCCTACACGGCCGCGCTGCTGGCCGCCCTGCCGGAGCGCGCCACCTCCAAGCGCCTGCCGTCGATCCCCGGCGTGGTGCCTGGCCAGCTCGACCGCCCCGGCGGCTGCCTCTTCAACCCGCGCTGCGGCTTCGCCACGGAGCGCTGCCGCCGCGAGGCGCCCGTGGTCCAGGGCGGCGCCCTCTGCCACTATCCGCTGAGCCACGGCATTCCGCAGGGACATCCCGAACGCCAGGGAGAAGACGCATGAGCGCCCCCGCAACAGGACGCCCGACAGGACGCCGCGTGCTCGAGGCCCGCGACCTGACCCGCCACTACAAGGTCGGCGGCGGGGTCTTCTCCGGCGCGGCGACCCTGAAGGCGCTGGACGGCGTCGGCTTCTCGCTGACGGCCGGCAAGACCCTGGCGGTGGTCGGGGAGTCCGGCTGCGGCAAGTCGACCCTGGCGCGCCTCGTCACCCTGATCGAGCGGCCGACCGCCGGGCAGCTTGTGCTCGGCAATGCCGATGTGACCGAGGCCAAGGGCGAGACCCAGCGCAAGCTGCGCCAGTCCGTGCAGATCGTCTTCCAGGATCCCTACGGCTCGCTCAACCCGCGCCAGAAGATCGGCACCATCCTGGAGGAGCCGCTGCTCATCAACAGGAAGATGTCGGCGGCCGAGCGCCGCGCGGCGGCCGAAGCAATGATGGCGCGGGTCGGCCTGCGTCCCGAGCACTCCGAGCGCTATCCGCACATGTTCTCCGGCGGCCAGCGCCAGCGCATCGCCATCGCCCGCGCCCTGATGCTGAACCCGGACATCGTGGTGCTGGACGAGCCGGTCTCGGCGCTGGACGTGTCGATCCAGGCCCAGGTGCTGAACCTGCTGGCCGACCTGCAGGAAGAGTTCGACCTGGCCTACCTCTTCATCTCCCACGACCTCTCGGTGGTGCGCCACATCGCCGACGAGGTCATCGTCATGTACCTGGGCCGCCCGGTGGAGCAGGGCCAGCGCGAAGCGGTCTTCGCCAGGCCGCGGCACCCCTACACCCAGGCCCTGCTCTCGGCCACGCCCAAGGCGGACCCGGGCCAGAAGCGCCAGCGCATCAAGCTCACCGGCGAGCTGCCTTCGCCGCTGAACCCGCCGGGCGGCTGCGCCTTCAACCCGCGCTGCCCCCATGCCAACGAGCGCTGCCGCAGCGAGCGTCCGGCCATGCTGGCGGCCGAAGGCGCGACGGTGGCCTGCCACGCGGTGGAGGAAGGCCGCCTGGCCCAGGAAACCCCGGCTTAGGCCGAGGTCTGAGGCCGGTTTCCTTTATGGCTTGTCTCCGCCGCCGCGCTGGTTTCTGATCCTGGCGCCATGAAACCGGACGCCGAAAAGCCATGACCGCGCCGCTCGCCGGCCTGACCCGGGCGGAGCTGGGCGCCGAGCTGGCGGGCCGGGTGCCGCCGCCGGGCGCGCGCATCGGCCTGCTGGGCGGCTCCTTCAACCCGGCCCACGACGGACACCGGGAGATCTCCCGCGAGGCGCTGACCCGCCTCGGCCTCGACCGGGTGTGGTGGCTGGTCTCGCCGCAGAACCCCCTCAAGTCGCCCGAGGAGATGGCGCCCCTGGCCGAGCGCCTGGCCCGGGCCCGGGCGGCGGCCGGCGATCCGCGCATCCTGGTCACCGGCCTGGAGACCCGCCTGGGCAGCGCCTACACCGCCGACACCCTGCGTGCCCTGACCCACCTGCTGCCGCGGGTCCACTTCGTCTGGCTCATGGGGGCAGATAACTTGATTCAAGTTCATCAATGGCAGGACTGGCCACAAATCTTTAATACCCTACCCGTTGCGGTTTTCGATCGCCCCTCCTATTCTTTAAGGGCGTTGTCAGGTAAGGCAGCGCGCGCTTTTGCCCGGTACCGGCTGAAAGACAGCTCGGCGCGGCGCCTGGCGGAGGCAAGGCCGCCGGCTTGGGCTTTCATCCGTTGCCGCTTGAATCCCCAGTCAGCGACCGAAATCAGGGCCCGCACGCCATTGCAGGGATAACCGGCGGGCGACCGGCCCTCGGCGACCACAAAGAGGAGAATTAGGGTCATACTCCAAGAGACCAAGGCCCCCCGGGCCGATCTGCAGGACGCTCTCGCCCACAGCCGGCGCCTGCTTTCCGTAGTTCAGTCGTCCCTGGAAGACGACAAGGCGGACGACATCGTCGTCATCGAACTCGCCGACAAATCCAGCATCGCAGACTTCATGGTGATCGCCTCCGGCCGTTCGGCCCGGCAGGTCGGGGCCATGGCCGACCATCTGCGTGAGAAGCTGAAGGCCGAAGGCGTCCACGGCGTCGCCGCGGAAGGCCTGGAGCGCTGCGACTGGGTGCTGATCGACGGCGGTGACGTGATCGTCCACCTGTTCCGGCCGGAAGTGCGCAGCTTCTACAATCTGGAAAAGATGTGGGGCGTCAACCTGGCGCCGGCCGGCGGCGAAGCGGAGCTGGACGCGACCGTCAACTGACCCTGATGGGTAAGTAACGGGCCGCGCCAGGCGGGCTGCCCGGACTCCGGGCGGCCCCGGAGCGTTGGCGGTGCGGGTGGAGCAATGCGAATTACCCTGGCGGCTGTCGGCCGGAACAAGGCCGGCGCCACGAAGGAGCTTTACGAGCTTTACGCCGCGCGGCTGCGCTGGCGCATCACCCTGAAGGAAGTCGAGGAACGCCGGCCCCTGCCGGCCGAGGCGCTGAAGGAGCAGGAAGGCGAGCTGCTGCTGGCGGCGCTGCCGCGGGGCGCCAGGGTCATCGCCCTGGATGAAGGCGGCAAGCAAATGACCAGCCGCGATTTCGCCGCCCTGCTGGGGCGCTGGCAGGACGAAGGCGTGGCCGACCTGGCCTTCCTGATCGGCGGCGCCGACGGCCTTTCCCCCGCCGCGCGCCAGGCCGCCGACGTCATTCTTTCCTTGGGCCGCATGACCTGGCCCCATATGTTGGTGCGGGGTCTGCTGGCCGAGCAGCTGTTCCGCGCCGAAAGCATCCTCGCCGGACACCCCTACCACCGGGATTGAGCCCTGCCCGGCATTGAACGAGACAACCGAGCCGTCAGAGTAGCGCCATGACCGACACCACCGCCCATCCCGACAAGCCGCGCCCCGTGGTGCTGTGCATTCTGGACGGCTGGGGCCATCGCGAGAGCTGCGACAACAACGCCATCTGCGAGGGGCCGACGCCGAACCTGGACCGCCTGTTCCAGGAGGAGCCGCACGCCCTGGTCGACGCCTCGGAGGGCGAGGTCGGCCTGCCCAGCGGCCAGATGGGCAACTCCGAGGTCGGCCACATGAACCTGGGCGCCGGGCGCGTGGTGATGCAGGACCTGCCGCGCATCGACGCCGCCATCGCCGACGGCAGCTTCGCCAAGAACCCGGTCCTGACCGAGGCCATCGCCAAACTGAAGGCTTCCGGCGGCACCGCCCACGTCATGGGCCTGCTGTCGCCCGGCGGCGTGCACTCCCACCAGGACCAGATCGCCTACCTGGCCGAGACCCTGGCCGAGGCCGGCGTCCCGGTCGCCGTGCACGCCTTCCTGGACGGTCGCGACACCCCGCCGCGCAGCGCCCTCGACTACTTGAAGGCCTTCCAGGCCAAGGCCCCCAGGGCGAGCCTCGCCACCATCTCCGGGCGCTACTACGCCATGGACCGCGACAAGCGCTGGGCGCGGGTGGAAAAGGCCTTCGCCGCCCTGGTGACGGCAGCGGGCGAGCGGGCCGCCGACCCCCTGGCCGCGGTCGAGCAGAGCTACGCCGCCGGCACCTCGGACGAGTTCGTGCTGCCCACCGTGGTCGGCGGCTACGCCGGCATGAAGGACGGCGACGGCCTCTTCATGGCCAACTTCCGCGCCGACCGCGCGCGCGAGATCCTGGCCGCGCTGCTCGATCCGGGCTTCGAGGGCTTCGACAGCGCCGCGCGGCCGGCCTTCGCCTGCGCCGTGGGCATGGTGGAGTACTCGGTCGAGCTGAACGCCTTCCTCACCACCCTCTATCCGCCGCTGGAGCTGAACCAGACCCTGGGCGAGATCGTCGCCGCCGCCGGCAAGAAGCAGCTGCGCATCGCCGAGACCGAGAAGTACGCCCACGTCACCTTCTTCTTCAACGGCGGGCGCGAGGAAGTCTTCGAGGGCGAGCAGCGCATCCTGGTGCCCTCGCCCGACGTCGCCACCTACGACCTGAAGCCGGAGATGTCGGCACCGGAGGTGACCGACAAGCTGGTCGAGGCCATCGGCGCCGGTACCTTCGACCTGGTCGTGGTGAACTACGCCAACGGCGACATGGTCGGCCACACCGGCGATCTGGCCGCCGCCATGAAGGCGGTCGCCACCGTCGACACCTGCGTCGGCCGCCTGGCCGAGGCGGTGCGCGCGGCCGGCGGCTGCGTCCTGCTGACCGCCGACCACGGCAACGCCGAACAGATGAGCGACAAGCAGACCGGCCAGCCCCACACCGCCCACACCATGAACAAGGTGCCGCTGCTGCTGATCAACGGGCCGGCGCGCGCCCAAGACCTTTCCGACGGGCGGCTGGCCGACATCGCGCCGACCCTGCTGGACCTCATGGGCCTGCCCTGCCCCGACGCCATGACCGGCCACAGCCTCATCGGCCGTGGCGCGGCGCGCGGCGAGGCGGCCGCGGAGTAGTCTTGACGGCGCGCACCCCGCGGCTTCCCCTTGCCCCGGCCCTCGCCGGGTCGCTCTGCCTCGCGCTGGCCCTGGGCCTTGCGGCCCCTGCCGCCGCCCAGGACAAACCGAACCAGAGCCTGGAAGAACTGGAACGCAGCCTGGCCGAGGACAAGGCGCGGGCCAAGAAGCTGGCCGCCGAGGCCGCAGCCCTGGCCGCCGAGGTCGAGGAGCTGCGCGCCAAAACCATCGCCGCCGCCAGGCGCGCCCAGGACCTGGAAAGCGAGATGACCGCCGCCGAACAGACCCTGGCGGCGCTGAACGCCGAGGAAGAGTCCAAGGCCGCCGACCTGAACGAACGCCGCGCGCAGCTCGGGCGCACCCTGGGCGCGCTGCAGCGCCTCGCCCTGCAGCCGCCGGAAGCCGCCCTGGCGCGCAGCGAGGCGCCCCTCGAATCCGCCCGTGCCGCCCTGCTGCTGCGCGTCGCCATTCCAAAGCTGGAGGACCAGGCCGCCGCCCTGCGCGCGGAGCTGGGCGACCTGGCGGTGCTGCGCGCGCGCATCTCCATCGAACGCGACGACCTCGCCGCCGCCACCGCCTCCCTGGGGACCGAGCGTGACCGCCTGGCGGCCCTGCTGGCCCGCAAGTCCGAACTGCAGGAAACGGCCGAGGCCGAGCGCAGCGCCGCCCAGGAACGCGTCGCCAAGCTGGTCAAGGAGGCCCGCGACCTGCGCGAGCTGACCGAGCGCCTGGAGGCCGAGGCGCGCGCCGCCGAGGAACGCCGCCTGGCCGCCGAACACCGCCGCCAGGAGCAGCTGCGCCGCGCCGTGGAGCAGGAAGCCGCCCGCCGCGCGGCCCTGGAGCAGCAGCAGGCCGAAGCCGCGGCACGGGCCGCCGCCGAGGCGCAGAAGGCGCGCGAGGCCGCCGCGGCCGCCTCACGGCAAGTTGAACAGGACAATCCGCAAGTCGCCCGCCTGACCCGCCCGGCCTCGCTGCGCCCCTTTCCCGAGTCCCAGGCCAGCCTGACGGTGCCGGTGCGCGGCGAGGTGGTGCGGCTTTACGGGCAGGAAAGCGACTCTCCGGGAACCACCGACAAGGGGATTTCCATCCGCGCCCGCCCGGGGGCCCAGGTGGTGGCGCCTTTTGACGGGAAAATCGCCTATGCCGGCCCGTTTCGCGGCTATGGGCTTATCTTGATCATCGACCATGGCGGGCGATATCATACGATCCTAGCCGGTTTCGATCGGATCGACGCCGTGGTCGGGCAGTGGGTATTGGCCGGAGAGCCGGTCGCGCAAATGAGCGACACGGCCGGCAGCAACCCGGAGCTTTACTTGGAACTCCGCCGTACAGGGCAGGCCATCAATCCGCTCCCCTGGTTGGCGACAAACGACGACAAGGTGCGAGGTTAATGCGCAAACTCCAGATCGCGGCCATTGTTGCCGCCCTCATGATCGCTGTGCCGCAGTTTTCGCCGGCGCAGGAAAACTCGTCCGACACCTACCGGCAACTGAAACTGTTCAGCGATGTCTTCGAGCGCGTCCGCGCCGACTACGTCGAGGAAGTGACCGACCAGCAGCTCATCGAGTATGCCATCCAGGGCATGCTCTCCACGCTAGATCCGCACTCCAGCTACCTGAACGCCGAATCCTTCGGCGACATGCGGGTGCAGACCAAGGGTGAGTTCGGCGGCCTGGGCATCGAAGTCACCATGGAGAACGGCTTCGTCAAGGTGGTCTCGCCGATCGACGACACTCCGGCCTACCGCGCCGGCGTAAAGCCCGGCGATTTCATCACCCACCTGGACGGCGAGCCGATCCTGGGCCTGACGCTGAACGAGGCGGTGGAAAAGATGCGCGGGCCGGTGAACACCGACCTGACGGTCACCATCCGCCGCGAGAACCAGGAACCCTTCGACCTGACGATCACCCGCGACGTCATCAAGATCCAGTCGGTGCGCAACCGCACTGAGGACAACGTCGGCTACATCCGCATCACCACTTTCAATCAGCAGACCATGCCGGGCCTGGAAAAGGCCTTCACCGAAATCAAGGCCGAGGCCGGCGGCGATCTGCGCGGCTTCATCCTCGACCTGCGCAACAACCCCGGCGGCCTGCTGGACCAGGCGGTCGAGGTGTCCGACGCCTTCATCGAGCAGGGTGAGATCGTCTCCACCCGCGGCCGCATCGCCGAGGACTCCCAGCGCTTCAACGCCACGCCGGGCGACCTGGCCGACGGCCTGCCGGTGGTGGTGCTGATCAACGGCGGCTCCGCATCGGCTTCAGAAATCGTCGCCGGTGCGCTGCAGGACCATCGCCGCGCCATCATCATGGGCACCCGTTCCTTCGGCAAGGGCTCGGTCCAGACCATCATTCCGCTGGGGCTGAACGGCGCCATGCGGCTGACCACGGCGCGCTACTTCACGCCCTCGGGCCGTTCCATCCAGGCCCTCGGCATCGATCCGGACATCCTGGTCGAGCAGGCCACGGTGGAGCAGGCCGAGGCCGCCCGCCCCGGCCGCCGCGAAGCCGATTTGCGCGGTGCGCTGACCAACCCCAACGAGGAGAACGGGGTCGGCGAACAGCCCAGCGGCGAGGTGCCGGAAGACGGCCACGTGCTTTCCGAGGCGACGGAGAAGGATTACCAGCTCGCCCGCGCCTTCGACCTGCTGCGTGGTCTGGCCCTTTATAATCAGCGGGTCGTGAACTAAAAGGTAGGTTCACGACACGTTGATTCGGTGCGGAGTCGCACCGCAAAGAGGGCCGGTACCATTTCGATGACGTCAGGTCGTCAGACAGCTTCGCGACGGCAGGGATGCCGCGTGCGCCCAGGCCGCTTGTGCGGCGGACGCCCGCGGCACCCGGCCTAGAACAGCAGGCCTTGGGCGGCTTTCTCGCCAACCGCGGCCTGCTGCTTACCGCCTGGTTCGTCGTCCTGGCGGCCCTCGGCGGTGGCCTCGCCCTTGCCTTGCTGCAGCCGCCGCCCAGCCCCCGCACAGAGCCGGTGACCCTCGCCCTGCCGCAGCCCAAGGCCGTGGCCGCCATGCCCGAAATCGGCGAAGCGGCGCCGGAAAACGCGGAAATCCAGGCCGGCGAAGAAGCCGGCGGCACGCCGATGCCGGAAACCGCGCCGGAAGCAGCGGCGGCCGAAGCCGCCCCGGCGACCGCCCCCGCTGCCGAGGCAGCCCCGGAGCCGTCGGGGCAGGCAACGGCGGAAACGCCGCCGCAGCCCCCCCAGGAGGCGCCGCAAGAAGCATCGCCAGAAGCGCCGCAGGGTGAGCCCGAGAAGGCGCCCGAAGAGGCGCCTGCCGCGACGGCGGCCCTGCCGCAGGCCAAGCCGGCGCCGCCCGCTGAAGACATGGCCGCCGGGGCGAGCGCGCCGACCCCCGAGACACCCGCCGAGACGCCACCCCCGGCCGCCGCAGAGGCGCAGGCGGAAGCGCCGACCGCCGCGACACAGGACGAGGCGCCCCCGGAAGGAGAAACCGCGGAAGAAGAGCCGGCCCCGGAAGAGCTTGGCGAACAGGTCGTCGCGATCCCGGTCATCCCGCCGGCGCCGGAGCAGCTGCCCTCCTGGGAACGCTACCGCCAGCCGTTCAACATGGCCGACACGCGCCCGCGCATCGCCGTGGTGCTGACGGGTCTCGGCCTCTCCGACAGCGCCACCGAGACGGCCATCAACAAGCTGCCGCCGGCGGTCACCCTGTCGTTCAGTCCCTATGCCCGCGGGCTGGAGCAGTGGATCGCCCTGGCGCGCTCGCGCGGCCACGAGGTCATGATCGACCTGCCGATGGAGCCGGCCTTCCCCAACGAGGACCCCGGCCCCCAGGGGCTGCGGACCAAGCTGAGCGCCGAGGAGAACCTGGACCGGCTGGACTGGGTGCTGAGCCGCGGCAGCGCCTACGTCGGCGTCGCCGGCGCCATGGGCTCGCGCTTCACGGCCTCACGCAGCGCCATGGAGCCGATCCTGCAGGACGTGAAAGCGCGCGGCCTGATGTTCCTCGACCGGCGCACCACGGAAGACTCGGTGGTGCCGGCGGTGGCCGCGGAACTGGGCCTGCCGCGCGCCATCAACAACCGCTCCATCGACGAGCGCCAGGTCAGCCGCGTCGCCATCGACGCCCGCCTGGCGCAGATCGAGCGCATCGCGCTGACCGAGGGTTTTGCCGTGGCCATGGCCCAGCCCTATCCGGTGACCCTGGAGCGTCTGGCCGATTGGGCGACGGAGCTGACCGCGCGCGGTTACGTCATCGCGCCCATCACGGCCCTGGCCGACCAGCAGAAAGCGCCCTGAGGGAACCCCATGCTGAGCCCCAAAGAGATCGCCAGGCTGCCCTACCGCCCCTGCGTCGGCATGCTGCTGCTGAACGGCGAGGGCAAGGTCTTCGTCGGCCGGCGCATCGACACCGCCAAGGAAGGCGACAACATCTGGCAGATGCCCCAGGGCGGCATCGACAAGGGCGAGACTCCCGAAGAGGCGGTGCTGCGCGAGATGGAAGAGGAGATCGGCACCGACAAGGCCGAGATCATCGCCGAGAGCCGCCAGTGGCTGCACTACGACCTGCCCGACCACCTGGTGGGCAAGGTGTGGAAGGGCAAGTACCGGGGCCAGAAGCAGCGCTGGTTCGCCCTGCGCTTCCTGGGTCAGGACAAGGACATCGACCTGGCGACCAAGCATCCGGAGTTCGACGCCTGGCAGTGGGTCGAGCTGGAAGACGTGCCGGGCCTCGTGATCCCCTTCAAGCGCGATACCTACCGCGCTGTGGTCTCGGAGTTCCGCGAGCTGTTGGGGCGGAGCTGATCGATTCAGCAGTGCTGGAAAAGCTGGCCTGCGTGCTTCGAGACGCGCCTTCGGCGCTCCTCAGCATGAGGTCCGTTTTTTCGGGCCGTCCTCTGCCGCGCCTCATCCCGCGTCTCGAAGGACGCAGCGGCACTACTGCAGTTTTGGAGCTTGCCTCAGGCGGCGGCCAGCCGGCGGCCGCGCAGGCGGATGAAGCCGAAGGCGGCGCGGGCGGCCAGGTCGGCGGTGCGGCCCTGCGGGTTGAGGCCGGCGGCCTTGAAGATCATCGCCACGGCGCGGCGCACCTGGGGCTCGCGGTAGCAGGCGATGGCCCGCTTCATGTAGGCGCGGCCGTAGGTCTTGCGATCATAGGGCGTCGCGGGGTTCTCGTTGGCGGCATAGAAGGCGTAGGCCAGTTCGTCGTCTTCGCTCTCGCCGATGCGGCCGAGCGCCACGGCGAGGCGCTTCCACTTGCCGATCCTTTCCCGCTCCAGATAGCGGCGCAGGTGGGAATAGAACAGCTTGTAGTGGCGCAGCTCGTCGGCGGCGATGTTGCGGCAGATTGCCTTCAGCACCGGTTCCTCGGTGGTGGCGCCGATGGAGGCGTAGTAGGACGAGGTGCCGACCTCCACGATGCAGCGCGCCACCAGTTCGCCTGACAGCGAACCGCGCACCGAATCGTCCACTTCGATCGGAATCTTGTAGCCGTCGCGGAAGCGCCCGAAGCTGTCGTCGAAGTCGAAGCTGTCGTCGGCCAGCTTGGCCCAGCGCGCCAGCGCCGCGCCGTGCTGCACCTCCTCCACCGCCCAGGACTTCGCCGCGCTTTGGAAATCCGCGTCATCGCGGAAGATGTTGCAGAGGTAGGCGGCGTAGTCGTTGCCGTTGTATTCGACCATGCTGGCGGCCTTAACGATCTTCACCAGCTCTGGATCGACCTTGGACGGGTCGAACTTGTCCCAGGGAATGTCGTCTAAGGTCCAGTGACCACCGGTCATCGCGAACGTCCCGCCAAACGATTAGAGTTCAAACGAACAACGTCGAAGTGCTTGTCGTCCAAGCCGCGGGCAATCCGCAAGGAATCTCTTGCACAACCGCTTCTGTGACGGTTTTGCGAAACCGCAGCCTATCTAGAAGATTCTGCCGGATCAACGGCTTCCCAAGAGGTAGGCCGCATACCCCTGAAGGACAACGGCTTTCCCGTCCGGAAAGGTCGGGGTGCAAGCAGGGGGAATCGGATAAAAGAGGGAAGGCTTCGGGCGCCGGCGAATCAGCCGGCCGCCCGCAGCATTTCCTCAGCGACCTTGATCTGGCGCTCGGCCGAGGCCTTCTCGGCGTCGTCCTTGGCGTCGATCAGGTCGTCCTTGGCATTCGAGAGGCGCTGTTCGGTCGCCGCCCGGTCGATCTCGCCGACCGGGAGGGCTTCCTCGGCCAGAACGGTGCAGCGCGCCGGGGTGACCTCGGCAAAGCCGCCGGCCACGAAGATCCGCTCCGTCACGCCACCGCCGTCGTGCACCTGGATGACGCCGGGGCGCAGGGTCGAGATCATCGGCGAGTGCCGTTCGAGGACACCGAAATCGCCCTCCTCGCCCGGCACCACGACCATGTCGACCTCCTGGGAGAGCAGCAGGCGCTCCGGGGAGACCAGTTCGAATGCGACTTTACCTTCGGCCATCGTTGCGCCGTCCGTTCGTTATCAGGTCCTGGCGGAGAGGCCCTTAGGCCGCTTCCGCCGCCAGCTTGCGGGCCTTCTCGACGGCCTGCTCGATCGGGCCGACCATGTAGAAGGCCGCTTCCGGCAGGTGGTCGTACTCGCCCTCGCAGATGCCCTTGAAGCCGCGCACGGTGTCCTCGATGGAAACCTGCACACCCGGCGAGCCGGTGAAGACCTGGGCGACGTCGAAGGGCTGCGACATGAAGCGCTGGATCTTGCGCGCGCGGGCCACGGTCAGCTTGTCCTCTTCCGACAGCTCGTCCATGCCCAGGATCGCGATGATGTCCTGCAGCGCCTTGTAGCTCTGCAGAATGCGCTGCACTTCGCGGGCCACGTTGTAGTGCTCCTCGCCGACGACCTGCGGGTCGAGAATACGGCTGGTGGAGTCGAGCGGATCGACGGCCGGGTAGATGCCCAGCTCGGCGATCTGACGCGACAGCACCGTGGTCGCATCCAAGTGCGAGAAGGAGGTGGCCGGCGCCGGGTCGGTCAGGTCGTCGGCCGGCACGTAAATGGCCTGCACCGAGGTGATCGAACCCTTCTTGGTGGTGGTGATGCGCTCCTGCAGGATGCCCATGTCGGTGGCCAGCGTCGGCTGATAGCCCACCGCCGAGGGAATGCGGCCCAGCAGCGCCGAGACCTCGGAGCCCGCCTGGGTGAAGCGGAAGATGTTGTCCACGAAGAACAGCACGTCCTGGCCTTCCTCGTCGCGGAAGTATTCCGCCTGGGACAGGCCGGTCAGCGCGACGCGGGCACGCGCGCCCGGCGGCTCGTTCATCTGGCCGAAGACCAGCGCCACCTTGGAATCGCCCTCAAGGTCGATAACGCCGGACTCGATCATTTCGTGATAGAGGTCGTTGCCCTCGCGGGTACGCTCGCCGACGCCGGCGAAGACCGAGTAACCGCCGTGGGTCTTGGCGACGTTGTTGATCAGCTCCTGAATGAGCACCGTCTTGCCCACGCCGGCGCCGCCGAAGAGGCCGATCTTACCGCCACGGGCGTAAGGGGCCAGCAGGTCGACGACCTTGATGCCGGTGACCAGCATCTCGGCTTCGGTGGACTGGTCGGCGAACTCCGGCGCCTCGCGGTGGATCGGGGCGTTGTGCGAAGTGTTGACCGGACCACGCTCGTCGATCGGCTCACCGACCACGTTGATGATGCGGCCCAGCATCTCCGGGCCGACCGGCACGGTGATCGGGCCGCCGGTGTCCGTGACCTCCTGGCCGCGCACGAGACCCTCGGTCGCATCCATGGCGATGGTGCGCACGATGCTCTCGCCCAGGTGCTGGCCGACTTCGAGGACCAGACGCTTGCCGTCGTTGGTCGTCTCCAGCGCGTTGAGGATCGGCGGCAGGTCGCCGGTGAACTGCACGTCCACCACCGGGCCCATCACCTGGGTAATCTTGCCAACGAGGTTTGCTGCCATGTTCTTGCTCCTTGGTGCCGGCCGCCCCGCCTGGGGACGGCCTGCGGTCCACCGTTACATCGCTTCCTTAGCGGAAATAATTTCGATCAGTTCGCCGGTGATCGCGGCCTGACGCGTGCGGTTGTAGACCAGCGTCAGGTTGTTGATCATGTCGCCGGCGTTGCGCGTCGCATTGTCCATCGCGGTCATGCGCGCGCCGTGCTCACTCGCCGCGTTCTCCAGCAGGGCCTTGAAGACCTGGATGGAGATGTTGGTCGGCAAGAGTGCGGTGAGGATCTCCTCCTCGCCCGGCTCGTACTCATAGACCGCGCCGTCGAGACCGCCGCCCTCGCCCTCTTCGCCTTCCTCGCCCTTGGGCGCGGCGAAGGGAATGAGCTGCTGCGGCGTGACGATCTGCGAAATGGCCGAGCGGAACTCCGCGTAGATCATGGTGCAGACGTCGAACTCGCCGGCCTCGAACATGGTGACGATGCGCTCGCCGATCGACGCGGCCTTGTCGAAGCCGAGCTTCGGCTTGGCCACGTCCTCGATTGTGTCGACGATCATCGAGCCGTAGTCGCGGCGCAGCTGGTCGCGGCCCTTGCGGCCGACGCAGAGGATCTTCACCGTCTTGCCGTCGTTGATGAGGCTGCGGATGATCCGCCGCGCCTCGCGCACGATGGAGGTGTTGAAACCGCCGCAGAGGCCGCGGTCGGCCGTGGCCACCAGGATCAGATGAGTATCGTCGCTGCCCGTTCCGGCCATCAGCTTCGGCGCGCCGGCCTGCCCGGCGGCGGCCGCCGCCAGGGAGCCCAGCATCCGCTCCATGCGCTGGGCATAGGGGCGCGACGCTTCGGCCTGCTCCTGGGCGCGGCGCAGCTTCGCCGCCGCCACCATCTTCATGGCGGAAGTGATCTTTCGCGTCGACTTGACGCTGTCGATCCGCACCTTGAGATCTTTGAGATTCGGCATCCGCCGTGCCCCGCTCGGCTTTCTTTATACGGTCGCTTGGTCTCGGATCAGGCCGCGAAGGTCTTCGCGAAGCCGTCGAGGAAGCTCTTCAGCTTCTCCTCGGTGGCGTCGGAGATGACCTGCTCGCTGCGGATGGCCGAGAGGATGTCGCCACCCTCGGCACGCAGCTTGGCGAGCAGCTGGGCCTCGAAGGCCGTCACCTTGTTGACCGGCACCTTGTCGAGATAGCCGCGCACGCCGGCGAAGATCACCGCCACCTGCTCCTCGACCGCGAGCGGCGAGTACTGCGGCTGCTTCAGCAGCTCGGTCAGGCGCGAGCCGCGGGCCAGCAGGCGCTGGGTCGCGGCGTCGAGGTCGGAAGCGAACTGCGAGAAGGCCTCCATCTCGCGGAACTGCGCGAGCTCCAGCTTAATGGTGCCGGCCACCTGCTTCATCGCCTTGATCTGCGCGGCCGAGCCGACACGGCTGACCGAGAGACCGACGTTCAGCGCCGGACGGATGCCCTTATAGAAGAGGCCGGTTTCCAGGAAGATCTGGCCGTCGGTGATCGAGATCACGTTGGTCGGAATGTAGGCCGAGACGTCGCCGGCCTGGGTTTCGATGATCGGCAGAGCGGTCAGGCTGCCGTTGCCGGCGTCATCGCCCATCTTCGCCGCGCGCTCCAGCAGGCGGGAGTGCAGGTAGAAGACGTCGCCCGGATAGGCTTCGCGGCCCGGCGGGCGGCGCAGCAGCAGGGACATCTGGCGGTACGACACGGCCTGCTTCGACAGGTCGTCGTAAATGATGACCGCATGGGTGCCGCTGTCGCGGAAGAATTCGCCCATGGTGCAGCCGGTGTAGGGCGCCAGGAACTGCAGCGGCGCTGGCTCGGAGGCCGTGGCGGCCACGATGATGGAGTATTCCAGGGCGCCGTTGTCTTCCAGCGTCTTCACCAGCTTGGCGACGCTGGAGCGCTTCTGACCAACGGCGACGTAGATGCAGTACAGCTTCTTCGACTCGTCGTCGCCCTGGTTGATCGGCTTCTGGTTGATGATGGTGTCGAGCGCGATGGCGGTCTTGCCGGTCTGGCGGTCGCCGATGATCAGCTCACGCTGGCCGCGGCCGATGGGGATCAGCGCGTCGATGGCCTTGAGGCCGGTCTGCATCGGCTCGTGCACCGACTTGCGCGGGATGATGCCGGGGGCCTTGACCTCGACGCGGCGCCGCTCGGCGCCCTCAATCGGACCCTTGCCGTCGATCGGGTTGCCCAGCGCGTCGACCACGCGGCCCAGCAGGCCGCGGCCCACCGGCACGTCGACGATCTCGCCGGTCCGCTTGACCGTGTCGCCTTCCTTAATGCCGCGGTCTTCGCCGAAGATCACGACGCCGACGTTGTCGACTTCCAGGTTCAGCGCCATGCCCTTGATGCCGCCGGGGAATTCGACCATCTCACCGGCCTGCACGTTGTCGAGGCCGTAGATGCGGGCCACGCCGTCACCGACCGACAGCACCTGCCCCACCTCGGCGACATCCGCCTCGTTGCCGAAGTTTTCGATCTGGTCTTTCAGAATGGCGGAAATTTCCGCGGCGCGGATGTCCATCATCCGACCCCTTTCATGGCGAGTTGAAGTCTTTGCAATTTGCTACGCAGCGAAGAGTCGATCATGCGGCTGCCGACCTTGACGACGAGACCGCCGATCAGCGCCGGATCGACCTTCAGATCAATCTGAACCTTACTGCCGACGCTCGCGCGCAACGCCTCCAGGAGGGCGGCCTGCTGCGCGTCCGACAGGTTGCGGGCGGCGGTCACCTCGGCGGTGATCTCGCCGCGGCGCTGCGCCAGCTCGGAGAGGTAGGCCTCGATCATGGCGGGCAGCGCGAAGAGACGGTGGTTATCGGCCACCACCAGCACGAAACGGCGGGTCAGCTCCCCGGTTCCGGCCTTTTCCATCAGCGCGGCCATGGCCTTGCGCTGTTCCTCACGAGAAAAGACCGGGCTGTCGAGCAGCCGGCGCAGATCTTCGCTTTCGGCAATCAACGAACGCAGCGCCTTCAGGTCGTCCGCGACCTGGTCCAGCGCCTTCTGCTCGTCGGCTAGATCGAGCAACGCGGAGGCATAGCGCCCCGCCAGGTCGCTCATGCTCGTGATATCACCAGCCAAGCCCGATGTCCTCGAAGTCCTTGTTTACCCCTGCCCGCGCGGCTGGCCCGTTATCCGATGAGACAACGACGTCCGGGCCTTACACAGGGCGGGGGACCCGCCCACGAGCGCGCGTTTGGTATCATAGGAGCCTGGGTGTTGCAAGGCGGGTAGGAGCGTCTTTTTGCCACTTTCTCACCGGCGGTTTACGGGGGTTCCCGGGCGGGTTTCCCGGGGGGTTCCGGCCCCCCTCGACCCGGCCGCCGCCGGCCCCGGAATCGGGATCAAATCTGCCGCTTTTTTCATCACTTTCGACCGCCTGCGGAGAGGCCGGGCCCTGCGCCCGCATTCGGGGACTGTTTCGACCAACCTCAGAGGAAACTGTAAGGGTTTATATCCACCTGAAGGCGCACCGCGCCCGGCAGCTTCACCTGGCCCAGCCAGTGGCGCAGCAGCGGCTGCAGGCGAAAGTTCCGCGGCGCCTTGATCAGAAAACGGCGGCGGTGGCGGCCGCGCAACACCGCCAGCGGCGCCGGGGCCGGGCCCAGGACCGTAACCCCCTCCACCCCCTGGGGGGCGGTCCGCGCCAGGGCGCGGGCCACCTCGTCGACCTGGCGGGCATCGGGGCCGGAGAGCACCAGGGCGGCCAGACGGCCGAAAGGCGGCAGGCCTGCGGCCCGGCGCGCCGCCGCCTCGGCCTCAAAGAAGGTATCGCGCCCCTTCTCCTCGGCACTGGCCGCCAGGGCCTGCATCACCGGATGCTCCGGCTCGGCGGTCTGCAGCAGCACCCGCCCGCGGCGCTCGGCGCGTCCGGCCCGCCCGGCCACCTGGTGCAGCAGCTGATAGGTGCGCTCGGCCGCGCGCAGGTCGCCGCCATAGAGGCCCAGGTCGGCGTCGACCACGCCGACCAGCGTCAGGTGCGGGAAGTGGTGGCCCTTGGCGACGATCTGGGTGCCGATCAGCAGGTCCACCTCGCGGTCCTGCACCGCGCGCACCACCTCCGCCGCCGCCTCCGGCCCGGAGAGGGTGTCGCTGGTCATCATCCCCTGGCGCGCCTCGGGAAACAGCGCCGCCACCTCCTCGGCCAGGCGCTCGACGCCCGGCCCGCAGGCGGTCAAGGTGCCCTCGGCACCGCACTCCGGGCAGGCCGGCGGCAGGCGCGAGGCATGGCCGCAGTGGTGGCACTGCAGGCGCCCGGCCAGGCGGTGCTCGACCAGCCAGGCGGTGCAGTTGGGGCACTGCAGGCGGTGGCCGCAGGCGCGGCAGAGGGTGAGCGGCGCATAGCCCCGGCGATTGAGGAACAGCAGCACCTGCTCCTCCGCCGCCAGGGTCTCGGCGATGGCCTGCCTGAGCGCACCGGAGAGCCAGCCGGGCCCCAGGCCCGGCAGCTTCGGCGGCTTGTCCTCGCGCAGGTCGACCAGCGTCACCTCCGGCAGCACCGCATCGCCGTGGCGCTCGGGCAGGTGCAGGGCGCGGTAGCGGCCCGTGCGCACGTTGTTCAGGGACTCCAGCGACGGTGTGGCCGAGACCAGCACCGCGGGGATGTCGCCCAGCTGCGCGCGCACCACCGCCATGTCGCGGGCGTGATAGGTGACCCCGTCCTCCTGCTTGAAGGCGCTTTCGTGCTCCTCGTCGATCACCAGCAGGCCGAGGTCGGGATAGGGCAGGAAGAGCGCCGAGCGCGCGCCCACCACCACGGGAGCGTTGCCCCGGGCGACGGCGCGCCAGGTGGCGCGGCGCTGCGCCGAAGTGAGGTCGGAGTGCCACAGCGCCGGGGCGACGCCGAAGCGGTCCTCGAAGCGCTCCAGCCACTGCGCCGAAAGCGCGATCTCCGGCAGCAGGACCAGGGCCTGGCGTCCGGCGGCCAGGGCCGCGGCGATGGCCTCGAAGTAGACCTCGGTCTTGCCCGAGCCGGTGACGCCGTCCAGCAGGGTGACGGAGAAGGCCCCTTCCCTTACCGTATCGCGCAGGGCCGCGGCGGCGGCGGCCTGCTGCGCGGAGAGCTCCGGGCCCGGGCGCGCCGGGTCGGGCGCCGCGAAGGCAGGCTCCTGGATCAGCTCCACCACCTCCAGCAGCCCGGCCTCGGCCAGGCCTTTCACCACCGAAGTACCGACGCCGGCGGCCTGGGCCAGTTCGGCCAGGGTGCGGGCCGGGCCGTCCTCCAGCTCCGCCAGCACGCGCTTGCGCGCCGGGGTGAGGCGCAGCCCCTCCACCTCCGCTGTCTCGTCCCTTCTATAGAGAGTAATCGGGCGCGGCGGCTCCAGGGCCGAGGGCGAGGACAGCGCCATGCGCAGCACCGCCCCCGGCGCGGCCAGGGTATAGTCGGCGACCCAGGCGAGGAAGCGGCGCGCCACCTCGGTCAGCGGCGGCACGGGGAAGACCTCGAGCAGCGGGCGCAGCTTTTCCAGCGGCACTTCCTTGGCCGCCGCGGGCGAGTCGTCCAGCGGCTGGTCCCAGACCACCCCGGCCAGCTCGCGCTGGCCCAGCGGCACGCGCACGACGCTTCCCGCCTCAACCGGCGTTTCCTCGGCCAGCTCCGGCGGCACCAGGTAGTCGTAGGGGCCGGTCAGCGGCAGCGGCAGCAGCACCGCGACGCGACGGGCCTGCTCTCCTTCGGGTGCGAGGTCGAGCGGCAGGGTGGCAGTGCTGGCATGGCGGTCTGGCATCCGCTACACTCTAACGACGCCGAGAGGGGGGGCCAACGCCCGGCTGCGGCGCCCTGTATGTCCGTGTAGGTTTTGGGCAAGTCCGCTGCCGCGCAACGGACCGGCAAAGCCAAAGAAGCAGGAAGGACAAACCTGGCAGCATGAAATTCTTCATCGACACCGCCGACATCGCGGAGATCCGCGACCTGGCCCAGACGGGCCTGGTCGACGGCATCACCACCAACCCCTCGCTGGTCGCCAAGAGCGGCCGTGACTTCTTCGACGTGCTGAAGGAGATCTGCGAGGTGGTTCCCGGCCCGGTCAGCGCCGAGGTCACCGCCACCGATTTCGAGAACATGCTGAACGAGGGCCATGCCCTGGCGAAGCTGGCCGACAACATCGCGGTCAAGGTGCCGCTGACGGTCGACGGCCTGAAGACCTGCAAGGCGCTGAGCGACGACGGCATCAAGGTCAACGTGACGCTCTGCTTCTCCGCCGCCCAGGCGATCCTCGCCGCCAAGGCCGGCGCCGCCTTCATCTCGCCCTTCGTCGGCCGCCTGGACGACACCGGCGCCGACGGCCTGCAGCTCATCGCCGAGATCGTCGAGATCTACAACGCCTATCCCGAGTTCCAGACCGAGGTGCTGGTCGCCTCCGTGCGCCACGTCGGCCACGTGATCGAATCGGCGAAGATGGGCGCCGACGTCGCCACCATCCCGCCGGCGGTGCTGCGCGCCATGTACAAGCATCCGCTGACCGACAAGGGACTCGACGCCTTCCTCGCCGACTGGGCCAAGACCGGGCAGAGCATCCTGGGCAAGGACGAGCGCCGCAGTGCCTGAAAAAGAGATGCCCGAGAAAGAAGTCTCCAAGAACACAGCCGCCAAGGCGGCCGTGGAAGGCGGCAAGTCCGGCGGGGCGCTGATGCAGCCGGTCTCCGGTGACCAGGTGGCCGCCTACCTGCGCCGCCATCCCGAGTTCCTGGCCGAGCACCCGGACCTGCTGGACGTGCTGACGCCGCCGGCGCGTGACCGCGGCGCGGGCGTTGTCGACCTGCAGCAGTTCATGGTCCAGCGCCTGCGCGGCGAGCTGAACGATATGGTGCAGCTGCGCGACGACCTGGTCGCCACCGGGCGCAGCAACCTGGCCACGCAGAGCCGCGTGCACGAGGCCATCCTGGCGCTGCTGCGCGCGCGCAGCTTCGAGGAATTCGTCGAGACCATCACCACCGACCTGGCGGTGATCCTGGACCTGGACGTGGTGACCATCGGCGTCGAGCAGGCCGCCGAGGGCGTCGCCTGGAAGCCCACCGCCGGGGTCTATTGCCTGGAAACGGGCAGCGTCGACGCCCTGCTGGGGCCGAGCGGCAACCTGCTGCTGCGCGAGGACATCAGCGGCGATCCGGCGATCTTCGACGGCGCCGCCGGGCTGGTGCGCTCCGACGCGCTGATCCGCCTCAGGATCAGCGACAACACGCCGCCGGCGCTGCTGGCGCTGGGCTCGCGCCAGAGCGGCACCTTCCACAGCGGCCAGGGCACGGAGCTGCTGTCCTTCCTCTCGCACGTGCTGGAGGTCACCTTCCGCAAATGGCTGCACCTGCCGAGCGAAAGCTGAACCCAAGGGCAAGGTCGGCGGAAACCCTGATCGCCGCCGCCCCGGACCTGCTGGCGGCGCACCGCGACTGGCAGGCCTGGCTGCGGGAAGAAAAGCGCGCCTCGCCCCACACCTGTCTCGCCTACCAGCGCGACCTCGCCCACTTCCTCGCCTTCACAATGGACCACTTGGGCCGGGCGCCGGCGCTGGCCGACCTCGCCCGCCTTTCCACCAGCGATTTCCGCGCCTGGCTGGCCGCGCGCGCCGGCGCCGGCCTGCAGCGCAGCTCCACCGCCCGGGCACTGTCCAGCCTGCGCGGCTTCTTCCGCTGGCTGAAGCGCCGCGGCCTGGCGGAGAACACGGCGCTGGCCACGCTGCGCACGCCCAAGGTGCCGAAGGCCGTGCCCAAGGCGCTGACCGCCGCCGAAGCCGAGGAGGCCATCGCCACGGTCGCCGAGCTGAGCGACGACGACTGGATCGGCAAGCGCGACTGCGCGGTGCTGCTGCTGCTCTACGGCTGCGGCCTGCGCATCGGCGAGGCGCTCGGCCTGACCCGCGCCATGGCGCCGAAGCCGGGGCAGGACGCGCTGCTGGTCACCGGCAAGGGCAACAAGCAGCGCATGGTGCCGCTGCTGCCTGTCGTCCGTGAGGCCATCGCAGATTACCTGGCCGCCTGCCCCTATCCGCAGCAGGACGATTCGCCGCTGTTCCTCGGCAAGCGCGGCGGCCCGCTCGGCCCCCGCCAGGTGCAGCAGCGGATGC
>JBNKHC010000254.1:0-17117 GCA_050290145.1 Kiloniellaceae bacterium | reverse complement strand
CGGCATGTTCCTGAAGGCCGACACCAGCAACGGCCAGCTCTACGACGCCTACAAGATCCTGAAGCTGGAGCAGCAGGTCTTCGAGTACGAGCACTTCGTGAACGGCAACCGTTACCAGGTGCGCCGCGTCGACACCGGCTTCGCGCTGCCCGAATAAGCCCCCCTCTAAGGCGCGTAGTCCACGGGCAGCGCGGTGGTGTACTTGATCGCCTCCATGGCGAAGCTGGAACTCACGTCGAACAGCGGCACCGCGGCGATGAGCCGCTTGTAGACGGCGTCGTAGGCTTTGATGTCCGGCACCACCACCCGCATCATGTAGTCGATCTCGCCGCTCATGCGGTAGAGCTCGACCACCTCCGGGATCCGCGTCACCTTCTGGGCAAAATCCTTCAGCCATTTCTCGTCGTGCTGGCTGGTCCGGATGGCGACGAAGACGGTGACGCCGACGTTCATCTTCTCCGGGTTCAGAAGGGCGACGCGCCGCTCGATGACCCCCTCCGCTTCCAGCTTTTGAATCCGCCGCCAGCAGGGCGAAGCCGAGAGGCCGACCCGCTCGGCCACTTCCGCGACCGGCAGGTCAACGTTCTCCTGCAGCAGCTTCAGGATTCTCCGATCTATGTCGTCCATGGAAGAAAATTCCACTCAATTCATAATTTGAGAGATAAATTACTGCAACCTGCCTGGAATCGCGGCAAATTTGCAAGCCGATTCCGCCGCCGGCGGCCTATTCTTGGGGGCCGCTTGAGTTTGGAGACCGACTTTGTCCTTTCGCGACCTCTTTACCGAACACCCGGCCAGCGTCGGGGAGACCTACTGGCAGCATCTGGCCTCGGCCTGGGGCTTTTCCTGGCGCATGATGCTGGCCTCCCTCGCCTGTCTCATCCACGCTCTGCTGCCCTTCCTCTTCGTGAAGACCGGCAGCCGTGCGATCACCGGCCTGCACGACCGCATGGTGGTGAACCGCCACCGCCAGCCGGCACAACGCGGCAACGCCGGCACTCCGGCCCCCGAGAACGCCAGCCGCTCCACCGCCTGAGAGAGCGCGACCGGCCGCGCCTTGATGCGCCGCCTTGCCTTGACGGGGGGCCGCCGAGCCGCCACTAAGAAGGCCGGTTGAAGCTAACGGCGGGGTCCGGTCTCTTGCGCAAGCTTTTCTGCCTCGCGGCGCTGTGCTGCGCCCTGAGCCCCGCCGCCCAGGCGGCGCCGGCCAACCTGCTGAGCGGGCATCCCCTGAACGGCAGCCTCTGGGACACACGCAGCGGCCAGCCGACGGACGAAGAATCGCTGCTGGCCGCGGCCGCGACTGCCGACTGGGTCCTGCTCGGCGAGAAGCATGACAACGCCGAACACCACCGTCTGCAGGCCCGCATCGTCGGTGCCCTCGGGCGCCTCGGCCGGCGCCTGGCCGTGGTCTGGGAGATGGCCGAGCCGGAGCACGCCGAGGCACTGGCGGCGGCCCGGCTGGAAGACGTCGACGGCTTGGGAGCGGCGCTGGCCTGGGAAGCACGCGGCTGGCCCGCCTGGGCCGAATACCAGCCAATCGCCGAAGCGGCCCTGGCCGCGCAGATGCCGATGCTGGCGGGCAAGCCCTCTCAGGCCCAGGTGCGCGCCCTGGCGCAGGGTGAAAGCCTGCCTTTGGAAACCGCCGAGCGGCTTGCCTGGTCGCGGCGTTATCCGGCGGAGGTGGAGGCCGAACTGCTCGAGCAACTGGCCATCAGCCATTGCGGCAAGCTGCCCGAAGCGGCCCTCGCCCCCATGGCCGAGGTGCAGCGCTTCTGGGACGCCTGGATGGCCGATGCCATGCGCCGGGCAACGCAGCCGCCGTTCGATGCAGAAGGCGCGATCCTCATCGCCGGCAGCGGTCACGTGCGCGAGGACCGTGCCGTGCCCTGGCACCTGGAGGGAGAGAGCCTCACCGTCGCCCTGGTGGAGGTCGTGGCGGGACGCGACGCCGCGGCAGACTATCCCGCCTTCGATCCGCAGCTTTTCGACTTTGTCTGGTTCACGCCCAGGGTGGACGACAAGGACCCCTGCGAAGCCTTCGGGGAGTAGCGCGCCGGGCGTCACTCGGCCGCGCGGAAGCGCACAAGGGTTTCGCCGGCGCCGTCGAGCAGCAGCAGGTTGCCGTCCTGCAGACTATAGCCCCGGGTGCCGTCGAGCGCGCTCAGCAGACGGTCCTCCTGGCTCATCGCCGGTTCCGGACAGGCGATCCTGGTGGACCCGAGATTCCCGAAGGACATGGCCTGGCCGTCGATGATCACCGAGCCGAAATAGCCGTTGCAGCCGGTGTGTCCGCTCACCTTCCCGTCGGGGGCGACCTGCAGGCTCGACTGGACCTGCGGAGCGACAGGCAATCCCTTCACCTCTTGCGCCACCCAGGTGCGGCCGAACAGCGGCGCGGCCGCTTCGTTCGTGTCGTCCGGGCCAAGAGCGCAGGCCGCCAGCCCTGCCGCGGTAAGCGGCAAGAGCAGGAGATTCCGGGCACAGATGTTCAAGACGCTGCTCCCCATGTTTTTCCACCGCCTACCTGCGGCGACCAATCAGGCTATCCCCGACTCGCCCGGGAATGCTACCACTCTCTGTACTGGGTAACCTATTCCACTGTCTGAAAGGATTGGCCATATGCTACCCGCCGCTGCCGCCCCCCGCAGAGCAGGCTTCGGTTTCGTCTTCGGCACTTTGCTCGCCGCGCTGGCAATGACCGGCACCACGCCCGCGATGGCGCAGGACTCCGCAGCATCAGGCCATCGCAAACTGGCCCTTCCCCTCGCCAACGCCGAGGAGGGCCTGAAGCTCTTCGTGGGCAAGGGCTGCGTCGTCTGCCACTCCGTCAACGGGGTCGGCGGCAAGGCGGCCCCGGCGCTGGATGCCGCCGGCGACGAGCCCTATTTCGATGTCTTCGATTTCGTCGCCCGGATGTGGCGCGGCGCCCCGACCATGATCCTGCTCCAGGAAATGGAACTGGGTTATCAGATCGACCTCAGTGGCGAAGAATTGGCGCACCTGGCGGCCTTCGCTTCCGCCCCCGAGGTGCAGAGCCGCTTCAGCGAAACCGATATCCCCGAGGTGATCCGCGACTGGATGGTCGACGAGGTCTATCAGGAACTCGACCCCAACAACATGGCCCGCTG
This sequence comes from Kiloniellaceae bacterium, assembly GCA_050290145.1. Taxonomy (GTDB): domain Bacteria; phylum Pseudomonadota; class Alphaproteobacteria; order Kiloniellales; family Kiloniellaceae; genus Pelagibius. Next base: position 13,986 of record JBNKHC010000254.1, on the reverse strand, counting down.
AAGCGTTCCCGGCGCCGGCAGCCTTTCAGGGTCCTAGCAGCGAGCAACAGCGAGATGACGGTAACAGGCGGACGCTGTCTTTGCGGTGAGGTGACCTACGAATACAGCGGGCCGGAGAACTGGCGGGCCTACTGCCATTGCGAGAGTTGCCGGCGCAACACCTCCTCTCCGGTGACCGCCTTCTTCGGGGTGCCGCGGGCGGCCTGCCGCTTCACCGGCAAGACACCGGCTGTCTACGAATCATCTCCCGGCGTGCGCCGTCATTTCTGCAACCGTTGCGGTACCCCCATGGCCTATGAGTCCGATCGCTTTCCCGACGAGATCCATCTCTACGCCGCCAGCCTCGACAAGCCCGAGGCCTACGTTCCGCAGGGCCATGTCTACTGTGCAGAGCAGTTGCCCTGGTTCGACGTCAGGGACGATCTGCCGCGCTATCCGGCCGCTGGCGGCAGCGGCTGAGACGGTCCGACGCCCCAAATAGCGCTTCCTTGCACAGGCAAGGTCCCGTAATACTCTCGTTCAGTGCTTTATTGATTTCAATAGCTTCCAAGGTTCTTCATATTGCATTAAAGAAGAATTGCTTGGTAGCTGGTCGGTTGGAATCGCGGTCGTCAAGATGAGGCGCAAAGTCCGCTTGTCGGCCCAAACAAAAGCAGGGTTCAGTGGTAAAGATCGCGTTGGAAGAGATTCCCGACACGGCTTGCGAGGAAGTTCGCTTCTTCTGCGACTACTGGCTCGGCCTCAAAGGGGATGCCCAGCTCCCCTCCTGCGAGGTGCTCGACCCGCTCGACTTCTTCACTTACCTCTCGCGCGTCTTCATCATCGAAGGCCGCACCATCGAGGAACTTCAGGTTCGCCTGGCCGGCACCGTCTACCGTGAACTTTATGGCTTCGAGGTGACCGGCAAGAAGGTGACCGAACTGATTCCCTTCGACAACCGTGGCGATATTTCGCTAAGCTACGGGCGCTGCATACAGGAGAGAACTCCTGTGTACGACGTGAACAGGATGACTTGGCGCGAGCGCGGCTCGGAGGTCCAGTTCGAGCGGATTCTGTTACCTTTCGGGGATGAGCAGGGCGTCGAGCGGATTCTCGGATTCGCGCAGTTCTTCGATAGTGATGGTAAGAAAATATTTACCTAATACTCCCCGGCGTTAACCATAAATCTGCACTAGATTTTGTGTAAACAAAACGTTTACGCAGTAGACTCAATTTTATTTTAATTTTATACAAGTAACCTCTTACTCGTGGTTGCGTGAATTTCGGCAATTCACTGACGCAATCTGCGAGGGGGGGTCATGCTTGAGTCGCCGTTACCCGAAGCCGGGGTCCTAGTCCCGCCGCTGTCCCTGGAAGAGGACGGCTACACCATCGCGGGCTTCACGGCGGCCGACGCTCCCGACATTCCACGCGCCTTCCGGGCGGTATACGGCGAGGACTACCTCAGTCCCCTGGTCTACGATCCCGCGGCCTTCGTCGAGTTGATCGCTTCCGGTGAGCAGATTTCCTTGGTCGCGCGCGACCCCGGGGGCGAGATCGCCGGGCACATCGCCCTGGCCTTCTCCTCCCCCAACCGCAGCGTCGTCGAACTGTGCCAGGGCATCGTCACGCCGGAGCACCGCAAGTCCGGCATTTTCGTGCGCATGATCGACCATGCCCTGGACTTCGCCCGCACCACGCTGGGCGCCCAGGCGATCCTTGGCATTTCTCTGACCAATCACATCGTCTCGCAGAAAGTGGTGTGCAAACTGGGCTTCCGCGACGTGGGCATGGAAATCGACTACGTGCCCCAGCGCATGCTGGTCCAGGAAGGCGCCGAAGGCCCGGCCGCCACGCTGCTGCAGTACCTGGACCTGGGTCGCAGCGTTCACGCGCCCTGCCACCTGCCGCCGTCCTATGCCCTGTGGTTTGCGCGCCTGCTGAACGACGCTTCGATCAGCGGCCATCGCCAGATCACCCTGGCCACCGGCCTCGACCAGCGGCCCAGCATCTGCGAGAGCAAGGACATGCCGCGCTTCGACATGGCGCGCCTGGTGGTGCGCCGCGCCGGCAACGACTTCTGGACACTGGTCGGCGACCACGAAGCCCAGGCGGAGGCCGAGGGACGGCGCAGCTTCCAGGTTTTCATCGGCCTCGGCACGCCCGAGGGCGCCGCCGCGGTGGAGCTGCTGCGCGGCTGGGGTTACGCCTGCAGCGGACTGATGCCCGGCTACCTGGAAGGCGGCCAGCACGTCGCCATCATGTATCGCAGTTTCGCGGAGCCCTATTTCGAGGGCATCCAGCTTCACAACGCCGGGGCACAGCGCCTGCTGGACAGCGTGATGGCCGACTGGCAGCGCGCCGAGCGCCTGGGTGCCGAGCTGCGCCATGTCTTCTCCGACGAAGCGGTGGAAGCGCCGAGCCAGGCCGCCCTGCCGGCGCTGTCCGACGACGCCCGCACGCCGATGGCAACCACCATGCAGCTGCTTGGATTGGGTGGGCGCGTGCCTCTACAGAACGGCGGCATGGCGCCCCTTGATCTGGGAAGCGACGACGAGGCGGCCACGCCGTCGGTCCCGGTCCCGGATGAGCTTCCGCAGGACGAGGCGGCCGCTCTCAAGAACGGTGCTCCGGGCGCGGAATAGCCGCGCGGGCGCCACTCTGCAGTAGCGCCCGCGACCTAGAAGTTGCGCGCCGTCATCGCCTTCTGGATTTCGTAGATCGAGCCCACCGTCGGCGGCTGCGGCTGCGGCAGGCGCACCGGCACCGCCGTCAGGCGCGGCCGGGTAGTCCCCTCGCCGCACAGCAGCCGGCTGTCGTATTCCTCCAGCCCTTCGAAGGTCGACATGGAGCCGTGGATAGGAAAGGCATCGGCCGAGGTGATCTCGTAGAACAGCATGCGCCGGTCGCGCATCGAGCGGTTGGGCGCCGAACCGTGCAGCGCGCGCACGTGGTGCAGCGAGATGGAACCGGCCGGCCCGGTCAGCGTCGCCGCGTCGCCCGCGTCCAGGCCGTTGGCGGCCAGGCTGATGGCCCCGGCGAAGTAGCCGCCTGCATGATGGTCGTAGACCGGTCCCTTGTGGCTGCCGGGAAAGACCTTCAAGGGACCGTTCTCTTCGGCCATGTCGTCCAGGATGACGCCGACGGCCAGGATGTCGTCGTTGGTATGGGGATAGAAGGCCCAGTCCTGGTGCCACTCCACCGCCGCGCCGTAGCCCGCCGACTTCATGTTCAGCTTGGAGGTATGCAGGCGCAGGCTGGGGCCGATGAGGTCGCGCACCGGCGCCAGGATCCAGTCGGAGCGCATGAGTTCGGCAAAGACCGGCGACAGCCTGTGCGGCAGCTTGATGCGGCGGACCCGGGGGGTCTCCGGCGTATGGCTGTCTTCCAGGTCGATGCGCGCGTCGGAGGCGGTCATGCCGCGCGCCTCTTCGACGAAACGCGCGATCTCCCCGCGCAGCCGTTCCAGCACCTCGGCGGGAACGCGCTCTTCCAGCAGCAGGTAGCCGTTGTCCTCGTAGAAACGGACCTGATCTTCGCTCAGCACTTCACGGCCCATGCCACCTCCTCCCGCTGACCGGCACGGCCGTCAGCATACACCCGAATTCGCGGGGGCTGCATAGTCCCGATTGAAGGCTGGTTACTCCGAGAGGGCGTCCTTCACGGTCTGCAGCTTGTTGGCCAGATGATCCTTCAGCAGCACCGCCAGGCGCTTTGCATCGCGGGCCTTCAGGGCTTCCAGGATCCTCTCGTGCTCGTCCACGGCGTTGCGCCAGCGCGCCGGCGACATGTTGGCCATGTAGCGCGCCCGGCGCACCCGGCCCGAGAGGCTGAGCTGCATCTGCGCCAGCGTCGGGTTGCGCGCGGCGTCCAGGATCATCTCGTGGATCTGCTCGTTGAGCTTGAAGTAGTCGCGCAGCGCGCCGCTTTCGTACTTCTGCACCATGCGGTCGTGCAGCTCCTGGATGCGCTGCAGCTCCGTATCGGTGATGTGCTGGCAGGCCAACTCGCCGGACAGCGCCTCCAGGGCGCCCATGATCGGGAAGGCCTCGTCCAGGTCCGCCAGGGTCAGCTTGGCCACGGCGCAGCCGCGGTTGGGCGTCAGCAGCACCAGGCCCTCGGTGGCCAGCACCTTCATGGCCTCGCGCAGCGGCGTGCGCGACACGCCGAACTGCTCGCAGAGTTCCTTCTCCGCAAGTTTCTCGCCCGGGGCCAGCTCGCCCTCGACGATCATGTGGCGCAGGCGGTCGGCCAGTTCGTTGTGAAGCGGGCGCCTCTGGATGGGGGCTGCAACATCGATGCTCATGCCAACGTCCTCTCGTAACGCCCTAGTTTAACGCAAGATCGGAGGATTCGCGAAGCAGCCGCGCGACGTGAACGGCCTCGCGCCCCGCGCCGTCGGCGATCTGATGCCGGCAGGAGGTGCCGTCGGCGATGACCAGCGCCTCGGCGCCCGCGGCCCGCACCCGCGGCAGAAGGCTGAGCTCGCCCATCTCGCGGGAGATCTCCGCGGTCTCCGCCTGGTAGCCGAAGTTGCCGGCCATGCCGCAGCAGGACGACTGGATCAGCTCCACCTCCAGCTCGGGAATGAGGGCCAGGACCTCCTCGATCGGCGCCACCGCGTTGAAGGCCTTCTGGTGGCAATGGCCGTGCAGCAGGGCATTGCCGTTCGGCAGCGGCGCCAGCGGCAGCTCGAAGCCGCCGCCTTCGGGATCGAGCCGCGCGGCGATGAACTCTTCGAAGAGCATGACCTGCTTTGCCTGCTCCGGCGTCCACTCCTCGCCCAGCAGCGCCGGGGCCTCGTCGCGGAAGGTCAGCAGGCAGGACGGCTCCAGCCCCACCACCGGCACACCGCGGTCGACGGCGTGTCCGATGACCGTGAGGCTGCGGCGCATCTCCGCCTTGGCCTCCTCCACCAGACCGGCGGCCAGGAAGCTGCGTCCGCAGCACAGCGGGCGGCCGCCATCTCTCTTGGCATCGTCCGGCTTTGCTTCGATGGGCGCGAAGCCCGCGCGCCGCAGGACGACCTCCGCGTCGCGCAGGTTGTCGGGCTCGAAGTAGCGGTTGAAGGTATCGGCGAAGAGCATCACCTCGTCGCCCTGCATCGGCAGGTCCTGCTGGCGGTAAACGTCACTGCGCCAGCGCGGCAGCTCGCGGTCGGCGGCAAAGCCGAAGAGACGCTGCGACAGGCCGGCCAGTCCCGGCAGGCGGTCACGCAGGTTCAGCAGCCACGGCGCCCTGGACGCATAGGGCGCATAGCGCGGCAGGTAGGCGACCAGCATCTCGCGCAGGGCCACGCCCTGCTTCTCGGCGCGGGCGGCCAGCACCTCGATTTTCATCTTGGCCATGTCGACGCCGGTCGGGCATTCGCGCTTGCAGCCCTTGCAGGATACGCAGAGCGACAGGGTCTCGGCCATCTCGTCGGAGGTGAAGGCGTCCCGCCCGAGCTGGCCGGAGATCGCCAGACGCAGCGTGTTGGCGCGCCCGCGCGTCAGGTCGCGCTCGTTGCGGGTGACCTTGTAGGAGGGGCACATGACGCCGTCGGCTTTGCGACAGGCGCCGTTGTTGTTGCACATCTCGACGGCGCCCTGGAACCCGCCCCCGGCGCCCGGATAGGCCGACCAGTCGAAGATGGTCTCGAACTCCGGCACCCGGTAGTCCGGCGCGAAGCGGAAGAGCTCGCGGTCGTCCATCTTCGGGGGCCGCACCACGCGGTCGGGGTTCAGCACCCCCGCCGGGTCCATGCGGTCCTTTACCCATTCGAAGTCCGCGACCATGCGGTCGCCGAACATCTCGCGGTGGAACTCGGACCGCACGATGCCGTCGCCGTGCTCGCCGGAGTGCGAGCCCTTGTACTCGCGCACCATCTCGAAGGCTTCCTCGGCGATGGCGCGCATGGCCCTCACGTCCTGGTCCAGCTTCAGGTTCAGGACCGGGCGCACATGCAGGGTGCCGACCGAGGCGTGGGCGTACCAGGTGCCGTCGGTGCCGTGCTTGTGGAAGATCTCGGTGAGGCGCCGGGTGTATTCGGCCAGGTCGGTCAGCTCCACCGCGCAGTCCTCGACAAAGGACACCGGCTTCCGCTCCGCCTTCATCGACATCATGATGTTGAGGCCCTGCTTGCGGACCTCCCAGATCTGCTTCTGGAAGTCGGCGTCCACGGCCTCCACCACGCCGCCGTCCTTCTTGGCCGGGTCCTCCCAGCGGTAGCCGAGCTGCGCCATCATGTGGCCCAGGCCTTTGAGGCGGCGCAGGTTCTCGTCCTGGTCCTCCTCGGCGAACTCGACCAGCAGGATGGCGCCGGGCTCGCCGCGCACGAAGCGGTCGACCACCGGGCGGAACATCGGGATGTCGCGGCTCAGCTCGATCATGTTGCGGTCGACCAGCTCTACCGCCGTGGGACCGAGCGTGACGAGGTGCTGGGCCGAATCCATGGCGTCGTAGAGCGTCGGGAAATGGCAGGCACCCAGGGTCTTGTTGGCGAGGATCGGCGACAGCTTCAGGGTCAGGCGTTCGCTCAGCGCCAGCGTCCCCTCCGAGCCCACCAGCAGGTGCGCCAGATTGTTGGTCCCGCCGCCCTCGCCCAGGCCCGGCATCAGGGCGTCGATGTTGTAGCCGCCGACCCGGCGCAGCACCTGCGGGAAGCGCGCGCGGATTTCCTCCGCTTCGCGGTCTCCGAGGTCGAGCAGGTCCCGAAACAGCGCCGCCGCCGCGTTGTTCCCGGCGAGGCCCTGGCCGGCGTCGCGGCGCACCTCGCCGAAGGTCGCCTTGCTGCCGTCGGCCAGCAGCGCGTCGATCGAGACGACGTTGTCGCGCATCAGGCCGTAGCGGATCGAGCGCGAGCCGCAGGAGTTGTTGGCCGCCATGCCGCCAATGGTGGCGCGCGAGGCAGTGGAGACATCGACCGGGAACCACAGCCCGCTGGGCTTCAGCGCCGTGTTCAACTGGTCGAGCACCAGGCCGGGCTCGACGACGCAGGTCTGCGTCTCGCTGTCGACCGAGATCAGGTTGCTGAGATGTTTGGACAGGTCGATGACCACGGCGCGGTTCACCGTCTGGCCGCACTGCGAGGTACCGCCGCCGCGCGGCAGGACCGGCACCCCGGCCTCCCGCGCGATCTGCAGGGTGGCCTCCACGTCGGCCCAGGTCCTGGGCACCACCACGCCCAGCGGCACCACCTGATAGACCGAGGCATCGGTCGCATAGCGGCCACGGCTGAAGAGATCGAAGAGGACCTCCCCTTCGATGTGCTTTTCCAGGCTTCTGGCCAGATCGCCGCCGCCGCTCATTGTTGACAATCGCCCCGGATTTGTATTTTGTATTCAATATTCATAGCGACAAAGACCCCGGGTGCGCAAGGGCCGGTCACAAATCAGCCGCTCTTCCGCGGAGCGGACCCAGGCGATCGAAGCGGGTCTGTCGATAAGGCCGGAAAGGCCGATAGGGGAAGCATGCCAGGGCGTCATTTTCTTCAGATTCCAGGACCTACCAACGTACCCGACCGCGTGCTGCGGGCCATGGACCTGCCGACCATGGATCACCGCGGGCCGAAGTTCGGCGAGCTGGGCCAGCGCGTGCTGGACGGCATGCGCTCCATCTTCAAGACCGAGGGCCGGGTGGTGATCTACCCCGCCTCCGGCACCGGGGCCTGGGAAGCGGCGCTGGTGAACACCCTCTCGCCCGGCGATCGGGTGCTGATGTTCGAGACCGGCCACTTCGCCACCTTGTGGAAGGGCCTGGCCGAGCGCATCGGCATCGTGCCGGAGTTCATCGCCGGCGACTGGCGCAGCGGCGCCGACCCGGCGGCCATCGGCGCGCGCCTGACCGAGGACAGGAACCACGAGATCAAGGCGGTCTGCGTCGTCCACAACGAGACCTCGACCGGCTGCACCAGCCGCATCGACGAGGTGCGCAGGGCCATCGACGAGGCCGGCCACCCGGCCCTGCTGATGGTCGATACCATCTCCTCGCTGGCCTCCATCGACTATCGCCACGACGAGTGGGGCGTCGACGTCACGGTAGCCGGCTCGCAGAAGGGCCTGATGCTGCCGCCCGGCCTCTCCTTCAACGCCATCAGCGATAAAGCGCTGGCAGCCTCCAGGACCGCCAAGCTGCCGCGCTCCTACTGGTCGTGGGAGGAGATGCAGGGCCCCAACGACAAGGGCTTTTTCCCCTACACCCCGGCCACCAACCTGCTCTACGGCCTGGCCGAGGCCATCGATTTGCTGCACGAGGAAGGCCTCGACAACGTCTTCAAGCGCCACGACCGCCATGCCGAGGCGACGCGACGCGCCGTGCGCGCCTGGGGCCTGGAGGTGCTGTGCAAGAATCCGCGCCACTATTCCAGCTCGCTGACCGCGGTGCTGGTGCCGGAGGGCCACAGCGCCGACCACTTCCGCAAGGTGACCCTGGAAAACTTCGACATGTCGCTGGGCAACGGGCTTTCCAAGATCGCCGACAAGGTGTTCCGCATCGGCCATCTGGGCGACTTCAACGATCTCATGCTCATGGGCACCCTCTCCGGCGTGGAGATGGGCCTGGAGCTGTCCGGCATTCCCTACCGCCGCGGTGGGGTGCAAGCGGCCCTCGGCTATCTTTCGGGCCAGGACCAGTCTCTGGCGGAGGGTGCCGCCGAGTAAACCAAGACCAACAACCACCCGCGCAGAATCGCGACAACGAGAAACAGAACCCTGGGGAGGAAACAATGCGAATTCTTGGACTTGTAAGTGCCGTTGCGGTAACGGGCCTGCTGGCCAGCCCGGCAGCGGCCGAGAAGCTTACCCTTAAGTTTGGGCACGTCGGCGCGCCCGGCTCGCTCTTCGAAGCCAGCGCCAACGAGTTTGCCCGCTGCTCCAACGCCGCCCTCGGCGACAAGGCGGAGGTGCAGGTCTTCGGCTCTTCGCAGCTGGGCAAGGACAGCGAACTGCTGCAGAAGCTGAAGCTCGGCCAGGTGACCTTTTCCCTGCCCTCTTCCGTCATGTCTTCGGTGGCCGATGAATTCGGCATCTTCGAGATGCCCTACATCATCAAGAGCCGTGAGCACATGAAGCGGGTCGAGGACGCGATCCTGGAGAGCAAGCTGCAGCCGGCGGTCAAGGCCAAGGGCTACCGTATCCTCGGCGTGTGGGAGAACGGCTTCCGCAACATCACCAACAACACCCGGCCCATCAACAAGCCGGAGGACCTGGACGGCATCAAGCTGCGCACGCCCAAGGGCGCCTGGCGGGTGAAGATGTTCAAGCTGTATGGCGCCAACCCGACGCCGATGGCCTTCTCCGAGGTCTTCACCGCGCTTCAGACCGGCGTCATCGACGGCCAGGAGAACCCCTACGCGCAGATCTGGTCGGCCAAGTTCCAAGAGGTGCAGAAGTACCTCTCGATCACCGGCCATGTCTACACGCCGGCCTACCTGCTGGTCTCCGACAAGCACTTCTCGGCCCTGCCGGGTGATGTCCAGGCCGAGCTCACCAAGTGCGCTACCTCCACGCAGGATTTCGTCTACAAGACGGCCGCGCAGCTGGAAACCGACCTGCTGGACAAGCTGAAGGCCGGCGGCATCCAGGTGAACGTCGCCGACAAGGACGCCTTCATCGCCGCTTCCAAGCCGATCTACACCGAATTCGCCTCTTCCATCGACGGCGGGCAGGAGATGATCGACACCGTGCTGAAGCTCGGCGAAGGCTCCTGAGCTCTTGATCCAAGCCCGGGACCCCCGCGGTCCCGGGCTTCTTCTTTTCTGCAGTACTGTGCCGGCCCGGCCGGCGCGATCGGTCCCGCCCGTCGCGGTAAGGTCACGGGTGGCGCCTTGAGGAGTTTGCCTGCCGATGCTGAGGGCTGCCCGCCGATCCCTCGAGTGGATCCTCGAATGGATCACCATAATCCTGATGATCGCCCTTTCTGTCGTGGTCATCGTCGCAGTTTCTTTCCGTCTGGTCGGTGACTCCCTGTCCTGGTACGACGAGGTCGCCGCTATCCAGCTTTCCTGGGTCACCTACTACGGCGCCGCCCTGGCGGCGCTGAAGCGCAACCACATCGGCTTTGACAGCGTGCTGCTGGCCATCCCCATGCCGGCGCGCATGGTCGCGGTTGCTCTCGCAGAAATTACCGTCATCGGCTTCTTCGCCATCATGACCTGGGCGGGCATGGAGGTGCTGAACGTGCTGGAAGGCAGCTATCTCATTTCCCTCACCTGGGTGCCGATACAACTCACTCAGTCGGTGATCCCCATCGGCGGCGCGCTCTTTATTCTCTGCGAACTCATCAGCCTGCCGCGCTACTGGCGTATGACCGCCGCCGGCACATCGCTGGAGCACGCAGAGATCGAGGAAGAGGTGGAGCACGAACTGAAGCAGGCGGGAGGGCGCTGAGTTATGCTGATGTTCGTCATCTTCGCGGCCCTGGTGCTGATGATCTGCCTCAATGTGCCGATCGCCGTCGCGCTCGCCGTCTCCGCCGTCATCGGCCTGGTCGCCACGGAAGGTACAAGCAGCCTGGTCACCGTCGCGCTCGACATGTACGACGGCTCGACCAAGTTCTCCCTCATCGCCATCCCCATGTTCGTGCTGGCCGGCGCCATCATGAACGCCGGCGGCATCACCGACCGGCTGATCAACTTCGTCTCGGCCCTGATCGGCTTCGTGCGCGGCGGCCTGGCGATGATCAACATCGGCGTCTCGCTGTTCTTCGCCGAGATCTCCGGCTCGGCGGTGGCCGACGTGGCGGCGCTGGGCTCGATCCTCATCCCGCAGATGAAAAAGCGCGGCTACGGCGGCCCGCTCTCCGCCGCCGTCACTTCCTCCTCGGCCTCGCTGGCGATCATCATCCCGCCGTCGATCCCGATGATCCTCTACGCGGTTTCCGCCGGCACCTCGGTGGAGCAGCTCTTCGTCGCCGGCGTGGTGCCCGGGCTGATCGGCGCCGCCGGCCTGATGGGCGTCGCCTACGCCTTCGCCCGGCGCTACGACCTGCCGGTCGAGGAGGCCTTCGACATGGCGCGCCTGCGGCGCACCTTCGTCGAGGCCCTGCCCGCCTTCACCCTGCCGGTCATCATTTTGGGCGGCATCTTCGGCGGCTTCGTGACGGCGACCGAGGCCGCGGGCCTGGCCGTCATCGCCGCCCTGCTGGTCGGGTTGTGGTACCGGCAGATCGATATCCGCCACCTGAAGCGGGCCATGCTGGACGGCGGCATGCAGACCGCGGTCGTCATGCTGCTGGTAGCCTCTTCCGTACTCATGGGCGGCTTCCTGACCCGCGCCCAGGTGCCGCAGGACCTGGCGGCGGCGATCCTCGACTTCACCGACAACAAGTACGTCATCCTGCTGATCCTGAATATCTTCTTCCTGATCATCGGGTTCTTCCTGCACTCGGCGGCGGCGATCATCCTGGTGGTGCCCATCGTCATCCCGCTGATCGCGGCGGCGGGCATCGATCCGGTGCACTTCGGCCTGGTGGTGACCCTGAACCTCGCCATCGGCCAGCAGACGCCGCCGGTGGCCAGCGTGCTGATCACCGCCTGCGCCGTCGCCAAGGCCAACATCTGGGAGGTCTCGAAGGTCAACATCTACTTCATCGCCGTGCTATTGGTGGTGCTGATGATCTGCACCTACGTGCCGGCCATCCCGATGTTCCTGGTCGAGTACTTTTACAGGTAGGACGAATTCATGAGCGACGAACTGCTCTACGAGGTGCGCGACGGCGTCGGCTTCGTCACCTTCAACCGGCCGCAGGCGCGCAACGCGCTGACCTTCGCCATGTACGAGGGCCTGGCGGAGATCTGCACGAGCGCCGCCGACAGAGGCGAGGCCAAGGCCCTGGTGATCAGCGGCGCCGGCGACAAGGCCTTCGCCGCCGGCACCGACATCGCCCAGTTCCGCGACTTCAAGACCCCGGACGACGCCATCCAGTACGAGCAGAAAATCGACAGGGTGCTGACGGCGGTGGAGCGCTGTCCGCTGCCCACGGTGGCGGCGCTGGCCGGAGCCTGCACCGGCGGCGGCGCCGGAATCGCCGCGGCCTGCGACATCCGCATCGCCGCGCGCGATCTGAAGTTCGGCTTTCCCATCGCCCGCACCCTGGGCAACTGCCTCTCGGCCATGAACCTGGCCCGGCTCTCGGCACTGATGGGCGCCGGGCGTGCGAGGGAGGTCATCTTCACCAGCCGCCTGGTGGGCGCTGAGGAAGCCTTTGCGGCGGGGCTGGTGACCGAGTTGCTGGACGACAAGGCCGCGCTCGAAGCGCGTGCGGCGGAGCTCGCCGCGCAGCTCGCCGGGCAGGCGCCGCTCACCCTCAGGGCGACCAAGGAGGCGCTGCGCCGCCTCACCGCGGCCGCCGCCGAGGTCGAGGACGAGGATCTCATCGTCCTGTGCTACACCAGCGCGGACTTCCGCGAAGGCCTGGAGGCCTTCCTCGCCAAGCGCAAGCCCGAATGGAAGGGGCGCTGAGGTGTCTGGGCAGAAAGCCGGCCCCCTGCAAGGCTGCCGCGTCGTCGAGCTGGCCCACATTATGGCCGGGCCGGTCTGCGGCCTGATGCTGGCCGACATGGGCGCCGAGGTCATCAAGGTTGAGAAGCTGGCCGGCGACGACACCCGGCGCATGCTGCCGCCCGACATCAAGGGCGAGCCCGCCGCCTTCATGATGATGAACCGCAACAAGCGCGGCATCGCCCTGGATCTGAAGCAGCCCGAGGCCAAGGAAGCGTTGCTGCGTCTGCTCGACCGCGCCGACGTGGTCATCGAGAACTACCGCAAAGGCACCATGGAGAAGCTGGGCCTGGGTTACGAGACCCTGAAGGCGCGCAACCCCGGGCTCATCTACTGCGAGATCTCCGGCTTCGGCCGCACCGGGCCCTATGCGGAGCGCGGCGGCTTCGACCTCATCGCCCAGGGCATGTCGGGCCTCATGTCGATCACCGGCGAGGGCCCCGGCCGCCCGCCGGTGAAGGTCGGCGCGCCGGTCACCGACATCACCGCCGGCATCCTGGCCGCCATGGGCGTCTCCGCAGCCTATGCCCGCAAGCTGCAGACCGGCGAGGGCCAGAAGGTCGACACCTCGCTTTTCGAGGCCGGCATCGTCCACACCTACTGGCAGTCGGCCATCGCCTTCGCCACCGGCGTCTCGCCGGGTGCCATGGGCTCGGCCCATCCCCTGAACGCGCCCTACCAGGCCTTCAGGACCGCCGACGGCTGGATCAACATCGGCGCCGCCAACCAGAAGAACTGGGAGCGCCTGCTGGACATCCTCGACCACCGCGAGCTGAGCGACGACCCGCGCTTCCTCAGCAACGACAAGCGCATGGCCAACCGCGAGGCGCTGGAGGCCGAGCTCAACAAGGTCTTCGAAACCCGCAGCACCGACGATTGGCTGCAGGTGCTGGAGCAGGGCGGCTTTCCCGCCGGACCGGTGCTCTCCATCGGCGAGATGCACCAGGACCCCCAGGCCCTGGCCCGCGAGATGATCGTCGAGACCCAGCACCCGGTCGCCGGCGCGGTGAAGTCCATCGGCCTGCCGGTGAAGTTCTCGGAGACGCCGGGCGGCGTCGCGCGCCCGGCCCCGCTGCTCGGCCAGCACAGCCGCGAGATCCTCGCCGAGCTCGGCTACTCCGACACGGAGATCGACCGCCTGGTCGAGGCCGGCGCGACCATCGACGCCGCGGCCGCCGCGCCGCTCTAGGCCCAGACCACAAAGAAGCAGACCGCAACGGAGAGATCTGACGATGCCGGAGCCCATCACCCTGGTCCAGGCCAACGCCATCATCGAGGGGGCGCTGGCAAAGGCCGCCGAGATGAAGCTGAAGCCGCTGACCGTCGCGGTGCTGGACGCCGGCGGCCATCTGAAGGCACTGGCGCGCCAGGACGATACCTCGACGCTGCGCCCGGAAATGGCGCAGGCCAAGGCGCGCGGCGCCGTCGCCCTCGGTCTCGGCTCCCGCGCGATCTTCGAGCGGGCGCAGGAGCAGCCCTTCTACGCCCAGGCGGTCAACGCGCTCTGCAACGGCTCCCTGATGCCGGT
>JBNKHC010000253.1:0-6656 GCA_050290145.1 Kiloniellaceae bacterium | reverse complement strand
ATGTTCAGGTGCTGCAGGGCAGCCTCGATGTCCTTGGGCTCGATCAGGCCGGCGGCGGGCTCGTAGGGCAGGACGATGAAGGAGAGGTCGTCCGGCTCCAGGGACTGCATCAGCATGAAGCTGGACTGCGTCTCGCTGGGGATCATCGCCAGGCCGAAAGAATTGTACCCGACGAAGCCGGGGATGCCCTTCGGGAAGGTTAAGGCCTGATTAAGGTCGAACTCGATGACGCCGAACCGCGTCTTCACGGTCGTCGTCTGTTCCGCACCGGAGGGAGGCGCCGAGGCGTACCCGCCGTGGCTGGCTGGAGCGGCCATCCTGGCTGCCTGAGTCTCGCGGGGCATAGTTAACTCCTTACTCTTGATGGCCCATTATCGGCCCAATCTGGTTACGAAATCGCTATTCGGGGCACTTATCTCAAATAATTGAGAAGGCTCAATTCGCTGATCCTGGACAGCGACAGGTAGGAGCCCTGGAGCTGTACCTCGTCCTGCGCCAGCCGGGTCGTGGCCTCGGCGACGTCGACGTCTTCCAGGGTCGAAACCAGGTTCGTGGTGTAAGTCAGATAGTCCTCGTGGCCGTCCATGGCGGCTTCCAGAACCTTGGTGCTGGCGCCGATGCGGCCGCGGATATCGCTGAGCCCGTCGACGGCCGACTTCATCAGGGAGTAGGCTTCCTCCAGCACCGTGTCGTCCAGGTTGGCGCCGGCGTAGTCCATGTAGGCGAGGGCGCGCAGCATCTCCTCGAAGGCCGGCTCGTCGGCGGTGATGCCGTAGACCGTCTCGAAGGTCTCGTCGCTGCGCACGGCCAGCTGCAGGGTGTCGCCCTGGTAGTAGCTGAAGTCCGCGGTGAAGATGCCCGGCAGGCCCGCCTGCGGCGTATAGGCGACGTCGTTCAGGTCGACGGCCGGGTTATTGGTCTGCGCGCCGGCGAAGAGGTAGCGGTCCTCGTGCTGGGTGTTGAGCAGGGATTCCGCTTCGGCCAGGAAGGTGGCCGCGAACTCTTCCAGCGGCACGTCGCTGATGTTCTGGCCGGACATGGCCGAGCTGATGATCGACAGCACCTCGGTTGCGCGGTCCACCAGGGTGGCGACGGAGGATTCCATGATGCTCAGGCGTGTCAGGGCCTGATCGATATTGCGGTTGAACTGCTCGGTGCGCGCGACGGCGCGCTCAACGTTCACCAGCTGGCTGGCATCGGCCGAGATGGTCGAGTACTGCTGCGCCACCTTGCCGCTGGCGATCTGGATCTGCCGGTCGGCGACGTTGCCCTGCGTGCGCATGGTGTAGGACAGGGTCAACTGGTGCTGTGAGTAGTTGGCTACGCGGAACATTGGATGTCTCCTAACCTCAGGCCAGGCTCAAGAGAGTGTCGAACATCTCGTCGACCGCCTGCACCAGGCGCGCCGAGGCGTTGTAGGCGTTCTGGAAGATCGTCATGTTGGCCAGCTCCTCGTCCAGGTTCACGCCGGCTTCCGAGCTGAACCTGGCCTGCAGGTCCTCGAAGAAGAAGGTCTCGAACTCCAGGGCTTCGTCGGCCGAGGCGGTCTGCGAGGCGTTGAACGACAGGATTTCGCCGGCGTAGCCCGAGAAGGTAGTGCTGACCGCCGAGGGGCCGTTGGCGATGCTGGCGTAGTCGAAGTTCTGCCCGAAGGCGTCGGCCAGCTGCTGGGCGATCTCGTTGTCGCCGACGCCGAGGGTCAGGTTCGGCGCGGTGCCGCGCAGCATGCCGCGGGACAGGTAGGAGGGGTCGTCGACGATCGACTGGCGCACCCGCATGGTGCTGGAGATGCCCAGGTCGCTGCCCTGGTTCTCCATGGCCAGGACGCCGCCGGTCAGGGCCGGCGTCTCGAAGAGGTCGTTGAGGCCGAAGAAGTTGGAGAAGCCGAGGTAGTTCTCGGTCACCGTGTCGCCGTCGGCATCGAAGGTGATGGTGGCGTCGCCCATGTCCGCAGCCGGGCCGTTGTCCAGGATCGCCAGGCGATAGCCGGGCTCCAGCTTGATCTCCATGCGGTTGGCGTTCCAGGCGGCGGTGCCGTAGCCGGGCGCCGAGGTGAGGAAGCCGTCGATGGCCGTCTGGATGGCGTTGGGCGTGGTGGCGCCGGCGGCGATGGTCATCGGCGCGATGACCGAGTCGCCGTTGGCGTCCAGGATCGCGAAGGTGACGTCTGAGCCCAGGGTCAGCGCGCCGGCGGGGTTGGTGATCTCGCGCGAGCCGTACATGGCTGCCGGATCGCCGGCGGCGGTGCCCAGGCCGAAGGGGGTGTTGGCGCCGCGGTTGTGGACCCGGTTCACCTCGTCGCGCATCTGGGCGGCGAGTTGGTCCAGCTCGTTGGTCATGGCCGGCAGGGCCTGGTCGCGCATCTCGACGAGGGCGCCCAGCTTGCCGGAGGTGATCTCGGTGGTGATGTCGTTGGTCGGCCCGTTCAGATAGATCCCGCTGATCGTCGTCGGATAGTTCTCGTTGGCGGTCATATAGGGGGTGATGGTGTAGGACAGGCTGCTGACCGTGACGCCCGAGACCAGGGAACGGCCGGAGGCGGTGAAGAGGCGGATCTGGCCAGTGGAGTCGGTGAACTCCTGCAGGTCCATGTATTCGGAGATGGTCTTCACCGCCACGTCGCGGCGGTCCTGCAGGTCGCCGACCGGCTGGCCCTTGACCAGGTTGTTGGCGACCTGGGCGTTCAGGTCGGCGATGACCTGCAGCTCGGTGTTGATGGTGTCGACCGCAGCGGCGATCTCTCCGTCGGCCTGCGTGCGGAGCTGCTGGATCTGATCGCCCATGCTGTTGAAATACTCGGCCATTTCGACCGCCTCGTTGACCGCGTCGAAGCGGTGGGCGGCGACTTCCGGGCTGTTGGCCACGTTCTCGATGGCCACCGCCAGGTCGGTGATCGAATTGCCGAGGGCGTTGTTGTTGCCCAGCGAGCCGAAGAGCGTCTGCATGCGGTTGAGGTAGTCGGCTCGCACCTCGGCATTGCCGACCACGGTGGTCTCTTCCATCAGGTCGCGGCGCAGGAACTGGTCGATGCGGCGCACGATCTGCGCGGTTTCGACGCCGGCGCCGACGCCGCCCAGCACGCGGTTCTGCTGATCGTGGATCTTGCGCGCGTAGTCGGGCGTGTTGACGTTCGCCACGTTGCTCGAGGTGACCTGCAGGGCCGTCTGGTTGACCTGCAGGCCGCTGAGCGCGTTGTAGAGGGCGATGCTGAGCGTCATGTTCGGTGTCTCGCTGGAAATCCGGGCGGGTGGATCCGCTGTCTCGGGCTTCGTGGCCTAGAGGTGCTGGTCGATCTGCACCGAGACCGGCGGCTTGCCGGTCGACTTGCCCGTGCTGCCGCGGCTGGAATAGCCGGCGCTTTCGCTCTGCTGTTCCTCGACCGCCTTGACGATGGCGGTGGCGACCCGCTGGTTGGCGGTCCGCGCCGCGTTGATGGCCATTTCGTTCTCGCTCATCACCTCGTGCATGCGCTCCATGACGTCGGTCAGTTCGTCCCGCAGCAGCGGATCGATGGCCTCGACGAAGGCCGGGTTGTTGCGCAGGTTCTCGGTCTGCTTCTCGTAGGACTGCACGAGGCCCAGCTTGTGGTCCTGCAGCTCGCCGAAGTCGCGCACCCGCATGGCGCGCAGCAGCTCGACCTCGCGGCTCATCACCGCCGTCAGGTCCTCGATAATGTGGATCACCTGACGCAGTTCCTCCGGTGTCGGCGGGGCCGCGTCGGCCTGGATCTCGGTCATTGCTGATTCTCCTGCATTCTGAGGATTTCGCGTTGCACCGTGTCTGCGATGCCGATGCCACCCGCCTTGGCGATGGCCTTGCCGTACTCCTGAACCATCAGGGAGCGGTAAATCTTCTCGCCCTGGCCGCCGCCGAAGAGGCCGCCGGTGTCGAGGTTCTCGAACACCGGGCTCAGCATCTCGGAGATGAACAGCGCCTCGAACTCCTCGGCGGCCCGCTTGGCCTGCTTCAGGGAGACCGCGTTCTCAGCCGGCGAGGGCTGGAAGCGGGCGAGAGCGGTGGTGATGGCGGCCTGGTCCATGATCACAGCACCTCGATCTCGGCCTGCAGGGCGCCGGCGGCCTTGATCGCCTGGAGGATGGAGATCATGTCGCGCGGGCCGATGCCCAGGGCGTTGAGGCCGTTGACCAGCTCCTGCAGGCTGATGCCCGAGGGCACAACGGCCAGGCGCTTGTCGCCGTCCTCGTCGACCTGGATGTCGGTGCGGTCCACGATCTCGGTGGTGCCGGTGTTGGAAAAGGCGTTGGGCTGGCTGACCTGCGGGGTCTCGGTGATGCGGATCGTGAGGTTGCCCTGGGCGATGGCGACCGTGCTGATGCGCACGTTCTCGCCCATGACGATGATGCCGGAGGCCTCGTCGATGACCACGCGGGCCGGCTGGTCGGTGCGCACCCGAAGCTGCTCGATATCGGTCATCAGGGCGACCACGTCACCGTTGTAGCGGGCTGGCAGGCTGATCCGCACGGTGGTGGGATCGACGGAACGGGCCGCGGCCTCGCCGGTGAAATCGTTGATGGCGTCGGCGATGCGGCGCGCGGTGGTGAGATCGGGGTTGCGCAGGGACAGCTTCACAGAGCTCAGCTGCTCCAGCTCGAAGCCCAGTTCGCGTTCGATGATGGCGCCGTTGGCGATGCGCCCGGAGGTCGGCACCCCCTTGACGATGGTCTCGGCGTTGCCCGCGGCGCTGAAGCCGGCCACGGCCACCTGGCCCTGGGCCACGGCGTAGACCTCGCCGTCGGCGCCCAGCAGCGGGGTCACCAGCAGGGTGCCGCCCAGCAGGCTCTCGGCGTCGCCCAGGGCGGAGACCTGCACGTCGATGCGGGTGCCCTGGCGGGAGAAGGGGGGCAGGTCGGCGGTGATCATCACCGCGGCGACGTTGTCGGTGTCCAGGTCCTCGTCGCGCGCGTTGACGCCCAGGCGCTGCAGCATGCCGATCAGGCTCTCGCGGGTGAAGACGGCGCTGTCCAGGTTGTCGCCGGTGCCGTTGAGGCCGACCACCAGGCCGTAACCGACCAGCAGGTTGTCGCGCACGCCCTCGAAGTCGGCCACGTCCTTGATCCGCGAGACGGTCTGGGCGCGGGCGGCGCTGCCGTCCAGGGCCAGGCCGAGCGCCAGGACCAGGCTGAAAGCCAGCGCCAGCGCGCCACGCAGGCTCCCGGGGAGGCGGGCGCCGAAGCGGGGCAGGCGGGGCCGGAAAGCGGCGGTATGAAAACGTGCAGTGGGCATCAAGAACATTCCCAGGGCTTTGGACTCGCCAGTCTCAATGCGAATCCCGTGCCAAGTCCGGAAAGTCCGGAATTCGGCGGAAATGGCGGGTTTCCTGGCCCGGGCGGCGGCTCCCGGGCGCCGGGGCCGGGCCGGCGCGGCAAAAACCGGCCCCGGCGGCTAGGAAATTCCTGCCGGTTTTTCAGAGGTTTAACGCGTTGTTAACCGCGTGGGCGCAGTGTCTGCCGAGCAGTCCGAGTTTAGGGTTCTGAATGAAGATCGACCGCTTTTCCGGCCCGAAGACCACCTCTACCTCCCGCAGCGGCCGCGCGGCCCCTTCCGGCGGCGGCGGCGGCTTCGCCCGCGCCCTGGCCGAGGGCCCCTCGCAGAGCGCTGCGCCCACCGGGGCCTCGCCGGTCTCGGCCCTGACCGCCCTCCTGGCGGTGCAGGAGGTCGATGACGCCACCGAGGGTCGCAAGCGTGCCCGCCGGCGCGCCGAGTCGCTGCTCGACACGCTGGAGGAACTGCGCCTCGCCATCATGCTGGGCGAGGTACCGCTGGCCCATCTGGAGAACCTGGCCGGCGTCCTGAAGCAGCGCCAGAACAAGATCGACGACCCAAAACTCGTTGAAATTATTAATCAAATTGAGATTCGGGCGGCCGTGGAGTTGGCCAAGCGCGGGCGCTGAGGGCCTCCCGGGGCCGGGAATCCGGCGGGAATCCGCCGAATTCCGCCCAAGAAAAATTGAAGATTCCAAGGACTTGCCGGGCTAGGCAAATTCCATATACTCCCGGCGCGTTTGGTACTCATTTACGGGACCAGGGATGACTGTGAAGTTGCCGAAGAACTATCGCCCCAAAGAGAGCGAGGAGTTCATGAACCCGAAGATGCGTGAGTATTTCCGCCAGAAGCTGCTGCAGTGGAAGGCGGACCTGCAACGCGAATCGGGCGAGACCTTGCAGCATTTGCAGGAGGTCTCTCTGCACGAACCGGACATTGCCGACCGGGCGTCTCTCGAAACCGATCGTTCCTTGGAGCTCCGCACTCGCGACCGCGAGCGCAAGCTGATCTCCAAGATCGACGCCGCCCTCCGGCGGATCGAGGACGAATCCTACGGCTATTGTGAGGAGACGGGGGAGCCGATTTCCCTGCGCCGCCTCGAGGCCCGGCCGATTGCCACCCTGTCGATCGAATCGCAGGAGCGGCATGAACGCATGGAACGGACCCACCGGGACGACTGAGAACCTCATGTAGGGCTGCTTCCCCCAGAGCAGTAACCCAGACAGGAAAGGGCCGCGTCTTAGACGCGGCCCTTTTTCTGCCTGCGATGGAGGATGCGAAGCAGGACTTAGAAGGGCCAGAGGATATCGAAGACCTGCTGCCCGTAGCGGGGCTGCTGGACGTCGGAGATCTGGCCCTGGCCGCCGTAGGC